>DATKHC010000001.1:0-137761 GCA_035510465.1 Saccharimonadales bacterium (SeqCode)
ACTTACAGCTATATATTTACAACCACTACCGTATCCATTTAGCTTTGAAGATGGCGCCAAAACAATACCTAGCCCAACAGGCTACATTAGTTGCGGCTTAGGTTGTAGACAGAAGTGTCCGAAAAACGGGGTCCTTGACAACTAGGACTAGTTTTAGCTGGCGATTCACTTAACTAAGCCTATCATTTCTACCCCACTTGATATAGAGAGCCGTGGCCCTCAATTCACGTTTTACTTAGGTGTCTAGGGGTCTGGAAGCCAGCCAAATCTTGTCAACCACTTCCTTTGCTTTAAGAAAATCGTCGAAAGAGACAGCACCCGATCCTAACGCACAAACCATGCTAAGCGTACGTACCACCCCGTTTGCCGTTGCCTGCGCATCTTCAATAGACTCAGAACCTAGCGCTGTTTGGATAAATCTAGCCTTTTCAAACGGCTTTAGGTTACCAAGGAAATTAGCGTCTCTTCCTTCGCTGGGTATATATGGAATGGCCAAAGTCTGACTCAGACTTCGCAGTAATGAAAATTCAGCGCTTCCGAAACCATCAAAACCGGCAAGCCAGGCTCTATCCAGTACTTCTCTAGCAGAGTCAAAGGCCATATACATTACTTCCCTCCCACTTAATGGTTGCGTATGTGATTCAGCTTCTTGTGACACCCTATCCTCCTTTTTACATAAAGTTACAGGTCTTATTTTTAAACCTAAGCTACATAAGTAAGGTAGTCCCTTTCCAGACCCCTACTTTCAATGGCAATCGTTGGATCATTAGTTACAAGCCCTACAACCTTTGACTCCACAAGATGTTTACGTGCAATATTTATAACGTCCTGGGAATCGTCTGCTGAGCAAATCAATATTGCTCCTTGCCCCATACAAAGCGTCCTGTAGATCTCCCAATCTGTCACCCTACCAGCTGTCTGGATACGCTCAATTAACTTTGACGGCTCATACAGATCCGTAATAAAAGCTCCCTTGCCTCTCGGGAATAGAAACCTAGCAAGTTTTCCAGGAATACCTGAACCAGATACATGAACCCCTCCACGAAGTAAACTTGGTACTAATAGTTTGCCTTTTCGATCCACACCGTAATTATCTGCCCCTGTCATTTCCACGATTGCTCGAGTATAGGCAACTGGCGGTTGCAAAACTAAATCTACCAGACGTTGACCTTCAAACATAACCTCGCCCCACTCGTCGTCATACTCGCTTTTAAGAATTTGCCTAACCAAAGATATGCCGTTACACCTTAAACCAGTTTCCTTAAGCGCAACCAGAAAGTCACCGGCTTCAATTCTTGAACCATCTAGCTGTGCCAAGCGATCTTCGTGAGCATACCACTTAACAGTTGCGTCCCAGTCAAATGAAAACTTTGAAGGATCACCATCCATAGCATCGTTATGTTGAGCTATCTCGCCATTAGTTACAGCAATCCCTGCATCTCGTGCACCCAATAAATAACCAGATGCTAAATCACGTATCAGATGAAGTCTACTCTCATCCTTACCCAAAGTGTTTACCTTTAAGATCGTACTAACGTGTGCGGGATCAGCACCTTTTATTGCAGCGTCAACAGATACATTAGAGATTAAATCAATCGCAATTGTGTCTAGTACCCCGGCTTCCATAACAACCACCGGCTTTGTCCCAACGCCATCTGAATTCAGACCGTCAACCACACCAATAGGCAAGCCGCCGATATCGGAAAATCTAACCCCTGAAAAACTGTCACTTATTGAATGTACTTCGCCTAGCTTACCGTTTCGGTTTTCAAAAGTTCCTCTGGCTTCTCCAAAAAGAATTTTGGCGGCTTTGGCTTCAACATCAACGTCTACTCCAACCTCACCATATGTAGCCCCCTCAATTGCTTCCATTCAGACAATTATTGCACTAGCCACTTAGATATGCGAGCATAAGCGTTTTTGAAAGTTAAAGATTTTTTACTACAGGAATTTAACCGATTTTGCGAGATTGCTATAGTCAGTAACAAAGCTTTTGCTACTAAATGTCTGAGCTGAACTGCTGCCAGTTTGACTTTCCCTAAAATCAAATAGCAAAGTGATACTCCCATTTGTAACTGCGTAGAAATCATCTGTATAACCAACCCCTCCGTTGGTTGTAGATAATTGAGGGACAATATTCTGATAATAAAGCGCAGAATAGCCGTTAATTATTTGGGATTGCGGAGCATATGCAGCATTTGCTGGAAAAGCATTTTGTTTAAAAACCGTGTTAATGTCCCCGCTGTTAAAAGATGTGACCTCGATTGGTGTAGCTGGACCAGATAAACCCGTGGGAGTAAAAGTAACTGCCGAGCTATCTAGTAGCGAATTGTTGCCAGTGACCACAGCAGGCTTAGAACGGACCGCCCAACCTGAGGGATATGTCAGTGAGTACGTGTTGTTATACGTATATACCTTAGTCGCCTCGGTCGAAGTTGAGGTTGAACTAGTCTGCCCAGACTTTAAGGTTTTAATTTGCTGATTTAAATTAGAAACCTGAGAATTCAAACTACTAACTTGGCCGGTTAGGCTTTTGACATCGATGCGCTCCCAATAGTAAGCCCCTCCCCCAGCACCGGCTATGATAAGAACTACTATATAGACAAAGATCGCCCTGAAACTAGTTGGACGTTTAGCAGGTTTAATTTTGGCAGGTATTATCGCTCCTGGTTGCCCTTGGGGGTTAGATTCTGGTTCACTTACAGGAGTGGTTGGTAGCGTAAAGTTGTTAGATTTTGGTTCTTCCACTATTCCCAATAATAAGCGTAACTGATTTGGTTTGCAATTGGATTGGACGTGGAACTGCTATAGTTGTTCTAATGCAAAACGTTTCCCAAACCTAGTGAAAAAGTTAGGTTTGGGAGAAGTTAGGGCACCGTACTGCTTGTTCGCTCCGGAGGGCTATACTGATCATTTGCCTCAACTTATGCTTATTGATAATCTAGAAAGCCTTGGCAAGCTTAATTGGTTGCAGGTTTTCGTTAGAAACGAGCATGATCTGAGTATGCAAATTGGGGATTTGGCTGATTGTTTAGATGATAAGGGCCAATTGTGGCTATCCTGGCCTAAGAAAAGCTCTGGACTTGTTTCGGATTTAAATGACGAAGTGATTAGAAAGGCAGGACTAGGCATAGGCTTGGTTGATGTCAAAGTATGTTCAATAGATGGTACTTGATCTACGCTGAAGTTTGTAAAAAGACGAACTTAGGGCATAAATTGTTTAAAGAAAATTCTTAAGCTTTAGACGAGCTTGACAGGGTCAGTTTTTTGTCCTACTATCCAATATGCTCTTTGTTGAGGATTCGTTCTCCGAAGATGTATTTTAAAAAGTAGGTATTTGATAAATTGATTCGGTGAGCAGTCCGTATTAAAGCTTTTAAGCTTATTAGTAAGTGCTGCCCATCGAATCAAAATGTTTAAATCGATTGAGTAATATGTTCTCACCCCCCAACAGATCATTGCGTACCTCGCTGGGCAAGATGATCTGTTGATCAGCTCACGCTTGTGAGGGTTTGCCACCTCCCCTCCATCCCGGCGCGTGAGCTGAGACGTCCGTGTCGGGGCACCTGTACCATCACCCGGTTTGGGAATGAGAGCCGTAGTTGAGTCCCTGCAGCGGAGAGTTGCGTCTCCTACGCTGAACCCAACCCGGTAAACCGTCCTGAGCTGAGCAGGTGTCCCGACCGGACGTACGTCTAGGCCTTAGCCTATACTCCTGACTCCACCAACAACTTATATCTCTCGACCCAAACAATCCCCACCACCCTCCAAACAACCAAATACCTACTTTTTCTTACTCCCCACGTTAACTTAGAAATTATTCAAAAAATAAAAACTTTAACAATAACTACAGATTATAAAAGACTATAATAGATTGGTCACATGAAACCACGTCGTAGCTATAGTTATAAAAAGCCAAGGTCATCTAGAAAATATATAAAGAGATTGACCCTTTTATTTGTTATTGTCGCTGTTGGGCTGACTGGCTACTTCGTTATTCATAAAGCCCCTCAAACCAACGCTAAATCGACGACCCAAGCAGCTTTTAGCGCAATAAATTCTGGCTCAACGCAACCGAACAAGAACTCATCAACCACTAAAACAAGTAGTACTACTAGCACTAACTGCAGCCCAAACACTTTAAGTCAGTTAATTTTAGTTAGTATTTCGAAACGAGAACTCTGGGCCTGTGATGGCTCCTCTCAAGTTTATAGCTCTAAAGTCATTACTGGCATGGAGTTTCTTCCGGCCGATTTGACGCCTGTTGGGACCTACCATATATATGCTAAGGTTACAGATACTTATCTTAAAGGTTGTGATACTACTGGCTGCTGGAACGACCATGTTAATTACTTCATGGAGTTTTTGGATAACCAATACGGTGTCTACGGTTTGCATGATGCGACCTGGAGAAGTCCATCTGACTTCGGTAACATTAGTCCCGACTCAAGCGATGCTTCACATGGTTGTGTTGAAATGCCTCTCGCCACAGCAACCTGGCTTTACAACTGGAGCCAGGTTGGTACTACTGTCACAATTGAGGCTTAAAAGGCCTAGAGTTTCAGACTTTAGGTTTGGCTAATACTAAGGCATTTGGAGCATAAGCCCTGGATGTCAAGTTGATGGGCAACAATCTGATTACCGCGAAGTGACGGAAGGTTATCTATGTAACTCTCGAGTTGGCGGTCATTAATTGAAATTATCCGCCCACAATTCGTGCAACTAAAATGGTGGTGGTGCCCCTCGAAAATTTCTGTTAATTCCAGTTTTTCGTCCATACCTACTGAAACACGTTGGGCTATTCCTATTTTTTCGAAAGTCGCAGCTGCTCGGTAAACACTAGCTCTATCAGCTCGTCCTGAAGTTTTATTGAGTAAACTGACCATATTCAAAGGTCCGTATCCTAGTAATATCTTAAATACAGACAATCTAGCTTCAGTCAAACTTAACCCATGACTTCTAAGAGTATCTTTTAGCAAAGCCCTGGCATTATACATCAACCCTATTTAATAATACTTACTTATACGAGAGCAAGTTAAGAAGGATTAACAGGCTTTATTGAGATATTTAAGCTTTTTTCTTTGACCAAGCATCCGCCAGGATCAGTGATATAACTAGCGCCCCAACGCCAAACAAAATACTTTCGCGGATAACGTGATGGTTATTAATAGCTAAGTAATGAAGTATAACGATAGCTACGACGAAGTTAAGGACTCCCCAAAGCACGTTTGAAACCGCAGACGATGACTCTCCGAACGGAGTCATATGTTTCTCACCCGTAATTCCCTTTAGAAAATGCGGTATCCCATTGGCGGCAATTATGCCAGCCACTACGTACAAGATATAAGCCCAAGCACCCATTTTTTACCCTCCTTGATTAATTGCCTCCATTATATAAGATGAGGTCAAGTAAATACAAAGCGCCTATGCTTAAAATTAAATGTTTATCAGGTCAAAAGTTACTGCTCGTCACTAACCACAGAGGTGCCGATGACAGTATTTACAAATATGGCAAAGGTTAGTATATGAACCAGCGTGCAGAAAATGCAGATTGAGTGAAGCAAGTGCAGCTCAACATAAATAAAATAAAAGACACTAATTAGTCCAGCAATTGATAATAAAACACGGCAACGCTTAATTAATAAACTCTTCGACTGCCAACTTTTGGGTAGTTGAAAAAGCAGCATACCTACAAAAAAGACCAAGCCAAATAACGGTACCGGTATGCCAAAGATTTCTGAATAAGAGCTAGTGGTAACTTTTGCACAGTTAATGAACTTGGTCTCAGGACAAGCCAAAATTGCACTAGTTGTATAGTGCGCAATCGTCAGATATATAGAGTCAGCCAAGCCTACTAAACTAAAAACTGTACCAAAAATCCAAAACCACTTATTTTGAGATTTGTCTGCTTTGGTAGGTTTATCTGTGTCTATAGGTGCTGTTGCCATCGCCCACTTTTAAAAAGAACTTTTAATACTTGAGATAGTTGGATCCATGCAAATACTACTCGGAGTGTTATTTGTTGCTCCGCATATAGCTGCAGTTATGCCGTTAGCTGCACCTATAAGGCCTTTAGTAATCGCACTGGTTGGATCAGTTAGTGAATCAGCAATTTGGTCATAACTCTTTCCCTGGAGAACTGCGGGAGAATAGGTAGCCCCGATTATGAAGTACTTTCCCCCGAAATCTATAAATGGGATGGCTCCCGCGTTCGAAGAGGTTGTATACGGAGGGGCGTCATATGTATTCATTAGGTTTTGTTCTTCTGAAGTTGGGGTGTCAAGAAGAGCGTAGCTACTGCCCTGCGGCTTATTTGAATACCGCTCAACGGCGTCAAACTCAAAATATGGGCTTGAATAGGTAGCCCCATGAAATGAAAATGTCTGAGTATTTGGGTAAAGATCCGTTAGGGATGAGTGAGTCTCTTTTAGGTTAGATATAGTCCCAAAACGTTCCAATGCTACCACCATTGCCCACCTCTCGGTTGCGCAGTATGGACAATACTCTGCCCCTATATAAACAACTCTTGGTTTTGAACCACTTGTCAAAGCAGGTGCGTTCAGAGGAGTAGGCTTCGGTGTTGAACTACCGATTCCGATTTCATCAAAAACACTTTGCTTAACAGAACTTAGCTTGGTCATCAGCGAGAATGGGACGGGACTGTCGTCAACATTAGTATTTGTTGTGGTTGGTGACTTAACCAGTACGATTAGTATCAGTATCACCACAGCAGCGGCAATTGCCCAGATCGAATATTTTAATGTATTTGATTTATCTGATGCTGCCATATAGATTTAAACTGACTAGATCGCCTGTCAACGAGCCCAACAGTAGATTAAGTTTAACATATTTGATTCCTGACGAACTCCATTTCTCAATAAAGTTCACAAAATCTACAGCCTCAGTCATACTGTAGTCTGGTTATCCTGCCCCGTTAGCTCAGCGGATTAGAGCGCCTCGCTTCGGACGAGGAGGTCGGGGGTCCGAATCCCTCACGGGGTACCATAGAAATTTATACTAATCACCAAGGGAGGCACCAGTATGAGTAAATTATCTTTTGAGGAAGCTGAAAAACACCTAGATAAGCTTCCGAAGTGGGAATTAGTTGATGAAACTATTCATCGAAACTATGAGTTTAAAAGTTTTGAGGATGCAATCAAATTTATTGATGCTTTGGCGAAATTCGCCAGCAAACTTAACCACCATCCAGACCTAACTAACTCATACAACAAGGTTTCCGTCAGTTTGACCACTCACTCGGCCTCTGGGTTGACTTTAAAAGACTTTGAGCTAGCAAAAATAGCTGAGAAAACTGCAGAAAAATTTAGTTAGTTTATGCCGGGGCGGCTTTTTGCTCTAAAGACTTAGCGTTGGCAGCAGGTACGGTATCTGCCGGAGCTTGTTGGAGTTCAGTTTGGCGAATAGTAGGTATAAGTACGAAGAAGGTGCTGCCTTTGTTGAGTTCACTCTCAAACCAGATTCTACCTTTCAAATATTCAGTTAGCCTTTTGGCTATATATAGACCCAAGCCGGTCCCACGAGTACGTCTCGTTCTGTAGTCTTCGGATCTGAAATATTTTGAAAAAATCTTCGTCTTATCCGCCCGACCAATGCCAACTCCAGTATCTTTAACCCTAATTTCCAGGTTGCCCTGGCTATCCAGATTAGCCGAGACAGTCACACTACCCTGTTCAGTATATTTAAGCGCATTGTCTATTAGAATTTGGACTATTTCACGTATATAATCAGCAGAACTAACAATTGGTCTTAAGCTAAGACTAAAGTCTGTTATTAACTGAAGGCCGGCTGCTGTTGCTCTATCGTTATAGGTTTGGGTTATTTTTGCTAGTAGCCCAACTATATCCAAGCGTTCTATTTTGGTCTCTAAGCGCTGCTTTTCTGCACTCGCGAAGACAGTTAGGTCATTTATTAGATCTGCCAGTGACATTACGCTTTCATGAGCTTTTTCTATCATTTTTTTATCATCATCTTTAAGATCTGTGATCATTTTAGGATTCATTAAAATTGACAAAGAAGCCTCCGCAGTCGCAATTGGAGTTCTAAGCTCATGTGAAGTTATAGATATAAACTCGCTTCTTTCCTCATCCAAAGTTTTCTGCTTTGTAATGTCTCTCAGCTGAACGATAAAACCACCTTCTCCCTCTTTGTTAATACCTAGGTTAATTGAAGTTACATTTATATATAAATCAATTTTCTCGCCGTTCTTGCTTAGTAAGTGCATATCAGAGATCTCGAGGGTGTGGTTGGACTTACGAGCCAGCGCGAATAGATCGACAGGCTGTGAGGAATTGTCATAGATAGCCACCACATTACTAAACTGCTTGTCAATTAAGCTGGTCGGTTGATCCAACAAGCCCAATGATGAACGATTATGGAATAGGATTTTCCCGGTTTTGTCTGCGGCAATAACCGAATCGGACATACTATTAATTAGCGAGCTAAGCTGTTCCCTTTCCAGCACTACATTTTGACTAATTTTTTGGAACTGTTGCCTAATTCCTTCGTCTACAGATCCAGCACGTTCAAAAATCCCTCCAAGCGCAATTACAAGTATCGCAGTAAAATACGGATACAAATAACCATAACTAACTGTGGGCACCCCATCTTTAATAGTTGATATAACCACCAAAGCAACGACCGTTACAACGGATACAAGAAATGCTCCGTGACCACGATAGTAAATTGTTATAAAAAGAACCGGAGGTAGTATTAGAACAAACGGACTAAAGATAGGCACAAACCAAATCAGTAGAATAGATATAGCAAGGTTATAGACAATCAAAGCACCCAGACCACCGCTGTTAAAGGTATCCCAGTCCTTGGTAACGGGCAGAAAGCGGCTAACCGCCTGAATAGTTATTAGACCAACGCCTATGGCAAAACCTATTAAGTCTGATGAATGAATCTGGTGATGAATGCCTTTAGTTAGGACGTAGTAGGCAATTATGGTCAGAACATAGATGGCTGTATTTACGTGAACAAGCGGATCATTAGATACCTTCTGATCAATCCGTTTAATGTTAAATTCCGGAATCATGGCTTAATCATAAGCTATTTGGTCCCATACTTCTAGACTATTAACAGGTTTAAAACCGAGTGATTGGCGGCAAAAGAATAACTAGTCGGTTTGTTTTCTACGTTTGAGCGATTTGTCTTGCGTTTTGTTTATGCGTTTAGATTGAGAAGCTAGTGTGTCGTTTAGCAGAGTCACTAGGCTTTTGGCGTGCTCAAGACTCATTCCTAACCTCGCTATAGGTTGAGGCTGAGAGTTATTAGATGCCTGAGCACTTTGCATAAAATTCATGGTTATGCCAAAACTAGTGGAGTTTACGTGGACTTGGTCGGTATATATGACTTTGTTATCAATCGGGATCAAGACTAGCATCGTTGGAGAAGCAGAAAGCCCAAAACCTCCAACCGTGGTTTGATCTTTGTCATAACCTGCAAGCTGCCAAAGTTTAAAAGCTTCGGAATTATTTAGCTCGAAATGTCTAATTATAAGTATTAGAATGTCTTCGTTAGGTAGTTTTACGCCTTTTTCAATTCCAATTAGTAAGTGGGTATCAATTTCAACTGCACCGGAAACCTCAGCCAGAGTTTCATGGCTTTTTTCGCGGAGACTTCTAATTTTATTGCCAAGTGATTTATAGGGGTACTTCGGAACAGAGTTGTTTGTCATCTAAAATATAATCTTACGCCGCCAACTGTTGGCATGCAATAATGACTTTATGAATATCTCAAAGAACGTTTCGCTTAAAAATTATTCGACTATGAAACTTGGCGGTAACGCAAGTTACGTAGTTGAGATTGAAAACAAGGACGATCTAGTTCAAGCGTTTGATTTCGCAAAAACTAACAATTTGAAAACAATTGCTGTTGGGACAGGCAGTAACTTGGTTTGGCGAGACGAAGGTTTCGATGGCTTAATTTTGGTATGTAAAACGAAACGCTACGATGTTTTTCGAGAGGATGACACTAACTTCTATATCACAGTGGGATCAGGTGAAATTTGGGATGATATCGTAGCCCGAACAACCTCCATTAACTTAAGTGGCATCGAGCAACTGTCTTTGATACCAGGTACAGCTGGAGCTGCTCCAGTTCAGAACGTTGGTGCATATGGTCAAGAACTGTCTAATGTTTTAGTTAGCGTGGAAGTTTTCGATCAAAAGATAGGTGAACTCGTTAATATCCGTTCAAGTGAATGTGGCTTTGGATATCGAACTAGTCGTTTTAAAACCACCGACAAAGGACGGTTTTTCATTACCAATATTGTTCTTCATTTAAATAAATCAAACCCTCAACCACCTTATTATTCCGCTCTCAAACAATACTTTGAAGAGCATAAAATAAGTGATATAACCCCCACTGTTGTCCGTGACGCCGTAATTTCGATCAGAAAATCAAAATTACCAGACGTTTCTAAGGTTGCTAATTGCGGGTCTTTTTTTACTAATCCAATAATTGATGGGTCAAAGCTTGAAATACTTCGTTCATCCTTCCCGGCAGTCCCTTATTGGGAAAATGGAGACAATAAATATAAAATATCTGCTGCCTGGCTGATCGAACAGCTTAACTTCAAAGACTATCACGATAAAGAGACAGGCATGGCCACTTGGCCCACCCAACCACTTGTTTTTGTTAACGAACATGCCCAGTCTACTAGTGACTTACTAAAATTCGCCCAAAAAGTAAGTGGTGCTGTGGCAGCTAGGTTTGACATTCAACTTGCTCAGGAACCCGAACTGCTACCCTAAATAATTACAAATCATTTGGTAGGGGAAATTGTAAACTAAACTCCGTGACAGTTTTTTTAAGTTCAGCTAGGGCTTTGGTATCTTCTCTTTTATCTATGGCTCGGCGCATCCAGTCGGCTAGAAGTGTCATGTGTTTTTCTGTCAGTCCTCTCGTCGTTATAGCAGGCGTACCAAGCCTGATGCCGCTAGGTCTAAAAGGCGGCAGTGGATCATTGGCGACAGCGTTTTTGTTAAGCGTCAGTCCAATACTATCTAGCGCATGCTCAACAATTGAACCATCTAGGCCAAATGACTTATAAACATCGGTTAAAATCAGGTGATTGTCTGTGCCCCCAGATATAAGCTGGAAATCTCGGCTAAGCATTTCTTTAGCTAGCGCATGAGCATTTTTAAGAATCATTGCCACATACTCCTTAAACTCAGGTTTCATAGCTTCCCCGAATGCTACTGCCTTAGCAGCAATTATGTGCATATGTGGTCCGCCTTGGATACCTGGGAAGACTGTCCTGTCGATTAACGTAGGTAGATTATCTATAGTTTTATCAACTTTTTTTAGTGGATTAGAAACGGTTCCCTGACTGAGTATTAAACCGCCTCTAGGGCCTCGTAGCGTCTTGTGGGTCGTGCTGGTGATCACATGAAAACCATAATCAAACGGGTTTTTGGCTACACCCCCAGCTATCAGACCGGCAATGTGCGCCATGTCGGCGACTAAAACAGCGTTAACTTCCCTGCCAATTTCTGCAAATTTTTGATAATTTAACTCCCTTGGGTAAGCACTAAATCCTGCCAATATAATTTTTGGTTTGTGTTCAAGCGCCAGTTGGCGAAGTTGTTCATAATCAATTTCTCCGGTCGAGGGATCTTTCATACCGTAGCGAATAAACTTAAACTGGTGAGCTAGAACGGTGACCGGAGCTCCGTGAGTCAAATGCCCACCATGACTCAGATCCATCGCCAAAATTGTATCGCCGGGTTCCATCCAGGCATGGAAAACTGCTTCATTAGCCTGAGCTCCGGAGTGAGGTTGAACATTAGCGTGATCTGCGTTAAATAACTTCTTAGCTCTATCAATTGCCAGCTGTTCGACTTTGTCCGTGTTTTCTTGACCGCCGTAGTAGCGTTTGCCCGGATAACCTTCCGAGTACTTATTTGTGAAAACACTACCCATAGCGGTTAGCACATCCCTGCTAACATAGTTTTCAGACGGTATTAACTCTAGTCCAGATTGCTGGCGCTTTAGCTCTGCTTTGATTAATCTTTCTACAATCTTGTCCTGCATAGTTAAGCCTCAAAACTTTATGAATTGATTTTACCCTAGATTAGTATTCTAACAGCCTATTAACGGGAATAAAAAGCTCTCTTGCTTTATATATCATCGGAGGTATAATACGTAAGTTATTATGCAAGCTAACGAAAAAATTGGCCAACTTATTTACCAAATAAGGCAAGAGCGAGGCTTAACTCAATCCGAGTTCGCCAGCAAACTTGGCACCAGCCAATCAGCCGTTAACCGAATTGAGCATGGCCGACAAAACTTAAGCCTTGATACTCTAGCTAGAATTAGCGACGTCTTAAATAAACAGCTAATTAGCTTAGAAGGTACCGCTGTTAATCTTCGTATTGAGGGAGGTCGTGAGCTACACGGAAGCGTGGCACTAAAAACTTCCAAGAACTCTGCTGTGGCACTACTTTGCGCAAGTTTACTAAATCACGGGGTAACAAGATTCAAGGCCTTTCCAAGAATTGAAGAAGTCTTTAGGATCATCGAAGTACTAGAAAGTATTGGTGTATCTGTTAAATGGCTACCAGGTAACGATGTTGAGATCCGACGTCCAGCTAAATTGGATCTTACTCATCTGGACGCAAAAGCCGCCCGTCAAACCCGGAGTGTTTTAATGCTAATTGGGCCTCTCATTCATGAGGCGAATAACTTTAAAATTCCTTACGCTGGCGGTTGCAAACTAGGACGAAGAACCGTTGCGCCTCACTTGTATGCCCTGGAGGAATTTGGGGTAAATATAGTTGCAACCAGTGGTCACTACAACGTTCAGGTTCACAGAAAAAACCCAGAGCCATTTGTTATGTACCAAACTAGTAATACCGCTACTAATAATGTGCTGATGGCAGCCGCTTCAACTGCAGCCAAAACCACAGTCCAAGCCGTTAGCGGGGATTACATGGTACAAGATCTTTGTTTCTTCTTACAAAAGTTAGGAGTTAAGATTGACGGGATAGGCAGCCATTTTCTAGAAATTACTGGGGTACCAAAAATTAAAAAGAATGTTACTTTCGCCCCTTCAGAGGACCCCATTGAGGCTATGTTTTTCATAGCTGCGGCCGTCGCAACTAATTCTAAAATCACGGTTGAGAGAGTCCCTTATAAATGGATAGGTCTTGAGCTTCTAAAACTGGATAAGATGGGCTTAAAGCTCAAACTATCTAAGCCTTACAAGGCAAATAATGGTATTGTCGATTTAACTGATATAACTGTTGGAAAACACAATGGTGAGCTAAAAGCACTGGAGGATAAAATCGAGCCAAATCTTTATCCCGGCATAAACCCCGATAATCTTCCCTACTTCGTTCCAATCGCTGCTATGTGCAAAGGCAGAACCCAGATCCAAGACTGGATGTATGAGAACCGGGCAATCTATTTCACTGAAATGACAAAAATCGGCATGCAAGTTGAACTAGCCGATCCGCATAGATTGTTTATTGACGGTCCAACTCGTTTTTCGAGAGGGGATGTAGTCTGTCCACCCGCCCTAAGACCAGCCAGTTTGCTACTAATAGGTATGTTAGCGGCTAGGGGTGTATCAACCCTTAGAAGTGTATACACAATAAACCGTGGATATGAAGATTTGGCCGAAAGACTAAATTCTATCGGTGCTCAAATAACTGTTTTACACGAGCTCTAGTTTTAGATTTTAACGCTTTCGTCCTTTTGGACTCATCAGCCTGAACATACATTCAGAGAGCAAAGACAAGCAGAAAAAGTTGGTAAAGGAACAACCCAGGGGGCAGGATTGGGTTTTTCGCTTTAGTCAGCTCAATCTGCTGTCCTTGCTCAGTACATGTCCTTCCGATAGGTTCTTTGTCTGTTGTTACCTCCTTAGGTAGTAGGCAAGGGACGGATTCCCTCGGGCCTGAAACTTGGCCTTGAGATGGCACGTCCTCGTTTTACGGTTCTTCCCCCGTGAGATCTCGTCGTCTTCCCGCGAGACGGTGTTGTTGGTTGCGTTGCCGCCTGATTGTTCTGTTGTTCCCCAAGCCTCCGAAGAAGCTCGTTTGCAGCAGATTGGCCATAGGCCTTGATGAAGCCCGTGAGGTGGATTTTTGTGCCTTCAAACCCGATATGGAGTTTGATTTTCCCCTTCCGGACCACTGTTACGCGGCCGCTGTGCTGCTTTGGTACGTAGCGCAGAGCTTCACCGGGTGTCATTTTCTTGAGCTCTCTTGGTACGAGGCGTCTCCTCACGTCATGCTGTCTGGTCGCGATGTCGGTCGCAATCAGAATGGCATTCGTTCGGTGCCTTACAACTGGCTCTGGAATCTCCTTTGCGTCGGGCTCGATTTCCGATAACGTTGTCGTCACGGTTTTGCCCTTCTCCCCTACCTAGGCTAACGGTGCCATAGCTAAACTAAAGCTATCTGTGTTTCCTTTACACAGTGAGGTGAGGGGGAAGCCCGCAATTACTTGCGAACTTTCTTCTCACCTCATGATTTCTGCTTGTCAAAATACATCTTTGGATACACTAGCAATATCTTCAAAACTTGAAAAATTTGTGTCTCAACAAAGAATTTAGTTAATCTACTCCCAACGTGCTTGTGTGTCAATAGGTCCTTGGGGTGTCCAAAGGGAATCGAACCCTCGTCGCCGCGACCACAGTGCGGAGCTTTACCACTAAGCTATGGACACCAAAAATATTTCCTATTCCGTGGCCATATTATCACATACAGGCAGCCCCTTAAGAAAGACTGATAACTCAAGTCCGGAATAAAAATAAATGCTTGCAAGTACAATTTTCTAGGTATATACATATCATTAAAGGTATGGGAGAAAGATTAGCAAAACTCACTAGGCCAAATAGAAGGTCAATGGTACTTAAGTCTCTAGGGGCCTTAACAGCTGTTTCGCTAGTCGGCGGCTGCGGAAGTGATATCCCAAATTTGGCTGGCTCAGTAGAGATACCAGCTAAATTTGTACCAGTAAATTGCAATAACACTTTAGAGGAAGCAGAAATTAAAGACAAGGTCGGAAGCCCAATAACACCTCCTGAAGAAGCTATAGATAAAAAAGTTTGCGAGACTGTTAATGCCATCGGCAAACAAACCGTCAATAATAATCTTGAAAACCCTAATTTGTACCCGAACAATTCTGATTTCGGCGGGGAGATTGATTTCTTCCTCCAGACCAACACCGGACCATATTCGGAGGTAGCATATGCGACTAACTCAAGGGGTGAGCCGATTTACTCTAAGCCACTATATACAATGGTGGGCAATCAATCAAATGGTATGAAAGGAGACATTGTAATTGTTGAGTCTTCTCCCATTACTCAGCCATTTACTCTGAATGGTACGACTGTGAACGCAACAGGTGTTCAATGGGATGAATCTACTCAGGGGCAAGGTAGTCCTACGCCTACTAACTTTGACTCTCTAACCTTCCCGGAGTTCACTGGTGATAATCTAAGTCCTTTACAAATAGAACAATCGGATCTGCAGTTATTGCAAATGTACCATCAAGTCTATGTGGATGAGCTTTTAATGTTGCACAATAACCATTGAGAGGCTTTGTTCACTGCCAAACTCTTGACTCATTTTTCGTTTCTTTGGCCTGGAAGGCTTTTTCTAGGTCAATATCGAGTCTGTTGCATAGATCAATAAGCAGCCAAAAAACATCCGCCGCTTCTTCACTTATTTCGTGTACTTTTGATGCATGGTCAACCTTCTGACCACCGGCCTTACGAATTGCTTTGGCTAGCTCACCTATTTCTTCAATGAGCAGCGTGAAGACCTCTGACACTGTCTCTTCCCCAAAACCTCGTTCAGTGACTAACTTGCTAATCAGTTTCTGGTATTTTGGCAGCGAGTAGCCTTTATTTGAGTTGCTCATTTAACTTAAATAGTACAGCTAGAGAGATAAAAAGTTTAGTTTTGATTTAGCCACTTATGCTAAACTTTCTTTCAGGAGTTTTATAGTCTTGATAGGACTAAAACGAAAAACACTAACTAGTAAAATAGAAATAGCGGTGGGGCAACCTACCGTTTTTAAATTGGGTAGATGGGAGCGGAAAAATGGTTGGTCTAATTAGCCCTGAGATTAGAGATGTTGCAGTGCCAATTGCCGGAGAACCTAAGGGCAAAAATTTGTTATCAATGCATCAACTTAACGAAGATGATATTTATATATATCTGGAAGAGGCACAAGCTGCTTCAAGACTAGTTGATGACCCATCACTAAGAGGTATCAGGCTCTTACCGCATGCTGTTATGAAGGCGGTCATGAGACAACCGTCGACACGTACCGGGGGTAGTATGACCACCGCCATGTTCAAGCTTGGAGGCGCTGGAGAACTTATAAGTGGTATGAGCAGTTCATCTGAAGCAAAGGGTGAGTCTTTGGCAGATTCCTGGATAGCTTTTGCTACCCAAGCCGACATCCTTGGTATACGTACGGCTGAGGATAACGGACCCGCCTTTGCTGCTAGAGTTATCGCAGAGTCAGCAGCAGCAGGTAAGTTACCCAGAACCATTCCAGTAATCAACCTAGGAGATGGTAGAAACGAACACCCAACGCAGGCACTCGGCGACGAATTTACTATCTTCAGAAAGTTTGGGAGATTTGAGGGACTAGTATTGGCAGTCGTCGGTGATCACGAAAGATACCGCGCTCACCATTCTCTAATGATTGGTGCTGCGATGCTGGGTATGACCGTAGTGGCGGTCGAGTCGAAGGCAGCAAAAGTTCCCCCAGATCTTGTGGCAGCTATGGGAAACAAGCTTAGCCGAACTTACGACTTGGACGAGGCTATGCGATATACTGATGCGCTATACGTAGGCCGAAAACCCGACGAGTATGCTGGCCGCAAATGGCAGGAAAAGCGGCGAGAGCGCCGACTAGACAGAGACTATAGAAAGTGGGTAATCGACAATGACAGGCTTCAGCAGATGAGTCCCAATGCCTTAGTGCTTCATCCTAGACCACGAAGGGGTGAACTTCACCCTAGTGTTGACTCAGATCCAAGAATGGGTGATGTAATGCAGATGTATAACATGATAGCTATGCGTATGGCTATTATTGCTCTGCACCTCGGTGAGTCTATCTCAGAGTATGTAATGTGCTAGTTACTATAAGACCAAATCGATTATAAAAACCCACTCACTGGTGACGTTAATCTAAACATAACGCTAAAAGCCGAGTAGTTAATTAAATATTGCCAGGGTCTATAGGTTGACGAGTGGCGCTGCTCACGTCGTTCCAAAACTTGTCCGTGGAGACATACGATTTGTTATCTATAGTCACTCCTCGGCAACCAGTTGTCGAAGCTGTAGCAGTAAGAGATGGATTCGTGAAAGTGAATGTGTATTCAACGCCGTCGTCCATAGGGCAATTATAAATACCAGACGGTGTAGATTTTAATGAGTCTATGTCATTTAAAATAGTAAGCGCAGAGGAACCGCTAACTTTCTTTGTAAAATTACTTACGCCTGGCTGGTTAAGTGTGTTCTCTCTTTCAATTGTTAGGCCAATTCCGGAAGAATTTTGGGATAGACTGCTGCTATTGTGGTAGTGCTTATATATAAGCCCACCAACTACTCCAAGCAAAACTATCACAAATACAGTTATTAAAACTTCAACAAGCCCAAAGCCTTGGTTATTTATTTTTTTAATCATGGCTTGATTATACCTCTTGTACTTGGTACCCCGGGAGGGATTCGAACCCCCGACCTTGAGCTTAGAAGTCTCCTGCTCTATCCAACTGAGCTACCGGGGCAAATTAAGTGGTGCGGGATACCGGAATCGAACCGGTCTCTCCAACTTGGAAGGTTGGCATACGAACCACTATACGAATCCCGCATCGAACATTAACTTACTTTGTGAAACGCTCGAGCGTATTATATCAAAACCTCTGTTATAATTGAGTAAACTTAAGAAAAACTCATTTGAAAAACGTTTTAAAGACCGTTATTAAATTTCTAAAAGGCTATAAATTACTTAGTTTTGTTTTGGTGTGCCTGATAGCAGGGATTGTTTTATATTCCCTCGGTTATCACGTTTTAGCCAATTGGATATTAGGCATAGCCTCTTCGATTGCCGTAATCCCTCTAATTATTGATATGACCCAGACGATTAGAGGCGGTTCGTACGGTATCGATATCCTAGCAGCCACTGCAATTATCGCTTCTGTAATTTTAAGACAAGACTGGGCTGCGATCATTATCGCCTTGATGCTTACTGGGGGAGAAGCGCTTGAGGACTTTGCCGAGAATCGAGCTAAGACAGAACTCAAAGCACTACTGGACAATAAACCAAAAGTTGCTCACCTGTTAAAGGGTGATAAAACCATCGATATCAAAGTCAGTGAGATTAAAATCGGCAACAAGCTTCAAATCCTACCTGGGGAGGTTGTGCCTGTAGACTGCGTAATTATTTCCGGGGAATCAACTTTCGATGAATCTAGTTTAACCGGGGAAAGTGTACCTGTAGATAAAGACCCAGAGGATCAGATACTTAGTGGTTCTGTGAATATTTCCGGGTCTATCACCGTCAGAGCCATTAGAACTGCAGAAGATAGTCAATATGAACAAATTCTAACTTTAGTTAGGGCTGCCTCTTCAAGTCAATCACCCTTCGTCCGACTAGCTGATCGATATAGTATTCCATTTACTGCGCTTGCCTACTTTCTGGCCATTTCAGCTTGGTTTATATCAGGTCACCCAATTAGATTCCTAGAAGTTATCGTAGTTGCAACACCGTGTCCTCTACTTCTTGCTGCACCAATCGCGCTTATATCGGGTATGAGTCGAGCGGCTAAAGCCGGCATTATTATAAAGAATGGTTCAGCGCTAGAAAAACTAGCCGAAATAAAATCCATCGCTTTTGATAAAACTGGCACTCTAACTAGCGGAGAGGCAGTAGTTAGCAGTGTCCAGGTATTTAAACCATTTACAAAAACTGATGTTTTGCACTTTGCATCGGCGCTTGAACTGAATTCAAATCATGTGCTCGCCAAGGCAGTCGTAAACGAGGCTGAGGAGAATAAACTAAAACCCCGACCAGCTAAGAATGTAAAGGAAATCGCTGGACATGGTTTATCTGGAAAGGTTGCTGGGAAAGACATAGTGATAGGGCGGCTCAGCTTGATGGAAAGTTCAGGCATAGAAATGAGCAAGGAGTTCAAGCCAAAGAGTATTGAAGCGACCTCTACATTTGTGGCAGTGAATGGGAAACTTGCAGGTGTGATAAGTTTTTCGGATAAGCTACGGCCCGAGACTAAAGGTATGATCAGCCACCTAAGGAAAGCAGGGATTAAACACTTCCTGATGGTTACAGGAGACAATGAAGAGGCAGCGAAGTCTGTAGCCCAAGAACTCGGTATTGATAATTTTATGGCAAATGCTCTCCCAGCGGATAAAATGCATTTTATCGAGAATGCTTCTGATCGCCCGGTAGCCTTTGTTGGTGATGGCGTTAACGATGCTCCTGTTCTGACACTTTCTGATGTTGGAATTGCCCTAGGAGCACGCGGATCAACTGCCGCGAGCGAGTCTGCCGACGTAGTCATAATGCTAGACGACGTTAGTAAAGTCTCGATTGCTTACGATATAGCTAAGCGTACTTTTTTCATCGCTAAACAGAGTATCCTTGTTGGTATTTTTATTAGCTTTGGCTTGATGATTATATTTGCAGGAGGACATTTTAAACCAATTGTTGGTGCCATCTTACAAGAAGTGGTTGATATTATCGTGATTTTCAACGCCCTAAGAGCACATATCGATAAAAAGAAACCTGCCACACTTTAAGCTCAATGTTCTAATCAAAGAGACTTAAGTACCAGAGTGACTACTAAAGGCACGAGCAAATCGTCCGTACCAAGGGCTGCTATGTTCTCAGTTAGTGCTACAAGCACAGCCAGCATAAAGACGCCAAACCAACTAAGTAAAACCAGTTGAGGCCCGTCCACAAATTTGGCCACAGATAAAATAAGAATCGAGGCAAGAAACGCTGATGTGGTGCCTGTCACTGACTTGGTTTGTCCAAAGACCTTATATTTATTTGAGTCACCAAATTTTCTGCCTATAAGAGCTGGGAAACCATCTGCTAAACCAAGGTTTAACATAGCAAGCGTAAAAATTAGATGCTCCGGTTTAATTAACGCCAGCACCAGTATACTGATCGGGAAAAGATAGGCTCCAAAGCTTTGTCGGCTAACTTCGTGGATGCTACCAAGTATCGCTAAACGGCTAGATAAAATAGTAATTATCAGCAGTAGAATTGCTATAAAGCCAATCGTTTGATAACTCAGATAAAGTGGCCAAAATGCTACGAAACAAGCAATACATATGTGTACTGATTTTCGAGATATTTCATTGGGTATTCGCCACACTCGCCAGGCTATTTCGGCTAGGACAACTATTACTAAACCAACTAATCCTGTTGCGAATAATTTCAGCATATTTTCTACATTGTAACCCAAATTCTACATATGATGTCTTATAGCATAAACGTATATACTTACTTATGTTTGTGGTCGGGGTGGCCGGATTTGGACCGGCGACCTCAGCGTCCCGAACGCTGCGCGCTACCAAGCTGCGCCACACCCCGTACTTAGGTTGATAAGTAATTATATTCTCAGTTTAGGAGACAATCAAAAAAGCCATGGTCGCATGGCTTGGTTTTCGTCTTTTTTGGATCTAATTTTAAGTTATAAGATTTAACTTGAAGTTAAAACCGAAAAGATTAAGCGTTTCTTAGACTGATATTTATTTAACTAACGAAAAAGTACGACAAGCAGACAGGGAGAAGAAAGGACAGTGTTGCCCAAAAAATTGTCCTTGCTATCTCCCCGCCTGTTTGTCGAGTCATCTCGATCTGAGGTTAATTGCTAATGAAAGCAAGTCTCGGATCGACAATGATGTCGCCACGCGGTGTTCTTATAAACTTTGGGTCTTCTTGTTGGGTCGGCACAAATGGTACTGATTGCAAGATTGTGACTGTGTCACAGTGTTTGCAACGACCTACTAGCCGACACTCCATTTCCCCACCAAGGTGAGGTACGTCGTAACCAGGACAGTTGTGCTCGTCCTCTTCTGTGCAGAAAAGAACGACGTGATCAACCGAATGTACTACCTTGCAACCGAAGCAATCGGGCATTGGACTTTTACATCCTTTCTTGGCTATATCCCCAGAAGTTTTATATAGATAACAAGGAAAAGAACTAGGAATGTTCCTCTAGCTTTTCCCAAAATCTGCTTGTCAATGTTCATCGGAGCAAAGAAGCTCTACAACGAAGCTAATATGATAACACGATCTGTAATAAATGTCAAACGCTAAAGCTTATGTGTGGTTTGTTTCTGAGGTAAAATATTGGTCGCTTTAACAGAGATAAAGAAACTGGTCGGGGTGAGAGGACTTGAACCTCCGACCTCCGCGTCCCAAACGCGGCGCGCTAGCCAACTGCGCCACACCCCGTTATTTCTCATAAAATATAGACTTATCTACCAGACACGCGAATAAAGATGTAAGCTAGATAGGGATATATTGCCGCTAGATTATAGCTTAGCAATCTATAAAAAACTAGTCCTAGCTATAGCATTATTATCTTAAATATGATATAACTCGGTTATGAAATACGCTTCAACGTTTTTTACAATCTTACTGGTTTGGGTAGCTATCATCCTGATGACCCTAACTATATCAAACTCAACCCAAGTTTTTGAATTATATTTGGCAGCTATGCTATCAAGTGTACTTTTGTTTTTGATTGGCTTCGGCAGAACTTAACAAATTAAATGAAACCACAAACTATCGCCTCAATAAAAAGGCATCGTACCGCTAAGATGGCAAAAGTCGCCACCCGAGCTCTATACCTTCAAAGACGTGGTAGAAGTGCTGAGATGGCTGCTTTTATTGCGAACGAAATGGTCGCTCTTGGTGGTGTATACGTAAAGTTCCTACAAGGCGTGCTGCTACAGAGTGAGTTCTTTAAACAGTGGGACAACCCTAATCGCTATAACATCTTCGAGAACCTAGATACTGAGATGATAGATCTACCAACTCTACTACAAAAAGAGTTACCGAAATCTAAGCTGGCTCAAATTGCCCAAGTTCAACCGCAACCTTTTGCGGCTGGTAGTTTTGGACAAGTCTATTTTGGCGCTTTAAGAGACGGATCACCGATAATCATTAAGGCTCTGCGCCCCCTTGTTAGAGAAACACTTCAATACGATTTGAAATTAATAAACGTTTTTGCAAAAAAATTCTTCATTAAGTTGTTTGAGAGCAATGTAGACATTAACGCCTCTAATGCTTTGGACGAATTTAAACATTCAACTCTCAATGAGACGGATTATGTATCAGAAGCTAACTTTGCTGCCGAATATCACGAAGCCTATAAATCTCACCCAACACTGTTTATACCCAAAACTTATTTAGAACTTTGTACACCAAATATTATTGTCCAGGAATATGTCGGGGGTATCTCTGCTGCTCAACTTATAAAGTTAAAAGAGCAAGGAATTGAGCCACTAAACTACGTTTGGGAACACCTGGGTTCAAACTTGGATGAACAGTTAACAAGCTTAGGGATAGAATTCATTAAGGGGATTTTTACATTACCGAGAATTCAAGGCGACCCACACCCTGGAAACATAAAGCTGCTTGAGAATAACCGTGTTGGCATAGTCGACTTTGGTATTATTGCTCCAGCTCCGCAAGATAGCCCAGCATTTTTTGCTTTAATGGAAGAATACGCCAAATTATATGAAGGTAATTTGGATATCGAAGAACTGTTCGGGAAGTTCCTTCGTTTTTTTGCCAGCGATCTCTATAGAGCATTCCGAAGATTGCACGACATGTCAAGTCACTCGTCTGAAGACTTAACTAAGACTATCGGGAAGATTGCCAAAAAAGCGTTCGCTGGTCATATGAATCATACGAATGCTGATAAATTGATGCATGACGATAGTATATTGAGTATAATTAACCAGGTAGTTAACCGCCAAAACCGTTTCGGAATAGTCTTAACCGTCCACTCCTCAGAAATATTAAGAGCTGCACAAACCTACATTACCTTGGTAGAGACATTGGACCGTGGTCCTAAAGTTTTGCCAGTTGTGTTTAGGCGAGGAGTTGATGAAGTCAAAACACTTAAGCCTGAGCTTAGTGTAGAAAAACCAGTGCATATGAGCGTCACAAAAGCAGTTGATACAGTTACGCGTTGGCTAGGTAGAGTGGCCGAGCGAGACCCCCAACTATTCCAGAAATTCATGAAGCAAATTCGAGGTGGTTCAGCAGAACCCGTAGAGGAAGCAGTAGAAAAAGTAAAGGATAAGGAGACCTTAAATGTTTAAAGATTTCATTTTATTCATAAAGTACCCCTACACAGCCGGAGTTATTGTAACCATTTGGCTGGGTAGTGCTTGTCTTATGGCTATCAATCGAGGCTTACCGGTAATAAAAATGGTTATTATCGATATGTTTGCGACGATCTTTATTGCCCTAGTTGGCTTTAGTGGTCGAAAAGAACCTTAAGTCAAGATTTTTTCTTGTACCAGCTCGGCCTTCGTGCTGAGTCCAGTTTTAGGATCAACCTCGAAAAGTAGCGCGTTAAATTGAAGTGGGCCCATATCTTCGGGTGCATTGCGTAGAATCTGATTATCGCGCCATCGTTTTATGATGATATCTGTTTTAACTCCTATAGAAGACTCTATTGTGCCACACATACCTACGTCGGTAATATGAGCTGTTCCCTTTGGCAATACAGCTGCGTCAGCTGTTGGAATATGCCAGTGGTCACCAATGACTGCCGAAACTTTACCGTCTAAGTAATACCCAATCACATATTTTTCGCTACTGTAGTCACCATGAAAGTTAACGACTGTTGCGACTTTTGGTTTACGCGACTCCGCCTTTAGAATTTGGTCTATTTTGATGAGCGGGTTATCGATCGGCTTAGATGAATCACGCCCAACTACCGCACCCAATAAGCTAACAACCAATATCTTACCCCCGTTGGTCTTTAGGTACTTATAGCCCATACCAGGAGTAGGATCTGGGTAATTTGCCGGTCGGATGATTGGGGAGTTAGGGTCATTTAATGAAGGTATGATATCTGGTTGAGCCAAGCTCCAGTTTCCGCCTGTACAAAAATCTACTCCAGCTTTTATGAGCCTTTCATAATCTCTGACGTTAATCCCCCTGCCGTCTGTTACGTTCTCGACTTGGGCAATTACTACATCTACCTGATGTTTCTTTTTTATTTTCTTTAGTAGTAGATCAACTACCTTAAGGCCTGGCTCAGCGTAGATATCACCTAGGTATAGTATTCTCATAAACAAAAAGAAGGAGTTTGTTAAGTGTTATTTGGCAAACTCAGTAGCCCGAGTTTCTCGGATTACGTTTACTTTTATAGTACCCGGATACTGCATAGTGGATTCAATCTTTGTGGCTATGTCCCGGGCTAGTTTAATTGCTGACAGGTCATCGATTTGCTGAGGTCTAACAAAAATTCTAACCTCTCTTCCTGCGCTAATAGCATATGTCTTTTCAATGCCTGGAAATCCATTAGCTACATTTTCGAGCTCACGCATTCTCTCGACAAAGTTCTCGGCACTAATATTTCGTGCACCTGGTCTAGCTGCACTAACAGCATCAACAACCCGGATTATCAAAGCTTCTGTGGTAGTTGCTTCCACGTCGTCGTGGTGAGCTTCAGCTGCGTGGGCGACTTCTTCTGGTGCACCATATTTTCGCAGCATTTCACCACTGATGTGGTGGTGCTTGCCTTCCATCTTGTGTGTCAAAGCCTTACCAAGATCATGTACAAGTGCGGCATATTTGGTGGTTTTCACGTTTGCTCCAAGTTCCTCTGCAATCATTCCAGCCATGTGAGCCATTTCAGTTGAGTGCTTTAAGACGTTTTGCCCATAACTAGTTCTATATCTTAGTTCTCCAAGTAGCTGCAGAACTTCCTTTGGTATACCTATAATTCCAACTTCTCTGGCTGCATCTTCTCCGGCTCTAACGATTTCCTTCTGGACATTCTTTTGAGCTTTTTCAACAATTTCTTCGATCTTGGCTGGCTGAATACGACCATCCTTGATTAGTGTTTCAAGCGTTTGTCGTGCAACTTCCCTCCGAATCGGATCAAAAGAGCTCAGGACTATTACACCGGGTGTGTCGTCGACTAAGATGTCTACTCCCGTTGCTCTTTGCAGGGCTTGAATATTTCGACCTTCTTTGCCGATTATTCTACCTTTCATTTCCTCGTCCTCAAGCTTTACTGTTGCAATAGTTCTCTCTGCCGTAACATCTGATGCCATTCTCTCCATTGCTGACACTAAAACAGTCCCAGCTAGCTCCTCGGCGTTGTCCCGAGCTTCGTTCTGAAGTTTACCTATCAACCCAACCAGGTCTTCGCGAATATCCTTTTCGGTCATCGTGAGCAGCTTTTCAGCTGCGTCGGCCTTCGTAAGCTTAGCTATCTTTTCTAATTTATCCTGTTGGTTTTTTCTAATTGCACGGATCTCATTTTTTAGCTCTTCTACTTCATCCTCAGCTTTACGAAGAGAATCTGATCGTTTATCTAAGTTGTCTAATTTTTTGACAAATTGCTCATCACGAGCTAGCAATCTTTGCTCGGTATCTTTTAATTCTCTGCGCCTCTGAGCTTCTTCTTTTCTAGCTACATCTGCCATGTCAGCAGCTTTAGTTTTGGCTTCATTAATTATTTTGGCGCTTTCTTTCTTGGCTTTTTCAAGTTCTCCGTTAGCCTGATTCTCAACATTGCCTAGGCGCTGTTTGGTAACAACTGTGTTTGCACCAAACCCAACACCAATACCAGCCAATGCCAATACAATGGTAACCACTGGGTTCATGATAAATCCTTCCCTTTTAAACCAAGTCTATCTAACAGTCACTATCACTTCTTTAGTCAGTAGTCTTAGTTATTTGTCTAAATATAGTTAATCGATAAATTGGACTTACTCCCAAAAACAGCAGAAAATCCACTGCTAACTATAAACTTAGGCGCAAAAACCGTCAATCACAAGAATTTGATCTTTCAGCGTTTTGGTGGCGTTATATGGGGTGGACTACCGTAGTTTGGTAAAATTAATTCTTTAGATTTGTTATTTAATAAATTGCTTATGCCAGATGATTCCCATTTTTCACCAGAGCTTGCCGCAATAGGTGCATCTAAACCATAGGCCAAACTATTTGCGATACTTATGCCAATTCTCAACCCAGTAAAACTGCCCGGGCCCTTATACACTACTATTCCATCAATGTCATTCCATGAGAGCTTTTTAGATTCCAACACTGCTTTAATTTTGGCGTGAATGGTCTCAGCCAGCCCCGTATGGGCATGCCAGCTGAACTTTGACAATTGAGTCTTGTCGTCAAACAGTCCAATCTCTGCTTCGGGTTGATCAGTTTTGATAGTTAAGATAGTCATAGTCCTTTTATTAAATACTCTGTTGGTTTTGGATAGTTAAAAGTCAGTTGCCTGGCTTTTTCATCCTTAACGCTAAACTCAATTTTAAGACGATTGTCTGGCAATAGCTTTTCAACAATACCGGCCCATTCAACTACAATAACGGTTTTTGGATCATCAGCTGACTCAGCCAGCTCATAGGCAATCACTCCAGCATCAGCCAAACGGTAGAAATCAAAATGTTTAATAGTTAGCTCGTTTGCTGTATAAATCTTGCTAATTGTAAAACTCGGGCTGGCAACTTGATCATTACTTCCGGCTCCAGCTACTAGTCCCGAAACAAAGGTGGTCTTACCGCCACCCAAATCACTAACAAGTTCAATAACTTCTCCGCCTTTAAGCTTTTCGCCAATTAATTTAGCGATTCGTTTAGTCTCATCCTCCGACAAGCTGTCGAGTATCCTTTTCATTAACAACTAATTATAGCTAAGTCTTTGATTTTTTAGTTTTCTAAGTTAGCTACTACGGCTTTATAATAAGTAATCATGTTGCTGCTTAAATCCAGTTTAGTAAATAAACCCATTCTCTCGCTTCGCACAAACGGCGTGATTGCTACAAGTACAGCAGCAATTATCAATCCCAATAATTTGAAAATTGAGGGTGTATACGTTATTGCACGGCAAAAAAAAGAAAGTTTAATTGTGCTCTATCAAGATATTCGAAGTCTAACCAGCCAAGGCATAGTTGTTAACGATCATGATGCCCTGAGTCAGCCGGAGATTCTTGTCAGATTACAAGAAATTTTAAAACTCCATTTTGTTTTGGAAGGTAAGCCAGTTATCACGGCTCAAAAAAGTAGAGTTGGCAGAGTCCGCGATTACGCGTTTGATAGTGAGACTTTTTATATTCAAAAAATATACGTTGGGCAAAGCCTATTAAAAAATTTCACCAGTGGCCAACTTAGTGTGGATCGCAACCAAATAATTGAGATAACTGACAAGCACGTAGTTATATCAGACCTATTGAAGAAAGCTCCCCTTGGAGCCACTAACCCAGCAAGCTCACAAGTTAGTTCAGCTGGCTAAGCGCTTGTTTGATTTTATCGTAACTAAAACCTCGCCTAGATAAAAAGCTCATTAAAACCTGACTGTCCTGATAGCGAGCAATAGTCCTTTTTCTTTCGATCAGGATTTTAATTAAACTTAGTTCATCAATCTCGGCTTCGTCGAGAACTTGAGAAATAAGCTCTGCGCTAATATGCTTTTTTCTTAGTTCAGTTTTTATTTGAAGGATGCTGGAATGTTTTAGGTTTATTCGATTACTAACCCAGGCTCGGGAGAACTTAAGATCATCTACTAATCCCACCCTTCCCAACCTGATAATGGTTCTGTCTATTAAATCCTGATCAAGACGTTTGCGTTTCATATAATCAACTAGCTCACCTTCACTTCGACTACGGTGAGCTATCAAACGCAAACATGCACTATAGGTTTTCTCCTCAATACTCTGTTTTTTTAAGCTGTTGAGCTCAGAAGTTGTAATGGTCTGATCAAGTTTGATGCCCAGTTCGGCTACTTTAAGTTCTGGTAGGGAAAAGCCATATCGACCATCAATAAAAATAGAATAATAATTTGTTTGTCTTAACTGCTGCTTGATCTGAGTGACTTTCACGGGTCAGACTTTTCTTTAAAGAGAATGCTTAGACCGCTAGAGCTTTGTCTCTAACTTCTTTGGCTAGGGCATCTAGAACCTTGGGGTGCTCCCTCAGATATTGCTTAGCTGCTTCGCGTCCTTGTCCAATCTTTTCACCCTTGTAAGCAAACCAGGCACCCGATTTCTCAATAATTTCTTGATTAACTGCGAGGTCTAGTACGTCTCCGCTATATGAAATACCTTCGTTAAACATGATGTCGAACTCAGCTTCCCTGAAAGGTGCTGCAACTTTGTTCTTAACAACTTTGACTCTGGTACGGTTTCCGATTGCCACGTCGCCTTGTTTAATTTGGGATATCCGACGAATATCCATACGAACAGTGGCATAAAATTTTAAGGCGTTGCCGCCTGTCGTAGTTTCGGGATTACCAAACATGATACCTATTTTCATACGGATTTGATTTATGAAAATGACGGTAGATTTAGATTTACTTATTACCCCTGCTAACTTGCGCAGCGCTTGGCTCATGAGTCTAGCTTGCAGACCAGGTAGGGAGTCACCCATATCACCCTCAATTTCCGCACGTGGGACTAAAGCTGCTACCGAATCAATTACAACTAAGTCAACCGCGTTTGATCGTACTAACGTCTCCGCAATTTCAAGAGCTTGTTCACCGTTATCAGGTTGAGAAATGAGAAGGTTATCAATATCTACGCCTATTTTTTTTGCATAGGCAGGGTCAAGCGCATGCTCTGCGTCAATAAAAGCAGCTGTGCCACCAGCTCGTTGTACGGCTGCTATGGCGTGTAGAGTTACGGTAGTTTTACCAGAGCTTTCTGGTCCATAGATTTCGATTACTCGACCCTTAGGTAGACCGCCCCCCAGAGCAATGTCAAGACTCACGCTTCCACTGGGGATAGTCTCAACCACAGTTTTATGCGCTTCACCAAGTTTCATTATTGAACCCTTACCAAATTGTTTTTCAATAGTATCAACAGCCAAACTAAGCGCTTGTCTCTTGCCGCTTGATTCTTTAGGATGATCCTTGGGGGTGTCTTTCGTAGCCATTTATGTTCTTAATACTGTCAATGATCTAGTTGGTAAAGTCAAGCTTTGACAAGTTAGCTATCTAGTTAGCTTCTCATTTTATATAATGAGGTCTAAGCATGACCGTTAAGAATTTAAATAAGGCTGAAAAGTCGTCCGTCGGAGAGTCGATAGACCAGATTATTAAGAGGGCCGTTGGACTCAAAGCAACTTATCTTCACATTGAACCCGATAAAGAAAAGGTGGGAATGAGGCTTAGGGTTAATGGGTTACTAAGAGATTTCGGTAGTTTACCCAAAGCTCGTTTCTCAAAAATCGTCGATAGATTAAAAACCCTGGCTAACCTCAACCCCTCTGAGCGAATGATACCTCAGGAAGGCCGCTTTAAATTAGACTCCATTGGAAAGAATCTCTCCTTAAGTGTCTCTATACTGCCAACCATAGATGGAGAAAAAGTGACGATACATATATTGGACGAGATGTCTGAAGTGCTTTCGCTCAGTCAATTGGGTTACTACGGCAAAAATCTCAGTGACATTAGAGAAACCATGGCTCATGACTCTGGTTTAATCCTTGTTAGTGGACCCGCAGACAGCGGTAAATCAACCAGCATGATATCAATGCTTAGTCTAATTGATCGTTCAGCCCGAACTGTCTTTACTTTGGAAGACAAGGTTGAACAGCGTCTACCGGGAACTTTACAAACCCAGATTAATCCTAGGCTTAAACTTAATTTTGCTACGGGACTAGCTTCTATTTTGCGACAAGATGCCAACGTCATTATGCTGAGTGGGTTGGCTGATTCTAAAACAGCAGGGCTGGTTTTTAGGGCATCACGAACTAATAAACTAATACTGAGTGGCTTGGTTGAGAACTCTATTTCTAAACTTATTTCGAGATTAAAATATCTGGGTATAGACAGAAATTCGATCGGGAGTAGCTTAAAGTTGCTGACTAATCAACGCTTAATGCGGAAGCTTTGCTCAAAATGCAGAGTTGAAGTAAGCCTTGACCAAACCCAAATAGAAAAACTCAAAAAAATGTTTGATATCGAATCCCGAGCAAACATCAGTTTATTAAATCAACTCGAGAATAGTTACGTATCGGAACTTAAGGATCCGGGGAAAACTGAACTATCAACTACCTCGACCCGAATTAAAAAATTCTACCGTGCTAGCGAAGACGGCTGTAAGGAATGTGAAAGTTCGGGTTACGAAGATAGGATTGGGGTTTTTGAAGTAGTAAAAATGAGCGATAAATTACAGAGCTTGATTTCCACAGACTCTGACTGGAGTTCAATATATGCTGCTGCACTAAGGCAGGGCACAATCCCATTAATCGTCGACGCACTCGTAAAGTCTCTGGCTGGTCAAGTTTCATTTGATGATTGCCTAAAACTTTTAAGTAGCCCACTATAATCTTTGGTTATTCTATTTTACACTAATTAGCTTTAGCTTTTAAATATATGGTAATGAATAAACAAAAAAACCTACGAAGACCCGCATCTAATTCGAGCGGTTTCACTGTCGTTGAGCTACTTGTTATTGTCTTAATCATTGGCATACTATCAAGCGTTCTTGTTCTAACTTACTCTGGTATTCAACAAAAACAGCACAATAATACGCGCATCAATGACATCAAATTAATTCAAACTAATCTAGAAGCCTACTTTGCGCAAAATGGCATATATCCAACTCTCACAGATATTAATAGTAATTCCTGGGTACAAACAAATATGAAGACGCTCGATTTGGGTTCTATTAGAGATCCTCAAGAAAAAAGTTCTATTCCTGCATTTTCATCAGTTCCAATTAAAACTCAGTATGCTTACCAGCCAACTGCTTCTGATGGAACCTCACCTTGTGATAATAAAACAGTAGCCTGCGCTAAGTACGTTCTAACTGCCACACTAGAAGGTAGTACTCAGACTTTTGTCGTGAAGAGTTTAAATTAAAGTAACTTGGATTGCTTGGAGTTCGGAGACCGCCTTTTACCAAGATGAGAATAGGCTTTGGGGGTAGCTTTTCTGCCCCGATTAGTTCGCTCAATTAAACCTATCTGGAGAAGATAGGGTTCAAAGAAATCCTCGATAGTAGAATTCTCTTCAGCAATGACAGCTGCAAGTGCTTCAATTCCAACTGGCCCACCATGATAATTTTCGATAATAGCATTGAGTAGTAGTCGATCAGCCGGTTCAAGCCCTAATTGATCAATATCGAGAAGTTCAAGGGCTTTTTGATTTATTTGGTGATCAATAATTCCGTCCCCATTGATATCGGCATAGTCTCTGACTCTTCTGAGCAAACGGTTGGCTATTCTTGGCGTTAGTCTAGCTCTTTTGGCGAGTTCAACAGCCGCATCATTATTGATCTTTACCCCCAAAATTTTTGCAGTACGTTTAATAATACGTTCTATTTCATCAGGATTGTAAAACTCCAAACGATGAATCATACCAAATCGATCACGTAGTGGTGCGGCCAAAGTACCTGTCCGAGTAGTAGCTCCGATAATTGTAAATTTAGGTAGATCGAGTCTAAGTGATTTAGCGCTTGGTCCCTTGCCTAACATTATATCTAGCTTGAAATCTTCCATCGCACTATATAAAACTTCCTCAATTGATCGATGTAAACGGTGAATTTCATCAATAAATAAAATGTCGCCGTCCTGGAGAGCCGTCAGTAAACTTGCTAGGTCAGCCGCCCTTTCTATTGCAGGTCCAGAAGTAATCCGAATGGTCGCACCCATCTCGTTGGCAATTACGGTTGCCAGTGTGGTCTTGCCAAGCCCCGGTGGTCCATATAGCAATACGTGATCTAGTGGTTCATCTCGTTTTTTGGCGGCGGCTATTGAAAGCATTAAATTTTTCTTGAGCCGTTCCTGGCCAATGTAATTAGCGAAGTCTTTGGGACGTAGAGAATTGTCAAACTCAATCTCCTGATCATCATCAGGCAGTTGGTTGTTTAGAATTCTTTCGACAGTCATGATTTTATTGTCCTCTTAGGGCTGCCTTCACTCGATTTTCAGTTGAGAGTTTAGGATCTACTTTAGCAAGCGCGGTCAATGCATCGGTTGGGGTATAACCAAGTGACACCAGAGCTTGAACGGCTTCATCTTGTTGAATAGCTTCTTCTGACACTAGTAGGCCGCTTTCATCAATGTTGCTCGGCAGTCCTACTTTATTTTTTAAATCAACCACAATGCGTTCAGCCACCCTCTTACCAACCCCTGCGGCAGATTGAATCAACTTAACGTTCCCATTAGCTATAGCTATTTTGAGTTCACTTGGGGTAGCAACATTTAATATAGACAGCGCAACTTTTGGGCCGACTCCATTAACTTCAATTAACTGCTCAAATAGGGCTTTACTGACAAGTTCTGTGAAGCCAAATAAATCATAGGTGTTTTCTCTTACGTGTTCGTATATATAAAACTTGGTTTCATCACCCACGGTTAGCTTCAAATAATTATCGAGTGGCATAAGAAGGCCATAGCCAACACCCCCAACTTCAACTACTAGAATATTTGGTAATTTCTCGGCCACCTTACCGGTGATAGTCGCTATCATAAACCTATTATCGCACAGTCATTAAGTGGGTAATGGCTGCAGCCAAAGCATCAGCGCAATCATCTGGTTTCGGAATTGACTGAAGTTTTAGTATTACTTTGACCATCTCCTGCATTTGGTTCTTGGTTGCCCGGCCATACGAGGTTAGAGCTTGTTTAATTTGAAGTGGGGTATACTCAAAAACCTCAAGACCAGCTCTAGCGCCAAGAGCTAAGACTACGCCTCTAGCCTGAGACACAGTCATTGCGGTTGTTATGTTTTGGGCAAAGAAAAGTTTTTCTACAGCCATTGATGAAGGTTTAAATTCATTTATTATTTGCTCAAGGTCGGTTTGAATGTCGGCTAAACGTTCGGCGTCCGATCTATCTGGGGTTGTTCTAATAACCCCAGCATCAACCAACTTTGGTTGGTTTGACTCGTCGGTATCAATTATCCCAAAACCTAGAATGCCGGTCCCAGGGTCAATCCCTAAAATCCGACCTTTTTTAAGATTCAAGTAATTCCTCCGGGATGTCGAAGTTCGTGTAAGTATTTGTTACCTCGTCAATGTCGTCCAACGCATCAAGCAGTCTCATTATTTTTCCTGCTGCTGCTTTGTCCTCAACTTTGACCATCTGTTTTGCTACATAACTAAGCCCGGACTCAGTAATTTTTAGGCCGGCTGAACGCAGCGCAGACTCAACCTCGGATAATTTCTTTTGATTAGTATAGACAATTGATTCGCCGGCCTCTTCGTCAACATCATCAGCCCCCGCGTCTAGAGCAGCCAAAAGTATCTCGTCTCCCTGACCATTAATTCTCAAAACGCCTTTCCTGTCAAATAAGAATGCAACTGAACCTTTTTCGGCAATCTTGCCACCGTGTTTTGAAAAAACCAAGCGAATATTTGGGTATGTCCTATTTATATTATCAGTTGCAGCTTCAGCCATAATGGCGACTCCACCCGGGCCGTAACCCTCATATAAAACTTCCTGGATTTGCTCGCCGCCTAGTTTACCGCTCCCGCGATCAATAGACCTTTGGATATTCACAGTTGGCATGTTTGCAGTTTTGGCCTTATCGATCGCTAGTCGCAGCGAAAAGTTAGTTGCAGGATCCGTCCCTGAACGAGCAGCTATTGCTATTGCGTGTCCAAGTTTAGTAAAAAGCGCTCCGCGTTTCGAGTCGGTAGCTTCTTTTTGCCTTTTAATAGTTGACCATTTTGAATGTCCTGACATGAGCTATTCCTGGATAATCCTTTTATATTCAGGTAAGTTCAATAACTGCTCAATAGAATCTATTCCCTCAAGTAAATCCTTTGGTAGATAACGCGCTTTAAGATTGCCAACCAACTTTTTCAGCTCCGCAAGGCTGAGTTCCAAAACCTTTATCTTTTCACCTGAATCTAGGGACTGTTTTACTTGATTTTGAAAATCAGTTGCTAAAAAGACGTATACAAATAATTCAACCTTCGAGAATGGTTGAGTAATATCAATTAATTTCCAATTCTTAAACGTCATTCCGGTTTCTTCAAGCAACTCTCTTTTTGTGCCTTCAAGTTCAGTCTCGCCACTTACGTCATGGCGACCACCTGGTAAATCGTAAAAAACATCCGAGGAGTCTGGCTGCTGCTGCTCAAGAAGTATTATCTTATTCTCTTTTACTGCCAATGCTTTCAGAGTATCTGGCCGTCTTAACATTTCAAAAGTTTCGTAAGAATCATCAAACATTTTCTGCTGCCACTGATATGTGTCATAGATAATGCCTTTGAAAACAAGCTTGGCATTTTTAGGTACTAACTTAGCATTTGTAGGTAATATGGTTCTCATTGAACAAGCCTCTATATGGTCTTTCTACTATTGTACTCGAAAAAAACCGTGTTACTTGCAGTTTGTGAGACTTAGTTTTTATAAACTTTTTTTGTAGATTATTGAGAATGCTTGTGCAAAAGCGGATGGTTTATTAGATAATATATACATGGCCGTTAATAAGCGTCAAAAGACACCAATAAAACGTAAGTTTTTCCTGCTGAAGATTCTCGGGCTAGCACTTTATAAAAGAGTTAGATACGGACAGGCCGAAATGATGACTACTTTGGCTGATGGTTTTTTAAACCTAGGTGGAGTCTACGTGAAGTTTCTGCAAGGTGTTCTATATCAAATTCCTATGATGAAACTATGGAAGAATGAAAATCGTTTTGACGTATACGAAAATGTTCCGATTGACGACATTGATGTTGAAACTTTCTTTTTAGAAAATTTATCGAAAGAACAGTTGGGAAAAATTAGAGAGGCTTCAAAGACTCCATTCGCCTCAGGCAGTTTTGGCCAAGTTTACAAGGGGAAACTTGAGAATAACAAAGAGGTTGTTTTTAAAATATTAAGGCCAAATACCCGTAAGATACTAAAAAGTGACTTACGGCTTATCGGACTGGTCTCGCGCTTTATCGCGGGAATGTTAACGAACTGGGATGTCGATCTTCGCAAATTGGTTAAGCAGTTTATCAGTTCAACTCTACGAGAAACTGACTATATTGCCGAGGCAAGCTTCGCTAATCGTCTTTATAAATACTATATAAACAGTGACGTTATTGTTATTCCAAAAACTTATTCGGAATTGTCAGGTAAGAACATGATAGTACAAGATTATATAGGTGGGGTATCGCTAGCACAGTTACTCAGAGACAAAGAGCGAAATCTAAACAAGCAGGATTTGGAAAAAATTGTTCGGGACGAGACCGGCTCAAGCCTAGAATTTCAGATAGAGCGTCTGGGCGTAGAAATAAATAAAGCTATATTAAATGGTGTATCAGTCCATGGTGATCCACACCCCGGCAACATAAGACTGCTGCCAGATAACAAAATAGCCTTTATTGACTTCGGGGTGGAGACTAAGCCGATAAAATCACCAGAGGCATATTACGGTGTTATAAAAGAATTTTGGAGAGCAGAGTATTTAAACAATCCTGACCCGGGTAAAATGTTCATTTCTTATATAAGGTTTTATTCCGGTAGGTTATACGAAAGCCTAAAATTATTCTCTGAACATGCCAGTACTAAATATATGAAAGTGATTAAGATTGATGACTGGATTGCAGAGTTCGGAAATAAGCTCTTTAAATCAAAGGTAAGTCAAGAAGCCTTATTGAACGGACTGGATAAGATTAGAAACGGCGAAAGTGCTAAAGAGATATCCGTAGATAAAATAGTTAACTCAGATAACCGATTCCAGGTAGGGGTAAAGATAGAGGATGGCTCAGTTTTACGAGTTGGGGCTAACTATATGAGTCTGGCAAGCGAGCTAGGTTTTAGATCAGTCGTACCGAGAGTTTATAACCAGATAGTCCAGTACGTCGAACAATCCATGCCGCAGTTAAACTATGACAAAGAATCTGGCATGGGAATATCCGAAGCTACGGAAACGGTTTATCTGTGGTTAGAAAAAATAGCTAATAAAGACGGCGATTTATACCAAGAGATCATTAGCTATATTGGTAACTCTTAGCCTTTTGCTCGAGCTGTTGCTAGCGCGTCAGAATACCACTTCAGGTCTTCTAACAATTTAGTCACCGCAGCTTGTGGGCCCATCGGGTTACTCTTTAATTCCTCATTTAGATTACCTTTTTCGTCGATCACTTCTCCCACGCGCCCCATAAAATAGAGCGCATTTGGAGTTGTGAAAGTCTGTAGTCCTGGAAGCACTCCTCTTAAATGGGCTATGGCTTGTGAACCACCAGTAACACCGTGTGATACTAGTGCAACTGGCTTTCTCCGAAGCTGAAAAGCTACATAGTCCAAGGCATTCTTTAAGACCGCTGAGTATGATCGATTATATTCTGGTGTCACCAAAACGAAAGCATCGCCTTGATCTAATTTAGACAAAAATTTGGCAACGACCTCATCTGGTTTTCGATTAGGATTATACTGTGGCGACATTGCTTCGTCTAAAAACGACATGTCATATTCTGCTAGGTCAATTATCTCAACCTCTGAATCGGGTAGATTCTTGGCCTCATTCGCAACCCATTTTGCTAATTTATCAGTCACTCGACCTGGTCTTGTACTACCAACAATAATCTGTAATTTCATAAAAATTCTCCTCTGATTTTGCTGTGGTATACTTTATATAGTAATATTGAGTATACAGACAATACTATATTTTGTAAAGTATGAAGACTCTATCTACAAAACTCCCCATTGAAGCAAAAGCTGGCTGTATAGCGAATGCTATGCAAATAATGGGAAACAAATGGACAGCATTAATTCTGCGCGACCTGACCAAAGGCCCAATTCGTTTTCATGAAATAGAAGAGTCCGTTCAGGGCATTAATCCCCGGACACTAAGTAAAAGACTTGATGATCTAGAAAGTTACGGAATCATAACTAAACAAAGCTTCGCAGAAGTACCACCTAGAGTTGAATACACACTAACCAAGAAAGGCCAGGACCTTATACCTATTCTTAAACAAATGGCAAATTGGGGAGAGAGATATTTTACGAAAACTTGAATCATTCCAGACAAAAAATCGTTTATGCTACATTAATAATGTAGTGGTCCAAAATAATGTGTGGAAAGGCACCGTCTAGAGTTGTACTAAATTAATATCAATACAACTCTGATATAAACAACTAAATATGGAAAAGAAAGCAACTAATCACTGGTTTATTCTGGTAATCCTTGCCTTAGCTCAGTTTATGGTGGTGCTCGATATATCAATCGTTAATGTCATGCTACCCACCGTTCAGAAAACATTTCATTTAAGCCAGCTAAATCTTCAATGGATAATAACTGCTTATACTCTAGCTTTCGGCGGTTTCTTACTATTGGGTGGACGTGCAGCTGACCTATTCGGTCGAAGAAAAGTCTTTTTGTCAGGCGTAGTTGTGTTCACACTTGCTTCACTTGCTGATGGCCTTTCGCAATCTGGAGGTATGCTTATAAGCCTAAGGGTAGTCCAAGGTCTAGCTGGGGCTTTTATGTCACCGGCTGCACTTTCAATCGTCCTTGTTACATACCGTGAAGGTCATGCCCGTAATCTAGCACTCTCTGTATGGGGTGCTGTGGCAGCAGGCGGTGCTGCTGTCGGAGTACTACTTGGAGGTATCGTTACGCAGTACCTGGGATGGCGTTGGAACTTCTTTATTAACGTACCGATTGGTATTTTAGTCATAGCTTTTGCATGGAAACTAGTACCTAGACATGAAAATGAAGAGAAAAAATCTAATCTCGATCTACCAGGAGCAGTTTCAGTAACTGTTGGATTAATGTCGCTGGTTTACGCACTCACTAATGCTCCTACTAAAGGTTGGACATCCCACTCGTCACTTCTGTTCTTCGGGATAGCTATTGTTCTTCTGGTCTTCTTTGTTATGAATGAACTGCGAGCAAAGCACCCGCTAATGCCAATGTCGATATTTAAAATTCGTAACGTAGCAGGAGCAAATCTAATACAATTAACAGTTGCAGCCTCACTATTTTCAGTTTTCTTCTTTACGACTTTATATGTACAGGAGATTTTAGGGTATTCCCCTGTTAAGACAGGAGTAAGTTTCTTGGCATTGCCGATTGTAATCGCAATCTGCGCGACTAATGCCCCGCATTTAATAAAAAGGATCGGGTTTAGACCAATCTTGATAGTTGCCCCCTTGTTTACTGCCACAGGTCTTTTTATGCTAGGACACGTCCCAGTACATGGTCACTATTTCCATGACCTTCTTCCAGGATTTATCCTGATGTCTATAGGACTTGGCTTCTCATTTGTCAGTATCCTAGTTGCTGCAACTTCTGGAGTAGCAGGACATTTGTCAGGCTTGGCGTCTGGACTTGTTAACACAGCTCAACAAGTTGGTGGCTCGCTTGGGCTAGCAATCCTCAGTGGAATCGCAGCATCTAGTACAGTTAGGTATATCGCGCACGCTGGGATACCAACTCAGCTTACTGCGGTTGCCGCAAGGGTTCACGGATTTCAAACTGGCTATTATGCAGCTGTCGGATTCGCGCTTTTCGCATCTCTTCTTGCTATAGTCGTACTTAGGAAGCCTAAGCAACCGGCAGGTGGAAAGTCAGAAACCGAGCCTGTTGTTGCGCTATAGAATCGTTTTAAGTCTTCACTGTTTATAGGATTTATACTTACGTTGAGGTGGGTCTGTCTACTATAAGCACACCCGCAGCTTCTAACTTGGTAAATATCTCAAAGCCTGGGTCTTTTGAGTGGAGCGCTTTTGCAAGAGACGTAACCGCAGCCAATCCTACTTCGAATTCTACTTCACCTATTCCTCCGCCTTCTCCTCTGGATACTTTGTGATAATCTTCTGAGTCAGCAACCGCAAACGAGGTATTGTATCCTCTACCAGTTGGGTTACGGTAACCTATGCTAGCTATTCTTCCCATTACGCCTACGGTCCTAATAAAAGCTAGTTTTGGGTCTACATTATCCAATTCGGTCCACCTAAACCTTGCTTCAAGGCCCGGGGTTTGTGACACGTACTCTAATTTCTGATTATTCGTACGAACTAAACCGTGACCACTTGCCCCAACTTTTACAATTGCGGTTGTTAGAGCATATTTCTGTCTTCCAATATTTTTAGCTAGATATACACCAAGTAGTGTGGAAATCCACTCCTGGGAAGAAAAAGAATCATCATCCCTGAAAAAAATGGCTATCCTACTGTTTTTTTCTCTAGCTTCCAGAGGTGGCAACTTTTTAAACATGCTTGGGATACTAACATACATGTTCGTCATTGGCACAAGCGAAAACCATAGATTGATATAATATCCTTATGTCATTTCAATCCTGGGATCGATAAAAATACTCAGGGTGAGATTCAAATATAGCCCACAGCTCTTCAAAATACTTACCAATCTCAGGATAAGTCTGAGCTTTATTACGACTTGGGGTAAGGCCCGCTAAGAACGCTCCCTTGGTAAGTTGCTTATCAATGTATGCCTGTCCTTTATCGATACGTCTGATAACTAAGGCAATTAGCTTGTCCAGAGCATAAACAAACTTTGCTTCTTTAGTATCTTGTCGTTCGTAGGTTTCAATAGTTGAAGATATCCAAGGTAGATGCGAAAAGCGTTCGGCTATACTCTGTTGTGCAGCGACTTCGTTCTGTTTCTTTTTGGCTAGTTTATCTGCTGAATCCCAGACGGAAATATCACTGGCATATACTTCGGGAATATCATGCACAATAGCAAGCTGCGCAATTAAACCAAGATCTAATTCAGGATCAATTTGAGAAGCAATACTACAAGCCAAAAATGCAAGCGACCAACTATGCTCAGCATCTGTCTCATCTCTGCGAATAGTGCCAGGGATGACCATATCTCGTTCTATGTGATAGAACGGTATTACTAACTCACTGACGACTTCCTCGATATCATCGTATGTGGGTTTTTCTGACATAGCTAGAGTATCGCAGAGATAACATTTAGGTAAAAGCTTAATATAAAAAAAATGACCTCAATACCTAAGGTCAAAATGTTTATGCTTGGAGGTCGGGTCTGACTATGGGTCACCCAATTAATGGCTGAGATAACACGTTGGTACTGTCATAGCTGCTGAGTACTCCCAACACGCTTTGGCTACATATAAAGTCTGATGTGTTCGGGGCTCTTAAGGTAGAGTTATTGGTTTTTAACCGAATCTACCTTAATTAAAAGCTCTTAATAGCTAAAAGGGATGGTTCGCTGGTTCCTTACGATACTACCCTTAGTTAACGCCTACCTAGTTTGAAAGTGCAAAAGTACAACTACTATAGTAGGAGACTTTTTGAGTTTTCAGTTTAAGGCAAGTGTCGTAACACAATCCCTGACACTTATGATTTTGATATTTTTATGCTCTTTAAGTTCAAGTAAAAGCTTATCACCTGTTACTAAGTAGTCAGCATTACCTTTAACACTTGTTTCTAATATTCTGTTATCGGGTTCGTCAGTTATAACATGGAGGAAAGGCTGAAAGTATACTACATCCGCTTCACTTAGCAGCTGCTGTAGTAGTTTTATATTAGTAGGCTGAGCTTTAAATCTATCCTCAAGTATACGGGTTGTTTCAGCAATGATATATGACGATAAAACCAATCCATGCAACCCTCCTAGCGTGCTAAGCAAGAGCTGCTCTGGCAAGCCATCAAATAGCAAAGCTGAAATGATAACGTTAGTGTCAAGAACAAGACGCATTACTTAGCTCGGTGGGCGCGGACAACTTCTACTACTTCATCTTCACTGAGTTGCTTGCCCTTATATTGGCTACGAACTTTGCTGGTTAAGCTTTCCCATTGCTCTAGGGTAGCTAATTGCTTTCTTACCGCTAGACGAACAAAATCACTACGGCTACTTCCTTGGCGCTTAGTTTGAGCGTCAATACGCTTTACGAGCTGTTTGGGCATTGATATGTTGAAAGTTTGTGAGTTCATACAAACATTGTATGATACTATGCTTCGGTTGTCAAGTAGGAAATGTAAAAGTGCAGCACCTATGTATGTGCATTTTGCAGTTTCGGGATTCTAATTATAGCTAACGCTACTCAAGATTTGATTTGCAGTTTGTACTTCGCTATTGCTAAACCATGCCTGGGCTTCAGCAATACTGCTGAAGTTGAGATAGTTCCCACCTGCACTGTTATTTAATGAACCAACATTAAGGCACTGTAAGTTGCTTGTGCTAATAGTAGATTTAGTATTTTCAAAGAAGCCAGCAGCAGACTCATCATCATTTCCTGTAGTGTTTGTATGTGAACCAACAGTAATGCCGTTTTGCTGAACAACTGCATTTGAAGTTAGATATAAGTTTTCTGAAATATTACTACTGCTACTGCCTTGGTAAGACGAAACTGCCTTAACTATCTTAAAGCCCGGTGTTGAAGTTGGTGAAGTTACTGATAGAACATTATCGGTATAAGTTCCTGCTGGTGGGGCAGCTAATTGTGTGCAATAAGGTTGATATTCAACCGTTACATTACCTGATGGACTGGTTATATTGGCTTCTGTAGTTGTAGGCTCTGGAGCAATAGTCCCATCAGGGTCTACGCCAACTGATTTAGTGGCCAACGACCAGTTTGATGGATATTTAAGGCACAAGCCACCATAACTAGAACAGAAGGATTTCCAACCCGTATAGGGGTTAGTTACAGTGGTTGTTTTCGTTGAGCTGTATACTGGTTTTGCGGTCGAAACTGTAGCGGCAGAAGCGCTAGTAGTCTTGTGGTGGTTCTTATAGACTAACCAACCTACCGTACCAATTAAAGCCAATATAACTATAGCCAGTATTAGTTCGACAGCACTGAATCCTGAATCATTATTGTTTAGCTTTTTCATTAAGACTTATCCTTTTATTAGCTTCAGTTTAGCATTATAGATTAGGTGCATAGTTGGGTGTAACCAGTCGTAATTTTACTGGTTGAATTTAACTGTTTAAAATCAAAAGTGTTTACACCCCATGGATAACAGATATAGAAGCGGGATAATAACAGTAAAAATTGATGATTCTGTATTTGTGGAGGTCGAGACAGACACCAATGTACAACCTTTAATAGCTGAAGTACTGCGCTGGCGTAGTGTCATAGGTACTGTGTACTCCCAACAAGCTTTAACTACATACAAAGTCTGATTTGTTCGGGCTTTTAAGGTGGAAGCATTGGTTTCTCATCGAGCCTACCTTAATAACACCTCTTAATAGTTAAAAGGGATAGTTCGCTGGTTCCTTACGGTACTACCCCTAGATAACTGCCTACCGACTTTGAAAGTGCAAAAGTACAACTACTATAGTAAGAGACTTTTTGCGTTTTCAGTGCTAGCCTAAGATTTTATTGAAAGCTGTCGGAGTAATAATTGCTGTGCTTTTATACTTTTTAAGCACTGCCAAATCTTCATCAAGCGTAACAATATAGTCTGCTTTGCCATACAATGCTGTAGCTAAAATCATATCGTCATTAGAATCACGGGATATTTTCTCGATACTTTCTAGTTTCGCTACTTCAGATACTCTTACCAATAGATTAGTTCGTGATTTAGCAGCTTGTTTTGTTAAGCCGAACTTAGATGATAAAACTGTCTCTACTTCAGCTAGGATAGGAACTGAGATGACTATTACGATATTTCTAGAACTAACAGCTTGCTTCAGTTTTAATATCTGGTCTCTGCGTGATAGCAGCGTTACTAACACACTTGTGTCGTAGACAACACGCATAAATCAACGCTTTCTAGTTGAACTTCGTACTTCTTTAACTGCCCTAAGGTAGTCTTTGTCGCTTGCATAGCCAGCTTTCTTAGCACTTGCACGAACTTCGTCAGCACCAATTGCAAGTTCTCCCCATATATCGTTATCTTGAGCTTTTAATCGTCTCACAATAGTTTGACGAATAAACTCGCTTCTAGAGGCATAATCCACACTAGCTGCATTATCAATTTTTTTTACTAATTCTTTGGGTAGTGATATATTTATAATCTGTGTAGTCATATAAATCCTATATTAATTACATATAATTATTATATGCCTATAGTCTACTGGTGTCAATACTATGTATTGGTCCATAACATACTAAACCTGCAAATGTAAAATCGTATATTACTACTTATTAAGACTCTAACTAAGTAACTCTGGCGGGAGCTACTCTTGATGAAGTATCTTTGCGAATACCGATGGACCATCTTCTTTAAGTGCAGTAGCTATCTGTACAGCAGACGCTCCTGCTGATATATAGTCTTTAACATCTGTAGCTGTGCTAATACCGCCTGCTCCTATAATATAAATGTCTTTTGGCAGTAAAGAACGCAATTGCTTAACAACACCCAAGCTAATTGGTTTAAGTGCTCTACCGGCTAGCCCTACGAGCTTATCGTCATAGAACTTATTATCTTTGGCCCCACTAGTAATCGCGGCATTAGGATAAGTATTTGTGGCTGTTACGATTTGGACAATACCGGAATCAATTATTGCTTTACTCACTTCTTGCAGAATATCTGGAGGGAGGGGCGAAATTTTAACACTTATTTTTATCTTAGGTGATTGTTTGCTAATAAAAGACAAGGCGTCCTTAACTAGCGAAGCATGATACGAAATTATACGTTTCTGATGGACTCCATCCCAAACATTCGGGCAACCAAAGTTAAGTTCCACTACATCAGCACCTGATTCTTCAGCAAACCCAACCAACTCCACAAACTCAGAGTTAGAGAAACCAATAACGTTTGCAACTAATGGTTTACCCTCACTATGTGCGATTTTTACCATCTTGGGTAAAGCCTCTTTAAAATATGGGATTCCGCCATTGGGCAGTCCGTAAGAATTGAGCGAGAAGAAATGCTCTTTATGAAGCCAGTAGTTCTTCCCTGGATTTTTATTTCGCGGCTGAACTGAGATTGAGCCAACAACTACGGCGCCCGCCGCTGAGCTTACTAAAGCATTAATATCCTTAAGGTTCTTACTGTTTATATATGCGCCGTTCATGAGAGCATTGCCAAACTTAATGCCTGCAATGTTTACGGAAGATGATAGTTTCATAACTTAATGATAACAAAGCCCCTAAAACTAACTATTGGGGGTAACCTCCTACGATTTTTACGTTAATTTTTAAACCTTAGGAAAAGTAAAAAGTTACCCCCACTGTGTAACAGATGTAAAAAGATGGATTGTTTAGCAAAAATTGATAGTTCTGTATTCGTGGAGGGCCCAGTGGGACTCGAACCCACGACACCCTGCTTAAAAGGCAGGTGCTCTAACCAGCTGAGCTATGGGCCCAAATTTTTAGAAATTAGCTAAGACTAGCCCAGATGTCACCAATAAGATTATCTATGCTTTAATTTAAATGTCAAACAGGAGTAGTAAAGACCCATCACTTATGTTTTGATTTATGGCTAGTCTTACCTTCAAGAATTACAACCACTAAACATACCAATACACTTACTCCAATTAACGGTATTTGATATTGTTCAAGCAGGCTCCAAAGTTTATTGTCTGTTATATGATTTTGGGCAGAAGTCGAGAGTAATGGCACAATTAAAAGTGATCCTAGTATCCCTGTTGCTATGGCTGGAAGAACTTCTAAAGGCATTTTCGATGGCCCATGGGATTTGCGAAGCAGAACAGCAATAATTATCGCCGGTGCAAGCAGTAAACCAATTTCGAATCCAGAGCTATTTACACTAAAGTTATGCGGCAATAATTTGCTGTTCAGATGGCCATCCACATATGCCATGTTTTTATTTGCGAACTCCACGAGCACACTACCACCGCATAGTCCAAAGAAGACCATCGCTGCATTTGTTCGCAGAATCAATAAAATCACGGCAACCGCAGCTACAACAATTAATAAGGTCAGATTAGCCATGAGGTTATAATAACACGAGCATTTTACAGAGAAAGGATCTGGCCAACTCTTAAGTCCTCTTTCCTTGCAGTACCAGCATTTAACTCTATTGTATAAGAGCTCTTCTGGGGGTCGCAAAATGCTTCAGGGTAGGTACTTTGTAAGATATTTGATTTTATCTGGTTGATTTCTCCGTTACTATCTAACCAGATAATATCCAGCGGGAACTGCATTCCTCTCATCCAGAAACATTGATACTTAGGAGTACCAAAGACAAATAGCATACCCTGATTTGCTGGCATCGAACTTCGTCCACCCAGTCCTTGCTGCTGTTGAGCGGTCGTCTTTGCAACCAACATATTAAACGAGCTAGAACCAATCCGTACAGTTTTTGATCCCGGATCTAGGTTTTTAACTAAAATAAAAACAATCGATATGACAGCAATTACTACGACTAATAGACTAAATTATAAGTCTCCAGGTGGGATCTCACGCTCTAATTATAGCGTGAGATGGGTCTCTTAAACTGTTTTAGTTTGCCCAGAATTGCTAGCTTTTCTACTAACAACTATGTCTACTGTTTGTTCAACTCGCCTTATGTCAGCGAGAAGTTTGGACCTAACTTTGTTTGACAGAACTATATCGAAAACTGGTTCGTCACCTTTACTAGCAAAATCACACATTTCTCCAACCTTTTTGTAAATCTTAATGTCGGAGTAAGACTCTAGTTTACGAATCTTGTTAATGCCGCCTATGCTCTTTAGTCTACCTCTCTGGGGGGGATAGAATTTCAAGGCTACGGTATAGCACAGAACTTTTTTAGTAAGCAATGGTTTTTTGGGGATTCTGATTAGGATGTCGTTTAGAGAGTGATCTATCCCATAAGCTAACCTGTATAGATCGTGTCTAAATCCACCTATTCTAGGACCAAGCTCAATAACTTTCCAACCATCTTCCGTTTTCATTAGCTCAATGTGGGCAGTCGTACTACGAAGTCCAAGCGCCTCAATAGCTTTTTCGGCAGTTTTTCTAGCAGCTTCAACTTTATGGGGCTTAAGAAGTACAGGAGTTATTCGGTAATAGTTAAAGAAATCTTCAAATCCCACAGAATGGCCTGTCTTAACATGAACCAAGGGCATATGATAAATTACACCTCTTTGGTTAACGTAACTATCTATTGAATACATGGTGCCATCCATATACTCCTCAACTAACACCTGCGGTTCGCCGTTACGCTTTTTCTTTTTATAGGTTTGGTTAATTTTTCTAACGGTTGTTTTTAGAGTTTTTTCTAGTTCTTCTCTGTAATAACAAATACTTACTAGCAAACTAGAGTCGAGCCCAGCTGGCTTAATAATAACCGGGAAGCCAATTCGCTTTTCAATTCTATCTAGAGTTTCAACCGAGCCATCATGCACAACTAAGAATTTTGGTGCAATATTTTTATCATAACCTCGTAGCATCTGGCGCATTTTTATTTTGTCAGTCGCCCATTCAAGTGAGAGCTCAGTCGGTGTATTGACATAAGGGACATGGGGGATTGTTTTTCTAAGTAAAGCAATATTCTTTTCCTGGCGAGTAGTAACCGCCAGTAATCGGTGATTATAAGGAGCTAGGCAAGCCTGTATCGCGGTGTGTGAGGAAAAGTCACATTCAACTATGATTGTACGGTTATCTTTAGGTATCTTCCCTCTTATATCGGGATCTGTTATGTCAATTAAAACCAATGCGAAAAGTCTCCTGTCTAAAAGTTCAGACAGCTTACGCATTGCTTCTTTTTGCACCTCTAGATAAGACCCAACGAATAGGACCATATCTCTTTCTTGTGCTTCTTCAAATCCTGACATGACTTAATAAAAACCTATATATCTTAAATCAACAATAGGTTTTTTTACTATCTTTCCGTATTTATTAATATTAAGGGCAGATGATATCATTATTAGTGTAAATTGTCAACCGTAAAAACTATCCCTTACAGATGACAATGAGTCTTATTGGTTTCAATTACTTTAATTTCACAAGGAAAGAGAAGAGGCGTGTTTCACGTGCACGTAGGCTAATATGATAGCTATTATTAAAATAGCCAGCAACAGTAGAAGAAGCGGAATAAAACCTGAGTTATCTTTGAGAAATTTTTTCATTATCCAATAAGTAATTTAAGTTTCTGCTTTTAAACTTTACCACTTTGCGCAATAGCTTTGTAGTCAATAGTTTTTTCTGGGGACGGTTTTTTATTTAAGGTCTTCGTAACTGTTCTAGTAGTTCACGCTCTCGTCGACCTAGCTTAGTTGGGGTATCCACGATCATAGTTACAATATGTGATCCTCTACCTCCACCCTTTAAATGTGGCACCCCATGACCACTTAGCTTAAAATCGGCTCCGCTCTGAGTACCAGCAGGGACTTTCATGGTAACAGGGCCATCAACTGTTTCAACTTCTATTTGGGTACCTAGTGCCGCATCGGCCATTCCTACATGCTCCTGACTTAGTATCAGATCTCCGTCACGAGTGAAGTGTTTATCCGATTTAACTCGGATATTAACGAATAGGTCTCCTTTTGTGCCTTTTGCAACTGCTTCACCACGTTCTCTTAGGCGTATAACAGACCCATCATCAATACCGGCCGGTATTTTCAAACTAATGTGCTGGTTTTTGACCTGAGTTCCTTTGCCATGACATACACTGCAAACTTTTTCAGGAATTTTTCCGGCACCAGAACATTTTGGACAAATACTAGCTTGTTGAATATTACCAAAGATGGTTCTAGAGACACTTACCACCTGGCCTGAACCATTGCATTGATCACATGTTTTAAGACCGTAGCCAGGTTCGGTTGTGGTGCCTTTGCAGTGCTCACACACATCTGGCAAATTAAGCCGTAGTTCTACATCCGTTCCAAAAACTGCTTGCTCAAAGCCAATTTCAATGTTAGTTTCGACATCCCTACCTTGCTCAGGTCTCCTTTGCTGAGAACCTGACCCAAAGCCACCACCAAAGAAATTATTGAAGATATCACCTAGCCCTAGATCACCAAAATCGAAATTGACGCCTTGGGCTCCCCCGAAACCGGCTCCTCCATATCCTCCGCCGTCACTCGCGGCCGAAGATCCTACACCAGCATGCCCAAACTGATCATAGCGTTGACGTTTGCCCGGATCTTTTAAGACTTCATATGCCTCGCCTAGTTCCTTAAACTTAGTCTCGTCACCTCCTCGGTCAGGGTGATGCTCAATCGCTAAGCGACGATAAGCTTTTTTAATCTCGTCATCACTAGCATTTTTACTAATGCCCAAAATCTCGTAGTAATCTCTTTTTGCCATTACTCAATCACCTCATCGAGCCAAAGTTGTGCTTTTTTAGAAATTTGGTCTACTGGTAAAGCTTGTAGCACAAACGTGTCATAGCTGTGATGAGCTCTTACGACTTTTTCAATAGACGTAAATTTTGGCTTAGTTGTTAACATTATAAGTTTAACCTCTTTTGCTTGATTAAGTTCTCCCTGCCAAGCAAATTTCGACTTTACTTCCAGAAATTCCGCACAGGCGATCAGCTTCTTGGCAAATAGATCATCAACGATATTCTGGGCTTCTTGCCAAGATCCGCAGGTTAATAGAACCTCTGTTAACTTAGCCTTTGTCACCGTCTTCGACGACCTCTCCCTCGACTACATTGTCGTCCTTGTCGTCTTTCGGTTTATCACCAGCTGTTTCAGTTGAATCTGTTTTGCTGGCGTCTGCGCCTGATTCATCAGTTTTCGCAGATTCATACATCTTTGCACCAATTGGTGAGACTTTCTCATTTAATTCTTTAGTTGCTTTATCAATTGCTTCTTTATCAGACTTCTCATCACCGGCAACTTTTTTCGCAGCCTCGACTGCTTCAGTTAGACTTTTTGTGTCTTCCTCTGATAGTTTTTTATCATTTTCACGACGGAGTTTATCTGCCTGGTATATAGCGTTATCTAGCAGATTTCTGGCTTCAATTACTTCACGTTTTTGTTTGTCCTCATCAGCATGGGTTTCAGCATCTTTGGCCATCTTCTCAACATCGTCTTTTGACAGATTACCGCTACCAGAGATTGTGATACTTTGCTCTTTGCTAGTTCCTTTATCTTTTGCGGTAACATTTAGTATGCCGTTGGCATCAATGTTAAAGGTAACTTCAATTTGTGGAACACCGCGAGGGGCTGGTGGTATACCATCCAGAATAAATCGGCCTAAACTCTTGTTGTCGGCTGCCATTTCTCGCTCACCCTGCAACACATGAATTTCAACTTGCGGTTGATTGTCTGCAGCAGTTGAAAATATCTCGCTTTTCGAGGTAGGAACAGTAGTATTTCGCTCAATTAACTTGGTACTAACTCCCCCCATGGTCTCAATTCCCAGACTAAGCGGTGTTACATCAAGCAGTAGGACATCTTTAACGTCTCCTTGTAACACTCCTCCTTGGATAGCTGCACCAACAGCAACAACCTCATCTGGGTTGACGCCCTTCATTGGTTCCTGATCAAAAATCTGTTTAACTTTCTCTTGAACAGCTGGCATTCTAGTCATTCCACCAACCAAAACTACGGCATTAATGTCTTTTGCTGTCAGCTTGGCATCTTTTAAAGCTTTCTCGCACGGGCCAGCAGTTTGATCTATTAATCCAGAGACTAGTTGTTCTAGCTTTGCTCTTGATAGTTTGTACTCAAAGTGTTTTGGACCGTTGGCATCAGCTGTCAAGAAAGGTAGATTAATGTCTACTTCATTGGTGGTAGATAGTTCAATCTTAGCTTTTTCGGCCTCATCCCTTAACCTTTGCATGGCAGCTTTATCAGAGGTAATATCTATGCCTTGTTCTGATTTAAATTGTTCAACTAAGTGATTAACGATGGCTCTATCAAAGTCAGCGCCACCTAGGTGAGTGTCTCCATTCGTACTCTTGACTTCAAAAACCCCATCTCCTAGCTCTAGGATTGAAACATCAAATGTTCCGCCACCGAGGTCATAAACTGCAATCTTTTCGTCCTTTTTATCGCCTTTGTCTAAGCCGTAAGCTAGAGCGGCTGCCGTTGGCTCATTTATGATTCGTTTAACTTCTAGTCCGGCTATCTTACCAGCGTCTTTAGTAGCTTGACGTTGTGAGTCGTCAAAATAAGCGGGAACCGTAATTACTGCTTCATAAATCGACTCACCGAGGAATGCCTCAGCATCTGCTTTCAGCTTTGATAGGATCATACCGCTAATTTCTTCAGGTGAGTAATCTTTGTCGGCCATTTTAACTTTAACGCCGTTTCCACTCTTAACGATTTGATAAGGCATCAGTTTGAGGTCACGTTGTACTTCCTTATCCTCAAAACGACGACCAATTAAACGCTTTACTTCAAAAATAGTATTGGTGGAATTGGTGACGGACTGCCGCCTGGCAACTTGGCCGACTAGTCTTTCACCATTCTTATTAACAGCAACGACACTTGGTGTAGTTCGGGCACCCTCGCTATTTGCGATAATTTCCGGTTTCCCGGCCTGCATTACTGCCATTGCCGAGTTAGTAGTTCCAAGATCGATCCCGATTATTTTTCCCATAATTTATATCTCCTTATACTTATTTATATATGATTCTTAGCTTAGTTTTACCTTGACCATGGCGTGTCTTATGACTGAATCACCAAGACTGTAACCAGGTTGAACTTCGTCGCTGACTATCTCCTCGTTGCCGTCACCTTCATCCATACTGACAGCTTCATGGAAACGAGGGTCAAAAGGCTCGCCAACAGTTTTGATTTTCTCGACACCAAGGTCTTCTAATACCTTCTCAAACTGTTTAACGATGTTTTTAATCCCGCTTATGTAGTCATTGTTCTCCAGATCTTTTGGAACGTGCTTAAGTGAACGTTCGAAATTATCGATAACCGGTAGCAGTGCTCTGACTGTGGTAGCAGTTACGAAATTCTTAAGCTCAGCTACTTGCTCTTCGTGTCGGCGACGAATATTTTGACTATCGGCTCTTTCACGTTGCAGTGCTAAAGTTAGTTCCTCAATTTGAGCTTGTAACCGTTTTAGATTAAGTTTGGGTTGATGACTGTCCTGTTTACTCATTAAAGTGCCGCCTCCAATGCTTCACCTGTTCGCTTAACTAAATTCATAACGTCACGATAACTTTGTCTGGTCGGTCCGAGTGTGCCAACGTAACTGTGGTCACTGTAGGGGCTACGGAACCTACTTATGATCAGAGTACAGCCAGCTGTTCGTCCAATTGGGTTTTCGCTACCAATATAAACACTTAGAGGTTTGTTTGGAGCAGCCTCAATTAACCAAGGCTCTAAATTGTCCAGCAACCTCGCAACTTGCTGGACCTGAACACGATTAATAAACTCTGGTTGATCAAATAAATTTGATAAACCGCTCATATAAAGACTGCTACCAATTGTAGCTAGTCCTAGGTTATGCGTAAGTTCAACTAAGGTGTCAACAGCGTTTCTAATGGTTTGTTCTGGTAAACCGCCGCCTCCAACTCGAGCCATAATAGCCCGTTCACCCCTAAGTTCAGATGCATTGGCGTCTTTTTTCGTCATATCGTTAACGTACAAGCGATAACCTCGATCTGTTGGAATACGACCCGCGCTGGTATGAGGCTGGGTAATGTAACCCATTCGCTCGAGCTCAGCCATTTCGGCCCTAACAGTTGCACTACTGACATGAAAAAGTTTAGCAAGAAGCGAGCTGCCAACCGGGCTGGCTACTTCAGCATATTGCTCAACTATAGCTAGTAAAATCTGTTTTTGTCGTTCACTCATAATGGCACTTAAGTATACCAAGTGCTAGTTTAGCGCTTTTAGCACTCAATAGTCAAGAGTGCCAGTTTACAATTTCTACAGATTGTTTATAACAATTTAACGAGTAACTTCGTCGCGACAGCTCTGCCTTCCTGTTGCGTTTCCACGCTTGATACATTAGCATCTAACAGCTCTTTTATTTTACGAACTGTTTCTTCAAATTCATTGTTAACTAAAAAAATGTAATGATTAGCCTCAAGTGCCCCTTCTAGTTCTTCTTTTGCGCTGTTTAGGCGTCTTTCTCTTTCTTGCTCCGACATTTCTCCCCTGTTATTTAAACGTGACATCCATTCTTCAAAAGTTGGTGGCAGCAAGAAAATAGTCACGGTGTCGGATTTTAGTTTTAAAATATTTTCAGAACCCTGAACTTCAATGTCGGTTATTGCAATCTTATTTTGAGTGGCAATTTTCAATAATTCAGTGGTATTAATCCCAGAAACTTGTTGACCATGAATTATTGCAGCTTCTAGGTAGTGGTGGTTTTTTAGACCTTCCAGGAATTCGCGTTCACTTTTAAACCAATATTCTCTTCCGTTTTGTTCTGGTACGCCGTTGTTAACTCTAGGCTCTCTGGTGGTGTCAGATGCTAAATACTCGAATTCTCGAGACTGGGCAAGTCTAGTTATAACGGTGTTTCGGCCGACCGCAGTAGGACCTACCATCAAAATAAGTCTGGCTTGATCTAATACCGATCTTGCTTCTGGCGAAAGATTGTGTTTAAGAAGCAAGTGCTTGAACTCAGATAGATGTTCTAGTTTTGGCATTAGATCAGTTATAACAGACTAATCTCAATAAAACTACATCTTTACAAACTAGTTCTTAACCAACTTGCCATCCTGTAATCTAAATGTCTTATCAGTTCGATCAACGATTGATAAGTCGTGAGTTACGACCACTATTGTGGTGTTTTGGCTTTTAGCTAAACTTCTCAGGAGTTTAAATATTACTTCTCCAGTTTGTGAGTCTAAATTTCCAGTTGGCTCATCGGCCAAGATTAGCTTTGGTTTGTTGGCGAGCGCTCGGGCAATTGCTACTCTTTGCTGCTCACCTCCTGATAAACGGGTGGGTTTACGAGTCTGTTTATCACCTGACAATCCAACTTTGTCTAGCAGTTCCTTTGCTCGTGAAATTCGCTGTCCTTTTGGAACATGAGCAAATTCCATAGGTAACGTCACGTTCTCTAGCGCAGTCAGGTTAGGTACCAAATTATAGCTTTGGAAAACAAAACCAATACTCTTGCAGCGATACGCAATTAGGCTATGAGCGGATAATTTGGTTATGTCCTGGTCCTCAACTTCAATTTTGCCGCTAGTTGGTTTATCGAGAGCTCCGATCAAACTAAGTAGTGTGGTTTTACCACTTCCACTCTTACCTATAATGGAGGCAAACTGGCCAGTCTCTACTTCTAAACTCACTCCATTAACTGCCGTCACATTATTGTCACCTGATTTGAAACTTTTCTTTAGATCAACAACTTTTAACATCTTATTCCGTCCTTAATACTTCTGCTGGCCTAATTTTTGAGATAAAGAATGCCACAAACACACTACCAACAATAGCTATAACAATGGCCCCAACAATACCGTAGATAATTATGTCCCAACCAACTGCAGCATGAATGTTAGACAGGTTATTTTTCAAGAATCCACCAACGCCTCGACCACCACTCACGAACCTCGCCGCGCCACCGCCGCCGCCAAAGCCACCAGCCCCACGCGTCAACCCACCTGCAGTAGGTGATGGGCTACTTGAACTGTTATTAACAAGTAGTTTCGTAATAGGATTCCCAGCAACTACCCCAAGTACGATACCTACAACTGCTCCCATAAGTGTCAATGTTACAGCCTCTGTCGCAAATTGGGTAATGACCTTTAAATCAGAAGCACCAATAGCTTTTACGACTCCAATTTCCCGACGTCTTTCTCTTACAATCATAACCATAGTTAGCAGTATTATTACTCCGCCTGCGATAACTGCTCCGATTACAGAATAGAGTGAAACCGTTTTTACACTATTTAGGGGAGCAACTGTATTATTCGCCTCAGTTTGGGCACTTGTAACGTCGGCTGAAGAACCAAGTATATTCTTTATAGACGTTGTGGCTGAGTTTAAGTTATCTAGTGAATCAACAGTTGCAACGGCACTAGTAACGTCACCGGCTTGGTTGCTGAGTCTCTGCTCAGTTGGCAGCGACACCAAGACAGTATTAGCACTGGCCTGATCACTGCTAACCGTAAAAACTCCTGTTACGGTCATAGTTGTAGAGTAGGCAGTGAATGTAGAACCAACTTTCAGGCTATTTTTGCTAGCCATGCTTTGACTGATCATTGCATCATTGCTATCGCTGGCACCATTTATGGCTGTGCCGCTAGTTATAGTTAGATACGTACCATTTATGCTAGATGTATCATTAGTGCCAGTAATTGTTATAGGAGGAGTAAAGTTTGCTGGCAAACCTCCACCACCTGATATAAAGGTACGACCACCACCTGAGCCACCACCAGTATTTATAGTTACAGGTGAGGTTAGACTTGTCTGATTAGTAGTGCTAGAAGTTGACGAGCTACCTCCGAATCCTCCAAAGGATGGTGCGGTCGAACCGATGGTTGTTAACCTATCTGTCAACGATTCTTGAACACTAACAACATGTGGCAACGACGTAACTTTAGATAGTTCAGCAGTCGTAAGTGAATTATTAACTTGGCTAAACCCGCTAAAACCAGCTGGAGCAATTGATATGGTGTTCCCGATCGAACCCTTTACAGAAGCTATTTTAGTACTAACCGCCTGATGAGCGACCAACATAGCTAGCGCTAGCCCTGTACTTAGACCAAGGATAACTACAATTGAAATGGTTCTGACACTATTTCTAAATGCGTTTCTAATTCCGCGCGATACTACATTCATATGTTTTCAAATACTTCTTAAACTGTTTGGAAATATATATGCAAATACTTTAGATTATCTGAATTTTTCTATTTATATAAAACTACGGAGCCGGGTTATTAACGTTTAAGCATGGCTGTGAATGCGTCGGTTGGAATATCAACTTTGCCAAATCGTTTCATCCTAGCCTTGCCTTTTGCCTGCTTAGCCCAGAGTTTCTTCTTTCTAGAAACATCTCCTCCGTAAAGATGAGCAGTCACATCTTTTTTCAGTGAACTTATATCTTCACGAGCAATTATTTTACTGCCAACAGCTGCTTGAAGACTCACCTTAAATAACTGTTTTGGGATAACTTCTTTTAGTTTATTGACACTGGCCCGCCCGATTGATTCTGCTTCGGACGCATGAACAATAGTCGATAGCGCGTCAACCCTATCGCCTGCCACTAAAATATCTAGCTTAACCAAATCTGCTGTGCGGTAGTCGATTAGTTCATAGTTGAGTGAACCATATCCGCTAGTAACGCTTTTCAATTGATCGTAAAAGTTTGTTAGAAGATTTGCTAGTGGTGCTTCGAAATTAACAACCAGCAATTCGTCATCAACATAGGACAGGTTTTTTTGCTTACCCCTAGCGCTAACTAATAAGTTAAGTACGCTGCCAAGGTGAGCTTTTTGACAGACTATCTCACCCTTAACCCAGGACTCTTTTATTTCCTCAATCCGGGAGGCATCCGGGAGATCAGTCGCTGATTTAATATCAACCAGTTTGCCATTTTTCAAAATTACTTGGTAGTTAGTTGAGGGACTAGTTAGTATCAGCTCGAGGTTGTACTCACGCTCTAGCCGTTCACGAACAATTTCAAGATGAAGAAGTCCTAAAAAACCAAGTCTAAGCCCAAAACCCAAAACAGCTGAGTTTTCAGGGGCAAACTCGAGCGCAGAATCACTTAAACTGAGTTTCTCAACTGCCGTTTTTAGTATCTGAAAATCGTCGCTACTACTCGGAAAGAAGCCTGCATACACAAAGGGTTTGATTTTAACATATCCCGGCAGAGCCTCAGAAGCTAGTTGGCTCGGCACACCCAAAGTATCACCCACTCTGGCTTGGTTTGCGCTTTTTAGGTTAGTGACAACGTAGCCAATTTCCCCACTTACTAGTTGAGGAAGTGGATTAGGTTTGGGCGATAGTGAACCGACTTCAAGCGCAATTCCCTCCGTTTTATTCCCTAAAGTCACGATTGGATCATTTTTTTTGAGCAATCCGTCTACTAACCTAACATATAAGACTACTCCCCTGAATTCATCAAAATAACTATCGAATATTAAAGCCCTTGTTGGTGAATCTGACTGTCCACTTGGTGGAGGTACCAAAGCTATAACTTTATCGAGAACTTGTTCGATTCCCTCGCCAGTTTTAGCTGAAATTTTTAAAATGTCATCAGCACTACCACCCAATAAATTAATAATCTCTCGTTCGGCCTTAGCTACTTGTGCTGCTGGCAAGTCAATCTTATTGATGATCGGGATAATTTTTAAGTCTGCCTCGACGGCCAGGTAAACATTGGCCAAGGTTTGGGCCTGAATACCTTGAGTAGCATCTACTATTAGCAGCGCGCCCTCACAAGCAGCTAAACTTCTCGATACTTCGTAGCTAAAATCGATATGCCCGGGCGTATCTATTAAATTTAATTCAAGGCCTTTATAGCTCATTTTTACAGGAGCTAGCTTGATGGTAATCCCTTTTTCGCGCTCCAGATCCATTTGGTCAAGTACTTGAGCCTTCATATGACGTTTATCGATGGTCCCCGTGATCTCTAAAATACGGTCGGCTAAAGTGCTTTTCCCGTGATCAATATGAGCAATTATGCAGAAATTACGTATTTTTGATTGGTCCATAGTTATTCAGCCTAGATTAGTACTCAATCCTGATTGGCCGAAGAACAATTCTTCTAATTCGGTCAATGACAGGTCTTGCCTCTTCGAGTCCAAAAATAGAGGAAGTTCCAACATGGACCATAAACGTCACGGCTGTAATTAAACTAAGTTTGGCTCCAAGGGTTACAAAACCTCTGTCGTTAATACCAAGCGGTAAGATTGAAATCATAATATATGTGGCCACCACAGAAAAGCCAGTTACAGACATAATTTTCAAAATACCTGCCCAGAAAAAGCGATCAAAGAATTTATGATCCCTAAGCAGCATAATTATCGTTAGTATCAGAACCTCTACTGCTGCGACCGTCGATTGAGCTAAAGCAAGCCCTGCTACTCCGTAAGCATTCGGTCGTGATAGTTTGTAAGCTAGAACTATATTTAAGGCAATAACGAATAGTGATATGAAAAGAGGAGTTTTTGTGTCTTTACGAGCATAAAACCAACGAGAGATTATTGTATAAATAATACGGAAAAAAATTGCTCCTGAGAGATAACCAAATATTAGAGAAATCTGAGGGGCGTTTCTAGAAAAGATCAACCTAGCTAAATAACCTCTTGTAAAGAAAGAGATCACTACTACCGGTGCAGCTAACCAAATCATTGCTCTGAGTATTTGTAGGAAATCACGTCTAAACAAGTCAGGCCGATTCTGAGCTAAGCGGTGAGTTAGCCTTGGAAAGACAGCTGTTGAAATGGCAGAACCAATTAACATAATTGGCACGGTTTGGAGAGCGAAGGCGTTATTGTAATAACTTACATTTCCAACTCCTAGCCCGCGAGCAAATCGAGTGTCTGCAATAGCTTCGATTTGGTCTATGCCTTGGTCAATAGAACGAGCCGGTAGGTTTCGGAGAACGGTGTGAAAGTCACGGCTTCTCCAGAGAATTTTCGGATTCCAACTGAATTTTGTTCCTATTAGTCCAAATAAAATTATTAGAAGTTGCAGTATGGCTCCAGCCAGAGCTCCAATACCCAATCCAACCAACCCGATATTATTTTTAAACACAAAAATGCTTACAATTATGCAAGCGTTATAGAACATTGGGGCAATAGCATAAAAAAAGAACCTACCCATACTTTGCTGCAGAGCGGTCAAAATACCGGATATTGTAAAAAGAAGCGGGTTAAATGCAAGTAGTCGCATGATTGTTACTGAGTTTTTGAGTTGCTGAGGATCCAATCCTGGCGCGACTACGTTATGAATTAAAGGTTTAGCGAAGAAAAAGATCGCTAGTCCGACTACCGCCATAACAACCGCTAATAGATTAAGTAGGCTTACGGATAGTTCAATTGCCTTCTTTTTCTCACCCTTGTTTAACTTATCGACTAGTACTGGTATGAAAGCTACTCCAAGAGCACCCGCAGCCAAGGTATAAAAGAAAAGGTCTGGGATGTTAAAGGCTGCAAAATAGGAGTCAGTGCTGTTGGGGCCAATAGCAGAAAAGTTGGCGTTTACCAGCTTGGTTCTCATGAAACCAAGAAGCTGTGCTAAAAAAGTCGAGGATACTAAGAGCAATGCGACATTGCCCAATCCAACTTTCTGATTGGCGCGCTGAACGAGTTTATTCATTGGCTCTTATTATAGAGTCAAGATTTTGGTTTATCCAAATAAAAGGCGAGTCTTTTTTGAGATGCTAATAAAGTGCAGCTTCTTTGGGCATAGTGGTGCCCTTTAAGATTTCATTTACTTCGTCACCTTCAACCGTTTCTTTCTCAACTAAACGGTCCTTGAGTAGTACAAGTTTATGTTTATTCGCTCTGATGACAAAATGGGCGCGTTTTCCAGCTTCAGTAATTAGACTTTCAACTTCGTCATCAATCACTTTGGCTGTTTCGTCTGAATAGTCTCTCTCATGAACTAAGCGATCTAACATCATGCCCTCATCAGTATGAAAAACCTGATCACGCAGTATTTTACCCATACCTTGATTGACTATCATGTCCCTAGCTAGCTCTGCTGCTTGTTGCAAATCATTACCAGCTCCGGTAGTTACGTGATCTCGACCATAAATGACCTCCTCGGCTACTCGGCCACCAAGCATTCTTGCTAGAACATCCTTGTACTCCACGATTGAGTGATAGCTTTTATCGTCAGGTGGGATAAACCAAGTTACTCCGCCGGTATGGCCACGAGGAATAATCGTAACTTTATGAACCATGTCAGAATCTGGCAAAACATGTCCAACAACCGCGTGTCCAGCCTCGTGATAAGCACTTAGTTCTTTTTCTTTATCTGATAATATCTTGCTCTTTCGCTCTGGACCGATGGCTACTTTTTCGAAGGCACTAGTCACATCCGCTTGAGTTATTTCGTGATGATTATTTCGGGCTGCCAGAATTGCTGCTTCGTTAGTAATGTTTGCTAGATCAGCTCCTGATGATCCGGCTGACTTTGCCGCCAGTGCATCAAGATCAACGTTCCTAGCAAGTGGCTTTTTAGCAAAATGGACCTTTAATATCGCTAATCTGTCTTTACGGTCAGGTAAATCAATCGTTACCCTGCGGTCAAAACGTCCAGGTCGTAGCAAAGCTGGGTCTAGTACGTCAGATCTGTTAGTAGCCGCTAAAACTATAACGTTAGTACCTTGCTCGAAGCCATCCATTTCGACCAAGATTTGATTCAGGGTTTGTTCCCTTTCGTCGTGTCCACCACCCATGCCACTACCACGCCGTCTACCGACAGCGTCAATCTCGTCTATAAAGATGATGCACGGAGAATTCTTTTTTGCTTTGGCAAATAAATCACGGACCCGGCTTGCTCCAACTCCAACAAACATTTCTACGAATTCAGACCCACTTATTGAGAAAAACGGTACGTTTGCTTCACCAGCCACGGCACGGGCAAGTAGTGTTTTACCTGTACCAGGTGGACCAATTAAAAGTACGCCTTTGGGTATTTTTGCCCCAACTGATTCGAACTTTTTTGGATATCTTAGAAACTCTACAATTTCTTGTAAGTCCTGTTTGGCCTCGTTTGATCCGGCAACCCCACTAAAGTTAATTCGATCTTTCTCATTGCCATATAACCTTGCCTTGCTCTTACCAAAACTAAGGGCTTGGTTGCCTTGCCCTTGTGCAGTTCGAAGCATGAAGAACAAAAGCAAACTAATTACCAGTATTGGTAGTATGTCTATGCCTACTGTGGCAATCGTGGAAGCGGTTGACGATTGAGGCTTATATTCTAGTTGAACCTTATTGAGATTAAGACCATCGGTCTTGATATCAAGTCCAGTGCCAATATATGACTGTTCAGTGGCCTTGCTGCCACCTTTTTTAGTTACTTGCAGCTGGTTACCGTTAATGACTATCAAGTGATCCTGGCCAGCATTGGCCTGTTGAATAACTTGGGAGAGTGGAACGGTTTGAAGATTGCTGGGGTGGTTGTAGGCAGCTAGAACAATTAACGCTAAAAGAACTACCAGAGCAATAAAGCCTATATTCTTAAACCCGCGTTGCTTAGGAGTTTTCGATTGATTAGATCTAAAAGGATTTTTATCCATACTCGAAACAAATTATACGTGTAATTAAGGATTGATGCTAGCGCTCTCGCTCATTGAGTGCCAAGTATTCCTTACCTATCATAATAAAGTACTGTCCATTAACGTCAACTTTTTGACCCGGGCTATAAGTTTTCAGAGCAACTGTTATATCATCTAGTAGTTTTCGGTCAAAACTTCTTAACTTATTTTGCCTTAACCAATGAATAAGAACTTCAACAGCAACTTTATGTGGTAATAGAATGAATGACTTGCGTATCAAGCCAGCCTTATCGGAATTTAATCTTAAATATTGATTGAGCTCAATCTCAAGTTGCCGATTAGTTTCAGAGGTTTGATTAATAATATCTATAAACTTGTCCTGGGATGGTTTATCTATTTTTGGTAGCAATCGATGCCGAATATAGTTTCTCTTATATTGAACATCCTGATTTGTTGAATCTTCGTTCCAGGCAAGATTATGATCTTTCGCGTAGTCGATTAGCGTTTGTTTAGGAAAGTTGAGAAAAGGTCTCACCACATACTCACGAGAACGAAGTGAAGACAATCCACGTCTACCAGTACCCCTAAGTAAATTGAAAATGGCTGTCTCAACTAAGTCATTTTGATGATGAGCAGTGATCACAGCGTTTGCTCCAGAGGCTTTTCTGACGCTATTTAAAAATTGATACCTATATTTTCTGGCTTCGGCTTCGCTTGCACCTTCTCCTAAATTAGCCCGGTCGAAAACAAACGGCAGTTTATAACGAGCGGCAGCCTTTTGAACGAGTTTAAGATCCTGATTAGAGTTGCCACGGATTCCGTGATCAAAATGGGCTACCACTATTTTTAGTCCAGGCTGGCTGGCTAATAGATCGAGCAGGACCATCGAATCAACACCACCTGAGACCGCCGCTACGTAGGTACCTTTGCTTAAATTAATCTGTGGGGGGGAATTTTGCATAATCTTTCCTCGTTTTAGTATCATCCAAGACTGCCAATTAATCCACTTGCTATACTTTTTTTATGAGACATCTTTATTTTATCCGTCACGGTCTGTCTGTTACGAACGAATTGGGTGTATATTCTGGCCAAACAGAAACACCGCTATCTGAAACCGGACGTGAGCAGTCCAGACAAGCGGGTGAAATACTTAAGAAACTGGGCATTGATACGATTGCTTCATCTCCACTTAGTCGCGCACTAGAAACAGCAGAGATAATTGCAGACGTGCTTAGTTACCCAAAAGATAAAATTTACGTAAGTAAGCTGCTGACTGAGCGTGAACTGGGTGTACTTGAGGGCCAGCCCTACGAAGTGGGCCTGGCTGATGATGACAAGATCAAAGGCATAGAGCTTTCAGTAGATTTATTTGCCCGAGCTAAAAACGCATTGCAGTGGTTGGACAGTCTAGATGGTGAAACGATTTTAGTTGTCAGCCACGGAGCCGTTGGCCGAGCTATTAGACACAGTATACCGGGAGGCTATAAGTTTGAGGACCCCAGAAAATTTAAAAACGGCGAAGTGGTGAAGCTGATATAGCTTATTTCGCCCTCAGCAAACTAGTAATAAATACGCTAAGAATGTTATAACTTACTAGAGTTGAGGCGGCGTAGCTCAGTTGGTTAGAGCGCGGGACTCATAAGCCCGAGGTCATAGGTTCAATTCCTATCGCCGCTACCATATTTGACTATTAGTAAAGCTTATGCTATACTAATAACATGTCAGAAAAACCAAAATCAAATCAAAACACCAGCCCAGAGAAAATTGCTGAGTTATTACACGACCCTGCTTTTAAAACCATGCTTGAGGGTCACACTGGAGAATATATAAGCTCTGGGTTAATGACTTACTACGGTAAAAGCATTAAACACAATAATAAAAGATTTGAAGATGAGCCTGATTTCTTAAAAGTGTTTCTGGCAAAGCACAATGATGAAGAGCAACTAGACAAGATAAAAGAGTCGCATGATGAACATCACGAAGTGGCCAGTGAATCACTGCGAGTTGAAGGTCCATTATTAGTAACCAGACATTTTCAAGAGCCCAATGATGCTGGAGTAGCTAAGACTTGGTACGGTCTTGAAAGATATAACCCAACTGATGGTAATCCATTACCTTTATCACACTTTTTTGTCTGTGAGGTCGGTGATGACGGAAGCGTTGAATGCGGAATAGACCAGCCAGCTGATTTTGTTCCAGACGCACAATTACGCGAGTTTGCTGAAATGCTTGATCGACACTTTGATCAACAAGTTCAAGCAGGCTTAGTTATTGATGTTCCTGTGAAGTTCAGTATTAAAGGTATAGTGTAGGTCACATCTAGTTATAAGCTGCTCAACAGGTTCAATACCTCGCGATTAGGCTTTCGAACAAGTCTTACTCCTGGTTTGATTCACTATTTCCCACATCGCAATCAATTCAAGTTTGAGTTGGTTCCATTTCGTCCAACTCGTCTCTACCATAAAATCCTCTTGACATAAGTGGTCAGTGTGATTACAATAGTAATTACTATGCAGTCAACTATAATTCAAATCGGTAATTCTAAAGGTGTACGTCTACCCAAGGATGTTCTAACCCTAAGTGGTATTAAAAAAGACATTGATATAAAGGTCAAACGAGGTGAAATAAAAATAGTCCCTATAAAGGAAAGTAAAAATATTGATGACTTCGCTATTGCTTCTGAGGAGTCGTTTGCTAAAGACTGGCTACGACCTGAGGAGGAAGAGGCATGGAAAGCTTATCAATAGGCCAAGTAGTCTTAGCTACCTTCCCTTTTTCAGACTTAACGGCAACAAAACTTAGGCCGTGTTTGGTTATTGGCCTAGCTGAGTTTAATGATGTTTTATTGTGCCAAATAACAAGTAAGAACTATGGCAGTAGAAAAGCAATAATGTTAGCTATGAGCGATTTTGATCAAGGAGAACTCGTACGTGATAGTTTTGTTCGCCCAAACAAAATAGCTACATTAGATAAAAGCAAAATAAAACGAACCTTAGGGACAATTAGCAGCAACAAGCTGGATGAGGTTAAAGAAAGGCTGAAAAGTATTCTTGAGATAAGTTAAAAAGCTTCTGATTTTAAACTTTGTTCTTCTCTAATTTGTTTCACTATCTGCCACATTGCTATCAGTTCTCTCTTTATTTGATTCCAATTCGTTCCTACCACGCCTACCATATTGACATGTTAAGTAATGTTTGATACCATATAGTCATGTCTAATAACATTATTCCTGATAAAGTATATACTCCTGAGCAAGTCGCAACTATGTTGCAGCTCTCTAAAAATACTGTCTACGAATTGATCAGCAGAGGTGAACTTGTCGCTAAACGTTTCGGTAGAGTTTATCGAGTGCCTGCTAGCTCACTCAATTTTATCTTTACTGGTCTAGACGCCGACTTATACAATGCCGAGCAGATTGATTTGGCGTCCATAGATAAAGTTCACAAAGAACTGGCAGCAGTACGTAAAGGTTCGTAATATGACCTTCATTAGACCAATAAGGGTCTTTGTTGACACAGATGTAATAATATCTTCCCTTATTTCTAAGTCTGGTGCCGCTTTTGCTCTTATATCCCATACAGAGCAGGTAAAGCTCTATATATCAAACTATTCTGTATTAGAGTTTAATAAAGTTGTTGACAGACTCCACCTTCAACAAGAGGTGTTGCACAATGTCATTAAAAACCAATTAACCTCTGTTAAGATTGACCAGACATACAAAAAAGTGCAGATACGGTTTGCTGATTACGTTCGAGACCCCGATGATGCCCATGTCGCTGCTGGTGCCATGGAAGCTAAGGCTTCATTTTTAGTATCATATAATGTTCGGCATTTTAATGCTGAGAAACTAAGACAAGATTTTCAAATTATCCTTTTAACACCTGGTTTATTTTTGCAATACCTACGTAGTTTATAGCCTCTCCCCTAACAGTCTTAACTATTTGCCACATCGTTATCAGTTCTCGTTTAATTTGGTTCCAATTCGTTCCTATCAGACCTACCACGACTTTTATTTTTACAATTAAGGCTATAGAGTTAAATAATGGCATATCAACCATACTTTTCTTCATATAGACCAAGCACACCATCTTCGAACCCTAAGAAGCAAACAAAGAAAAAAACCAAAAAGACCCATAAGAAAGTCTTTTGGGCAGTTTTAGTACTGTTGATAGTGTTTTTTTTCGTGTTTTTTGGTAATAAAAAACCGTTATCGGACGTGACAAATACAATCGTAAAAATTAACCCAATCCAGAAAAAGACCACTCCACCAGCCCCCTCTCTCAACCTTACTCTGCTCAGCAACCAAATTAATGGTGTTATCACTGCAAACAGCGGTATAGATTTCTCCGTGAGCACTATAGATTTAAGTAATGGGCAACTAGAACACTACGGTGACTCGGGTACTTTTTTAGCTGCCAGCACAAGTAAAGTTATTACGGCAGAGGATTTCCTAAAACAGGTCGAGCTTGGTAATGAAAGTTTAACCGAGACAATAAACGGCAGTTCTGCAGAACATGAAATCCAACAAATGATAGTCGTAAGTAATGATAACGCCTGGGATGCATTAAATAATGAACTAGGTTACAACCAACTTGAAACTTACGCCTCTCAAATTGGTATCCCAGATTTTGATTCTGATGCTAATTCACTAACGTCCAACGACATAGCTGTAGCATTACAAAAACTATACCAAGGCCAGCTATTAAACTCTAACGACACCCAACTCTTATTATCATATCTGTCAGAAGCCAACTATCGGCAATATATACTCCCAGCAATACCATCAGGTTATATGGTTTATCATAAAGTTGGATTTTATGAAGACTACGTTCACGACGCGGTTATTATAAACAAAGGCAATCAAACAATTGTTTTAGTAATCTTTACTAATGGTAACGGTACGTACAATTGGACTCTTAGGGCACAGTTAATGCAACAAATTACTAAATACGTACTAGCTACTTACTTTACTAGTTCTTCTTAGCTTTCGATTTTCTTAAAACGCCAGACTGCAAATGCAATTAGAACTACTGCTGTAATACTAAGGACTATAAAATCCTTCAGATAACCATAGTGTGTTTGGTTTATCAAACTAGTCCTCATGGCGTCAACCGCATAACTGATTGGGTTAACATTAGCTACGTAGCGCAGTACCTTAGGAGCCGTGTTTAGAGGATAAAGTGAGCCTGATAAAAAGAAAAGTGGGAATATTAAGAATTGGTTGATAGCCTGAAATCCTTGGAAGTCGTTCACGATTGCTCCGATACCTGAGCTAAAACTAGCCAGTGCTATAGCCAGCAAGCCTAGAACTAGGATTGACACTAATACCATGGCCCAGTTATATGGCCTGAAACCGATCATCAAAGCTAGAATAAAGACCAAAACTCCCTGGAAAACTGCAGTTGTCGCTCCGCCAAGTGCTCCTCCCAGCATAATTTTTGTTCGAGTAACGGGAGCCACTAAAGTCTCTTTTAAAAATCCAAACTGTTTGTCAAAAATAATGTTTATACCAAAGAAGATAGCTGAGAACAAAACGGTCTGAGCCATTACTCCTGGAACCAAAAAGTGTATATAGTCCCCGTGTCCGGCTGCTTTAAAAACCGAACCCAAACCGTAACCAAGTGCAAATAATAGTAGTAAGGGTTGACCAATCGCCCCAATTAATCTTGAAGGTGATCTAAAATAACGTTTAAGTTGTCTTAGCCAAAGAATATGAATGACTCTCATTACCTTCTCCTCGCCCGGTTACGAAGACGCATACGGTCTGACGAATTTGCTTCTTCGTCTCTTATCTCTCTCCCCGTTAAAGCCAAATATGCTTCTTCGAGACTTGTAGTTCCGGTCTGCTTTTCTAGTTGTTTGGAAGTACCTGATGAAATGATCTTGCCGTGGTCAATAATCGATATTCTTTGAGCAACTGCCTCTGCTTCTTCTAAATAATGCGTGGTAAAGAAAATGGTAGTTCCGTTTTGTTTGTTGATCTTTTTTACATAATCCCAAAGTAGGGTTCGAGTTTGTGTGTCAAGACCTATCGTTGGTTCATCCAAGAAAAGGATTTTTGGAGAGTGCAGGAAACCTCTTGCTATCTCGAGTCTTCTTTTCATCCCGCCGGAAAATTGACGAACCCGGTGGTCTTTGCGTTCCCACAAATCAACTAGTTTGAGTAGTTCGTGAATATGTGATTTAGCTGATCCCCTGCTCATGCCATATAAAACTGCATGTAACTCCATATTCTCATAGGCAGTTAACTCATCATCAACACTTGGGTCCTGAAAGACAATTCCAAAAGACTTACGCACATTCTCTTGATCATGCATGACATCGTAGCCAGCTAAACTGAGCTCCCCGGAGGTTGGTACAAGTAGTGTCGTTAACATTTTGATGGTAGTACTTTTGCCGGCTCCGTTTGGCCCTAAAAATGCAAATATTTCAGCTTTTTCCACCTCAAACGTAATATCATCAACAGCCACAAAGTCGCCGAATTTTTTAGTTAGGTTGTTCGCTTTAATAATGCCACTCATCAACAAGACATTATAACTTGAATTCATAATTCTTGTTGTGTTGATAAATTCAGTAAAAGTCTTTACCTAAAACGGTTGTGTTTAGATAATCTTTGGGCAATACTTAAATAAGTATGGATGATCAGAATCAACCTCCATCAAATGATCAGGTGGAAAATTTAAACAGTACGCCAGATTCTTCGGGCAGTACACCTCCTAGCTCCAACGAACCAATTGGTAGTTCTCCTGACGACCATGTTGCCTCACCGTTTAGCGTACCGCCAAACGAAATCAGTACCGAAACTCCTAAAGATCCAAAACTCTCTAGCCCAATTTCAGATAATAAAATTCAAGTTCACAAACAAGGATTTATGCCACTGGTTCTTACCATAATAGCTGTAATAATTTTTATTGGGACCGTTTATGGGGTTTATGGTTGGCAACATCAGAGTGTTAGCAAACTGAACTCTCAACTGTCAGCAGCTAACTCAAATGTCAGTTCCCTAAAGACCAGTTTGGCCAACGCTAAAACCACAGCCAGCGCGCCCAATACCGTAAAGATAGCGCCACTAGGGATTAGTTTAGTTGTCCCGAGTAACTTGGCTAATCTTACTTACGTAGCAAACGCTCAAGGTAGTGTCGTTAACGTATCGTCACAAACTCTGACCGATCTTGATCCCGCCTGCACAGCAACCAGCTCAGGTACCAACGCACTAGGTGATTTATCGAAAGTAACTGGTAACTATAGCTCATCTACTAGCGTTACATTGGTTAAACAATTCTCCGGTTACTATATTGGTTATAGTGCTGCAAAAACCCCGTGCTCGACCGTTTCTCAAGTTAATAGTTTAGTCACCACACTAACGACTTCACTAAAAACCAGTTTTTCATCAGCAAGTTCAACTGATTAGTTTAAAAAACTAACTTTTAGAAAGCTCAGTGTTCTTCTAAGACTCTATCAATCTTTGTTATTTCTGGGTTAGAACTAGGGATCAGTTCGAATACAAGCCCCGAGGGCAAAGTAATTAATGACATTTTGTTTTCCTTTTTTGTTTTCTTATTAAAGGTTACCTATCATTATGCATAATCTTGCGTAAATGTCAATATAAGGTTATCTTGACTACTTGCATACTTCTCTGTTATTCTAAGCATTATTAATTATCGCGGGGTGGAGCAGCGGCAGCTCGCGTGGCTCATAACCACGAGGTCACAGGTTCGAGTCCTGTCCCCGCTACCATGAGTATTTTTGGCCTCTATGCTAAGAGGCTTTTTCATTTAAGTTTGTTATGATTACTTCGTGGAAACGGTTGTCAAAATAAAGAATCTATCAGTTACACTAGGCAGTCACTTTCGAGCACTTAAAAACATAAATCTCGATCTGCCCGCGGGTAAAACGATCGGTTTCATTGGACCATCTGGTGCTGGAAAAACTACCTTGATACGTGGGATAGTTGGGAGTCTACGTGCTACATCAGGAGAGATAAACGTTTTTAACGAAAAAGCCGGTTCGGCTAATTTGCGTAAACAAGTTAGCTACATGACTCAGGAGTTATCAGTCTACCCTGATCTCACGGTGAAAGAGAATCTCAAGTATTTCGTAACTATGGCTGGTCAGCCAAGGAGAAAAACAGAAGCAGTAGTATCAGAAGTTCTGGAGACAGTAGATCTTACCAGCAAATCTGCCAGTTTAGTGCGAGATCTCTCAAGTGGCCAAAAACAAAGAGTGTCTTTAGCCATAGCCCTAATAGGTTCGCCAAAACTATTAGTTTTGGATGAGCCTACCGTCGGTTTAGACCCGGTACTTCGTAAAAAACTTTGGAATTTATTTGCCGATTTGGCTAACAACGGAGCAACCTTAATTATCTCCAGCCATTCAATGGATGAGGCTGAGAGGTGTGACGATTTAGTCCTCATAAGAGATGGTCGGCTAATTGCTCATAGTTCACCAAAAAAGCTGCTACAGCGTACTGGAACTAAAACAATCGAAGAAAGTTTTTTAAAGTTAGTCGGAGACAAGGAGTGAGCATTAGAAAAACGCTTGCTACGTCAGCCCGTGTGCTTAGGCAGCTGCGCCATGACCCACGTACTCTAGCTTTAATATTTGTTGTGCCGCCGGTACTTCTGACTATCCTGAAATATGTTTTTCAAGGTGATTCGGGGGTCTTCGGCCATATTTCTCCAATGCTACTGGGTATTTTCCCAATGATCATGATGTTTCTTGTAACATCCATAGTTACCTTGAGAGAGAGAACTAGCGGCACATTAAATAGACTTATGACTATGCCTTTGTCCAAGCCCGATTTTATTTTTGGATACGCTATCGCCTTTTGCATACTAGGTTTGTTTCAAGCATTGATCTCCTGCGGGGTTATGCTTGGCTTGCTCAACGTTATAGTTTTAGGAGGCGCACTATCAACTATCATAGCTGCTGTTTTGGCAGCGTTTTTAGGTACAGCCCTAGGTCTTTTCACGAGTGCTTTTGCGACAAGCGAGTTCCAGGCTGTTCAATTTTTGCCAGCTTTCATTTTCCCCCAACTTTTGGTTTGTGGGCTGTTTATCGCACGCTCTGGAATGGCTAAACCACTGCGGTGGTTTTCTGACATAATGCCACTAACCTACAGCGTAGACGCGATGAGACGAGTCACCACTGACTCCTCGTGGACAGGCACATTAACCAGAGATTTAGTTGTTGTTGCGGCCTTTGCTGTAGTCGCGTTGGTTCTAGGATCCGCCACCATTCGCAGACAAGAAAAGACTTAATCCTGGTTTCTATGGAAGTAGAAATTCATCCAAGCTTCAAAATTACTTTGATAGAGAGGTTTTGGGGGAGGGTTCTGGGATTGCGAATTGGTGTTACTCGGTAAAATTGCCAGTTGTGCCAGCGCAAGTGATGTTTGCACATTTAGAACCTTTTCTCCCGGCTCAGCTTTCCCGAGTAATTGCCTAGCCTCTAGTTCAAGGTATTCATTGGTATTGTAATACTGGTTCTGTAGCTGCAGATTATTGTTTTGCAGGGACTGGTTCTGATTTTGTTCCTGAAGGGCGGATATCTGTTTTTGAAGTGAGTAGTTAGTTTCTACCGCACCTATACCACTCCAGGTTACTAAAATAACAATGACACCAAAAACCGCCAGACCAATAGCTCTTATATCCTGAAATTGCTTGATCACAGATTGTAATTTTGTTATTTTTGATTTTTCTGACATCTTAACTGTATTTTAACAAATCCTTGGTGGGGCTGGTTGGATTCGAACCAACGACCAATCGGTTATGAGCCGACTGCTCTAAACCACTGAGCTACAGCCCCAGACTGAAGTGAGTATAACAGATTGAGTGGTCAAAACGTCAGGCTGAACGGACGCAAAATAAAAATAGCACCTTTTACAGTGCTATTTTCAACTAAATTGTCTTTTATTTAGACTATTTTCGCTTCAGTGTTAGGAAACCGTTTCGTGGGTTTTCGTTTACTGAGTAGCCGCTTGGTAACTCGTTTACCGTCTCTGGGCGCTCGTCCTTACTAAAATAGTAGATAGTTTGTTTTTTACCACCACGGAGTGTGACGTCTTTTGAATTCAAAAAATATGTCACCCCTTTTGAGTTTGTGTGCTTGTAAGCCATTATTACAACTCTCCCTCTCTTGTAATTAGTAATTGTACTCATACCATACTCTCGGCAGTTTTATCTTGTCAACCGGTTTTTTACAAAAGAACACCTTATCTTATACGAAAACCCACATTTAACAACTACAGAGTTGTAGTTATATTGGCAATGCCCATACGTTGATATTGTGATCAAAACGGTTATGTATTACACTGTTAGCATTCAATAAAAGACGAAAGACGGGGAATTTTTAGTATGGATATTGGCTTAAAACCGAAAATCGAACAGCCGGTCCAACATCATAACCACTACTCCGAGCTAGCTAAAAGCACTGGCGGAGGAGAGGATCATCCTACGAAGAGTAAAAGAACCAAAGGAAATTTATACGGGATGAGGTTTCTAACGTCCCTGTTACTCTTGGGTATCGCGGCTATAGTAGTTATGACAATTGCCTTTTTGGCAGTCGGGCGATATGTATATGGAGAGAACACATACGTCAATAAAAATGAATACCAGGCTGTTTTTGTTAATGTAACTGGCAGCAGTGGCGGCCAGGCCTACTTCGGGCATATATCTTCAATTTCTCCAAGCTATATAGTGCTAACTGGTGTCTTCTATTTACAGCCAGGGGCGTCTGCAAACCAGTTTACGTTGAATAATTTGAGCTGTACTCTATATGGCCCTGAGGATACGATGGTCATTAACAGAGCACAGGTAGACTTCTGGGAGAACATCACTAGCGGTAGTCAAGTTGCTAAGAATATTAACACTTGGAATTCAGACAAACTACAGTGTTCCTCAACGACTGGTTCACAGACACCCGTAACAAGTGGGACTGACAATAGTAGTACGTCAACTACGACCAAATAAATTTTAGGTAGTTATCCAATAAATTTAGGTAGAGAAAATTTAGCTGTGGCTCTTGAGCCTTTGTTTCAGCCAAATTTGAAGCACAAATCTAACTACGAATAGCACCAGAAAAGCTATACTTGCTAAAATACTCCACCCCGCTAAATCAGGGGACCAAAACGGTGATACAAAATCGAACTCATAAAGAGCAGCCGGTATAGGTTGAACTTGGACGCCATGCTCTGTTATATAGCTTTCAATGCAACTTATTCTGTAGCGACCTGAAAAACCCGTTGGAATGGTGGCTTGGCAGTAGTTTTCAGCGGCCGTGTAAAGCTGAGAGTTAACTGTACTGACTTGATTTATCTCGGCTTGTTCAAGCCTTTGATAGGTATATTTCAGCTGTATTGGAGGATAAATAGTACCCGTTCCACTAGATAAGTTAGTGTTCATGTGACTATAGATATAGGTTCTGAGCTGATTTAGGACCCCTGCGACATTACCATCCTGCTGGTCAACGTTAAGTAATTGATTTCTCAAGTTAACGGCAGTTAGGTTGTTATGTCTTAGAGCTCCGACTGCAACTGAAGCGCTGATAATAAAAGCAACCAAAAAGTACCAGTAGCTTACGCTTCTAAGTTTGGTTAGGAGATGATGAGCTTGTCGTTTGTTCATTGAACTAATAATGCTTAATTATAAGCTCTAAGTTTAACGACCGCATAGCGCTTAATTATCTCCATGCTAGACTAGTCTTAATGAATGTGTTTTTTCTGGCTATCGGGGGAGCTGGCTTAAGCCCGCTGGCATTAATTGCCCAGGAAGCTGGTTTTCATGTATCCGGCTCGAATAGGGAATCGTACAGTTCTATTGAAGAGCTAAAGAAGCGTGGTATAACCGATATTTATATAGGTAGCAGCAAAGAACAGATAGCTCGGATACACGAGAAAAACCCAATTGATTGGTTGATTTACTCTTCAGCTATACCTTTAGAAGACCCGAATTCTGTGGAGCTCAAGTTTGCCAGAGACATGAATATAAAGACTTCAAAAAGGGATGAATTTATTAATTTCTTAGTTCAAGATAAAAAACTCCAAATAGTTGCTATTTCTGGTACGCACGGCAAAACAACCACCACATCTATGGTCGTTTGGCTATTTAAGCAGCTAGGAATAAAAGTTAGTTACTTAATCGGAGGTAAGATCGAGTTTGGGCCATCTGGTCAATATCAACCAGGGTCTTCCTATTTCGTAATTGAAGCTGACGAGTTTGATCGCAATTTTTTGAGCTTTGAACCATATTTAAGCCTGATCAGCGGAGTAAGTTGGGATCACCATGAGATATTCCCAACCCGAGAAGATTATCAGCAAGCTTTTCGAGAATTTATTGAACAGTCAAAACACACCTTTATATGGGAAGAAGATTCCAGTTATCTAGGACTTGATTCCAGCTCGGCTGTGTCTACGCTAAAACCCGATGACCCGTTAATTAACTCAATTAAACTAAACGGCAAATACAACCGACAGAACGCATATCTAGCGATTAAGGCAGTTGCGAAACTTACAGATTCGCCAACCAGCGCATTAGTAACCCAAATGGACAAGTTTCCTGGCCTAGGCAGAAGGATGGAAGAAATAGTCCCTAATCTATACTCTGATTATGCACATACTCCTGAGAAAATAAGGGCAGCTATGAACGCAGCTCTTGAATTGGCTTCAAAAAAATCGACTGATGTGGTGGTTGTTTATGAGCCACTTACCAATCGAAGGCAACACTACATAAAAGATCTATACCAAGACAGTTTTAAAGGAGTTAAGGCTATTTATTGGGTTCCGAGTTACCTAGCTCGTGAAGATCCAGATCTTGAAATTATTGAATCTAAGGAATTAATCGCTAGGCTCAGCGACCCCAGCGTAGCGAAACCAGCCCTTCTTGACGCTGAGCTTAAAGAAAGGATTAAATCGTATCTGAGTTCGGGCGACATGGTCGTTGCGATGTCCGGTGGAGGACCGGGTGGTTTAGATGAATGGTTAAGACGAGAATTCAGTTACTAGGTTAACGGTTAGGGAGACAATCGGTTTATATCTCTCGGAAAGAGGATTGCTTCTTTAACGTTTGCTAGCCCAACCACTTTCTCGACTAAACGATCAATACCAAAACCACAGCCACCGTGAGGCGGTAAACCATATTTGAATGCTTGCAAGTAATAAGAATAGCCAGGGTGTTTGGGATCAAGTCCGGCTTTTTTCATCTGTTTAACCAAGGTGTCGTAATGATACTCACGGACTGGGCAGGTAGCAATTTCTACACCCCTAAATAGGAGATCGCCCCAGAGAACCGTTTCTGGGTCATCTGGATCAACCTGATGATAAAATTTCATGATAGCAACCGGGAAGTGAGTCACGAAAACTGCTTCACTGCCTTCTTTGTCTCTTGCGTAGTTACAAATCCAGCGCTCTTCATCTGGCTTCAAATCGGTCTCGGCTGTTGTGTCAATACCGGTCGCTTCGCTATAGAGTTTGTGGACTTGTTTAACCGTGTACCGAGGAAACTGCTTTTTGATCTTTAATTCAGGGGCTTTGAGTTCTTCTAGGTCTTTGGAGTTAGTGTCGTATATCCTGGCCAAAACTGCGTACGTCATGTCTTGAACTAGGTTTAGCACATCTTCAAGACCATCAATAAAAGCCATTTCAATATCTAGCATCGTAACTTCACTTACATGACGGGTGGTTGCACTTAACTCAGCTCTGAAAGCAGGTCCTATTTCAAATACTCTTTCAAAAGCTGCAACAAGTATTTGCTTATAGAACTGGGGGCTTTGAGCAAGCGTTGCTTGTCTTCCAAAATAATCAACGGAGAAAACCTCAGCACCACCCTCAGTTGCTCCGGCTAAAAGCTTTGGTGTCTGTATTTCAACAAAGTCGTGCCCAAGTAGAAACTCTCGAATGTATTGGTTAAGGTTTGATCGTATCTTAAAGATCTTTTGTTCAGACAAATTTCTAAGTCCGACTACTCGGTTATCGAATAACGTATCTAGATTTTCCGGTTTGTGAGAAAGTGGCTTATCGATTTCGATAGGTAGCTCATCCTCCACAGGCACTAAGACCTCAATTTTAGGGTCATGGAGTTCAACTCCACCAACAGCTCGCTCCTCAGACACTAATTTACCTTTTATCTTAACCACCGTACCGATCTGCAAACCTCGTAGTTTTTCGACTTCATCTTTGTCTTGGACAACTACTTGAACTAGACCATAGCCATCACGCACATTTAAAAACGTAAGGCCACCCAGCAGCCGCTTTTTATGTAACCATCCAGCTATTTGAACTTCCTTATTGAGGTGGTCTTTTAAGTCTTTACTTAGAATTCTGCTCATTTGACTTATTCTATCACCTCTGGCTCTTCTGTGATTTCTTCCTTATCGGAATCTTTTGGTTTAATGCGCCGGTTTACCACTGCTTGTTTGTCATCGTATAAGTCAAAATCATCTGCTATAACGTCCCCGACTAGCTCGTCCAATACTTGTGCTGCCGAGATCACCCCGACGTAATCTTCAAAACTGTTAATAACTATCATTAATTTAGCTTTTGTTTTGGATATCGCTTGAAGGACTTCTGTAAGGGGCTGTTCTTCGTGTACGAATGTCAGTTTAGGATTCATTACCTCACCCACAGTTGGGCTTTCTGAACTACTGATTACTTCATCTAATTCGAGTGTGCCGACGATATTAATATGTTTTTTTTGGTAAACCGGAAAGGATCTCTGGCCAGACTTGTGAAGCTCAGCTAGAACTATTGGCCCCAACCTGTCGTCACTGGAGACCTCTTTAACCTTTGTAGAAGACATCATAATGTCAGCTACCAACTTATCATTGAATTTAAGAACATGGCTCAACATATTTATCTCAATGGTACTGATACGGTTGCCTGGTTGATCTGGCTGCCTGGTTAACAAATTTAGTAAGTCGGTTTTTTCATAAATTTTGGCATGTTTCACTCGGTAGTGATGTTCAGCTGATCCAAAATGTTTTGTTAAACCGTGTACATAATGAGCCAACGAACCAATTAAGGGGGCTACAAGTTCCGTAATATAAGAATTAATGGCTCTGGCACCACTTCTAGGTATCCAAATAAATCCAATCCAGATCAAAGCGATCGAGGCGCCAAATGCCACCCAAAGAGGTGAGTGTTTAGAAACAAGTGTGAAGAAAAATGAGCTTGAAACGATTATCAAAAACCAAAGAAGCCACTGCGTTGCAAGTCCCCAGCGAGCAGCTTTGTAAAGACGGGTTGCAGCCTTGTCGCCGTAACGAGCCCGCCGTTTTAATTCGATTGCGGGAACCGTTTCAAATACCTCCGCAATAGCTGAAAGCAATAAGACTAATAAGCCGAGGGTTATGACTACAAAGCTCATCATAAATACAGTCTAGCACGGCACTTTGACGGGCAATTTATAAATAGTTCTCTCTTGAAGAGATTCGTTAATACCTAATGAATTGCTGCCAGGAGGGTCGTCTGACTTTTACTTCCACTTTATAACCTTTTGATTGAATGATTTTTATTTTAATAGACACCTTAGCACCTCCCAACTTGAACTAAGCTCACACAAGAATAATTCAAGTTTTTATTTTTGGTTGTTTTTGTCTTCAAGCAAGGAGTAATTTTTCTCCTTATCTAACGAAGTAATCTAATACTTACATAACCGTCTTGCTTGTGTCAACTTTTTTTGAGATTAAATATCTTGGGTTTTTAAACTGATTTCCGCCTGTATTTAAACTGGTATAAAATAACGCTAGTGTTAAAAAACTAAAAAATGCAGGAATCAATTTTCTCTGGGCTAAGCATAGTTATTGTCATAGCGACTGGCATGGCTCTTTTGATGCGCCTGATTAAGCAACCCTTGATAATCGGCCATATCTTAACTGGTATATTGGTCGGTCCGACAGTCTTCCATTTGCTTAAATCACCAACAACCATCCAAACCTTTTCTAACATCGGGATTGCCCTTCTACTGTTTATCATTGGCCTGGGGTTGAACCTAAAAGTTATTAAAGAAATTGGGCGAATAGCAGCTTTAGTTGGCTTAATACAGGTTGGCTTAATAGCAGTTCTTGGTTGGTTAGTCGGGAATGCTTTTGGTCTAAGTTACAGACAAAGTGTGTTTTTGGGCGTAGCTTTATCTTTTAGCAGTACTATTATTATTCTTAAGCTGTTAAACGATAAAAAAGAAACTTCTAGACTCTACGGCAAAATAACAATAGGCGTGCTAATTATCCAAGACGTGCTAGCAGCAATCGCTCTCCTGTTCGTGACGTCTCAGGGTAATAACAGTTCAATTTCGTTAGATCAACTTGGCTCACTCGCTGCTAAGGGGCTACTTGCAACTGCAGCTTTGTTTATTGTCGGTAATCTGGTTTTACCCAGAATGCAAAAACTTATTTCAACTAACTCTGAGTTTCTTTTTTTGTTTGCCATCGGCTGGGGATTTGGAAGCGCAGCCTTGTTTGAGGGTATTGGTTTCTCACTTGAGATAGGTGCTTTGCTCGGTGGAATAGCGTTGGCTTCCCTACCTTTTGTTCAAGAAATAAGTGCGCGATTGAGACCCTTGAGAGATTTCTTCATTGTGGTCTTTTTCATTTCCCTTGGCAGTCGTCTGACTTTCTCGTCACTCGGTTCACAACTCGGGCTTATTCTAGTTGCCGGCTTAATTGTCGTGGTTATAAAACCACTGGTTGTACTGCTAGTGATGTCAGCTCTGGGCTATACCAAACAAACTTCGTTCAAAACCGCTATAAGCCTGGGACAAATTAGCGAATTCTCATTAGTTTTAATATTACTCGGAAATAGCATCGGGATAATACCAGCCAGTCTTGTTAACGTCGTGACTATCTTGGCGCTTGGTTCGATAGCCATATCTACATATGCGATTAATTATTCTGACCCGCTTTTCCGCTTGCTTGAAAGACAGCTAGCCTTTCTTGAAAGAGCTAAAGCCAAAACTACTCACGAAGCCAGACGACACCATTACGAACTTGTACTACTTGGCTACAAACAAGGTGGTCAGGAATTTCTGAAACTTTTCCAAGACTTAAAAAAAGATTTCATAGTTGTCGATTATGACCCTGAGGTTATTGAGATTATGGAACGTGAGCACGTTAACTGTATTTACGGAGATGCTACGGATGTTGAGTTGTTAGAAGAAATAGGAATTGAACATTCAAAATTAATCGTATCTACGGTACCTGACCACGACACTAATGTTTTCTTGATAAAGTTACTTGAAAAAATTAATCCTTCAGCTATCGTCATCGTTCACGCAGAGACCATTAAACTTGCTACTGAACTTTATGCCCTGGGGGCTAGCTACGTTGTCATTCCACATTACATAGGCAACGAAAAAATTGGGGCTTTTATAAAGAATAGTTCGCTCAAAAAAAGTGAGTTTGATAAATATCAGCAAAAGCACTTAGCCTATTTGCAAACTCACTATGCCTTAGCGTCTGAAACATAAAGACGCTTTTCGGTTATATAGTTGTAGACTGGTCGCGGGAGAATACTTGGCCTGCTACCCGACTTTAGTTGCTGTTTAACAAGAAAGTTTCTGGGTAAGTCTACGCTTGTTTTAAAGGTTTTGACTTTAATCTTTATGCCTGTTAGATCTTTGAGTAGCTGAACTTGCTCTTGTACCGATTTGGCGGTTTGTTTTCTCAAGCCAACAACCAGACTAAAGCTTTGGTCACTAAATTTTAGCCACGGCCATTTAACAACTTCCGCTATGCTATCTTCGCTTAAAAGTACGTTTAAACAATCTGGTCCAAAGCGCGTTGACAGAGCAGGAAGAACATCTTCAAAATCAAAACTGCCTTGTCTAATCACAATTACACCCAGTCGATCTTCCTTTTCTATAGCTATGCTGGCCATATTAATTCGGTGGTCAAATGCCTTTACTCCCTGTTCAGTGCGAGGTCTAGGCTCTACTAGAAAATAGACCTTATCTAGACCGACTAGTTCTACAGCTGTTTTAGCAAACTCGATGTGTCCAGCATGAATAGGATCAAATGCACCTATGTAAACGGCAATGTTAATCTTTCCCATTACTTTAATTATCCCTTAGCTGGCCTAGCTTTAACAAGTAAGTTCTGTGATTTTAGCTCATTCTTTTGATTCCCAGAACCATAACTTATTTTTCCGTCTATTTGTTTTGAGTGACAGCCGGTGCAAACTTTATTACCTTTTTTTGTTTCATAAATTACCTTTTTAGCAGAGCATATTTTACAGGCTCTTTCTGTATCGTGGAGTAATTCCCCATCAAGACCTAAGGACTTAGCTAATATTGCGTCAGGACTTATGGGGTTGACTGCCTCTAAACCACAGCTTCCGGCCCCACAAAAAGAGGGGGCTGGAGCATTTCGTTCTACTTCAATTAACATTAACTCGGCTTCTAATTCTTGTCCGTTGGCCCTTAACCAGGCAACCTCCGCTAAACCGTCGGCAGTTTCCTTGTCAAACATCGTCTCAGCCTCTTCGGGATGATATTTAAGTACATCTAGCATTACCTGCTTTAAGTAGTTGTTTACTAGACCTTCGGCTGCTCCTCTATCTGTGCCATTTTCAACCAGTGAAACTAGATAGTTAGCCATTTCAAGTGGTTTGGGAACAAGTTTTTGCCTTCGGGCTTCAGCTTGGTCGGCAATACTGTCATAGTCGGCCACCTGACCTTCCTGCAGAAGCTCGCCCATGAATATTGGCACACCCCAAAACTCACTGGCTTTTTTATCAAGAGCTTTGGCCAGATCAATGACGCTGCCACCCTCTAAGTCAATAATCTGTTTCCCTTGAATACCGGTTTTGCCGATATCCTCTGAGTCTTTCAGTAATCCCATGTCAGCAAACGTTGCAGTGACCACTTCGTGGGTGATGTAAGTTCCCGAAAGAGCAATTTGTTCCTCGAACCTGTTACCTCCAGGGATAAATCTAACTCCTCTGCCCATCAGTTTATTGATACCTGGTGCGTATCCCCCGTGAGAAGCCTTTTTGTCTCTTTTGAATGCCGCATGAGCCCAATCCGTGCATTGCGAAACCGTCTGGACACTTACTGTTTCGCTAAGTCCTAGGTGACCTATGGTCTTATAGGTTACTTCTTCCACGAATTCATTACTTCTTCTGTCTTGCTCTTCAGGTTCAGCAACTGGACTCAAGCCATCTTCTGTGATTGCAGATAGGTTAAACCCGTGAGCAAAATAATCACCAGAAACAGGATCTAGGATCTGCTCCACCTCCGAAAAGTATTCCCAGGTGTTTTTCCTAAATGCTTCCCCAAACAATCGTTCGCAGTCCAGCAATAAACCCTGCTTCGCCTCCAGGTGTTCGGGGCTAAACTCCCCATAGATAATCCTAGTCTCAACTACTCTCTGGGCAGTCCCAAGCACATCCATAGGTAGTGGCACTTGCTCGAATCGGCCCTCTACAAGTAGTTGAAAATTGTAATCAAGTTTTTCGGCTGCATAGTGCCTGGCCTCTGACCGAAGCGGCTGCAGCAACGGAACTGTATCTGAGTCAACAAACCTAGAGGGCTCTTGCCCTCCGGGCGGCGAAAATATTTCAAATTTGTTTGCCATTAAAAAACCTACTTCTTTGTTTGAAACAACTCCGAAGCAGGTCTTAAATTTGCTCCTGCTCGGGAGACTTAAAACTTGCTGTATCGGACTTATCCAAAGCTTGCTTTGGCTTACCGTTGCGGCACAGTGCAGGCTTCTCACCTGACTTCCAGCAATTAGATTTTAAGCTACTTTTGTTTTGCTAATCATAGCATATGTTGGCAGTCTTATTTAGCACTAAAACTATTTAAAATGTCATAAAGTGTCGAGTAATCTGGCTCCGCGCTATGATCAACGTACAAGATGAAATACTTGTGAGTACTTTCCCTCGGTCCCGCAATAGATACTGAGTTTTGACTGCCTACTGAACCAGTCCCAATCTTGTTATCAAACCTGTCAGGATAGTTACATAAAAATGGTACCCCCTGCCAATTAGCAGCTACAGGGACGGTGCTGCCTGGCGGCGAAGACGTAAAGTCAGTGCAATCATCTGATAGACTCCCCCAAGACATACCACTACCGTGCGGTTGAACAGGCAGTTCAAGGTTAACTGCTTGGGTTACGGGGATGGTATCGGTGTAGATCGTCATAGAAATACTGGCTTCGCCAGAGTTTATGGCCCAAGTTACACTATTTTGATCTGGAGTATCGACTTTGGCAGTTTGAGCCCAACCACTGGGAAGACTTAAGCTAAAAGTAGGCTGATTAATAGTTTCGCTAAGCGCTGTCGTATTATCTCCCAAAACTTTACCAACAACCTGAGCAGCTCCGCTTACCTCAACCGGTTGATTATTAATTAGGCTGTTCTTCACTGCCAGCCCTATGCCGAATAAAATCGCAGACAAAACAGCTACTACCAGAAAGCCATGCCAAGTTTTACGCCAATGAGACCGATGGCCGTACCGATATCTAGAGCTCATATTTATTTTTTATCCTTAACTTATTATATCTTAAGCAATTTCCTAGCCCGGTTGAGATTGTTGCTTCAACTTAGACAACCTTGGCATAAAACTTTGAGCGGCTGATGATAATCCAAGAACTTTTAGTGCGCCCAGCAATACATACAGTTCATCAATTGCGCTACTCTCAACCGTGCCACCAGATTCCAAACGACTAAAATAATACTCGACTTTATCAACTAGCCATTTTTCTTGAGAGGGCTTCACTTCGTTTGTTTTTATGGTTAGCAAGCTAGAATGTTTGACTGGCTCCAGTGAGCGAGCCGAATGATCTCGTTTTTTTAGGTGCCCACGGTTAATTAAGCTATCAATATGAAGCGCTACGGTTGCAAGCGAGCTATAGTCGAGACCGTTTTTTACCTCACGGTAGCTAGGACTATAACCGTTGATACTAATAAACTGATCTATAAAGTCTAGTATGCGTTTTTGCTTTTTGGTGGGTCTAATATCCGTACTCATGCTGATTTCCGTCTTGGGTATTTACTTGGGAAAACCCAGAACCTGTACCAAAAATAATTCCAAAATGTGAAGAACCCAGCAGAAACGAATTGGCCCAAATACGGAGTTATTCCTGCACTCTTTAAGCCTCGCACAATTAGATAATCAATCGCGAAATCAACTAAGGTTATAAATAGATATCGGCCGGTGACTTCTGTTCGGTGTTTAGCTAGTTTAGGATTATTAAATACCCAGAAACGCTGGAGAGCGTAATTCACTATCCAACCAACAACATCGGCACCTAGCTTAGCTGGTAATAACGTAAGGTGAAGTGGTCTATAAAGTATAAAGAAGACTAGGTAACCAGTCCAAAAGTATGCACCGCCACTAACTAAATATTCTGTTATCCGCTTAACTTCTCTGCGGTTCTTTTTTCTACCTAGCCCGAAGGGCAGTTTTTGACTTTTCACGGGAGTTTTTTATTTGAGTTTTTTCCTCCTTTAGTATAACAGGTGAGAGAGCAATTCCTGCAAGCCCCCACCAAAGTAGGCTTAAGGTATCATCAGCCCAAGCATGAGAAACCATATTTACAAGACTAATGCCTATAAAAGTTGCAAATAAAAAGGCTGAAAGATTATCTGATCTTTTTTGCCAAAGCCTATAAGCAACAATTACATTTACGCTTAAAAACAAGACGAGACCTGCTATACCGAGCTCCTGGCCTATTTGTATATAGAAGTTTTCAGCTATCCTTGGCGGATGGTCGTTATGCTCTGAGGCAGGTCCAGCTGTCCCTGGTCCTTCGCCTAGGGGATGATCAATCACACTTTCAGCAGAGCTTTTAAGTGCATTTAACCGTTCAGAGTTAGAACTTATAGATGACCGCGAAGAACTTGACGTATGGAAGAAAACGTCCTCGGCCGTCAGGTTATGGCGTAACCCAACCACTACCGCACCACCAACTAATACAGCGGCTACTAGGCAAGTTAAGAAAGCCTTGCGCCACTGGGGTTTTAGCCAAGATATATAAAATAGAACCGCCAAACTGACAACGACCCCAACATAGCCACTACGTGAATAGGTAAAGAACAGAGCAACTAAGCTAATAACGATTAATGCAGCTCTTAGCAACTTACTAGATTTAAGCTTAAGAGCCAGACCAGTAATCACGAGTATCAAATAAGCCCCAAATGGATCTGCACCTCTTAGGGTAGATTGAATTCTTCTATATGCATTGTTTTGATCTACCGTGCTGTAGGCAGGTATTGTTTTAGGCCCGTAACCAAAGTGCCTTAAGAAATCAAGCGGGAGAACCAACTGCAAAAGGCCTAAGAATACTGTCACTAATCCTGGGTAAATTATTATCTTATACCAATTTTTCCGAAGAAAATTAGTGAAGTAAGACAGTACCAAAACAACAAATAGAAAAGCGAAAAACCTGAGATCAATTATCCAACCATCAGCGAGAGCTGAGTTATTCACTCGATCTGTCAATCTAGCCCACACCCCCAACCCTATGGTTAGTAAAGAGAACACAGCTATTAGTTGAATTAATCGGTCGCTAACTAGCCATTTTTTTAGTTTAGGTGTTTTATGAATCAGATAAAGTATAGAGGGCAACGTTAGTACAATCAAAGCTTCTTTCCAGGCTCGCCAAACATCTAGATGACCGAAGTTACTGCCAAGCCAGGTAGTTAAAAACTCGTGGAACGGTAATGCTACTAAAATAACCGCTACTAAGCCAGTTAGAATGTTTACAAGTGCTTTAGTTTTTGATTGTTCCATAAGTGTTACAATCTAGTATAGCTGATGAAAAGTAATGCTTCTTTGCTTTATGATTGTATTTTAGTAATTGGCGATTTCTTATCGTTAGTCCTGGCTTTTGCCGTAGCCTATGTTCTAAGGGTTTCTCTGTCGCATCAGCACTTAGCATCACCTATTAAGTCTAGTAGTTATATAGAAGTCTTTTTACTCCTGCTTCCTTTTTGGATCCTAATTTTCGCCCTGCTTGGACTTTACAATAACAGTATTTACGAAAAACGTTTTTCCGAAGGAGGACGGCTAGCAATTGGGTCTCTAATTGGTCTTATGTTTGTTATTAGCTTTAGTTATGGTTTTAACAAACCTATTTTTCCTGCTCACTTAGTCGCAGTTTATGGCTTACTGTTGACGTTTCTCTTCTTAATTATATTCCGCAATCTGGCTCGCTATATACGGGGGACGTTATTCTCTTACGGTTTTGGGATCACTAATGTTCTAATCGTTGGTGACACAAGCCTAACACATGAGCTAGTTGATTCGCTGTTTGATTATCGTCTATCTGGTTATCGGATCATTGGAATAGTTGGACCTAAAGAACACAGACATGAAAAATTTGGGCCTGTACCGCTCTTTGAATCATTTGAATTCGCCATAAATAAGCTTGGTCCCAATGTAATTCACAGCATCGTCCAAACTCAGCTTTATTCGCAAACTAAAGACAATAACGAAATATTAAATTACGCTCAGTCAAACCACGTTGCCTACCGTTTTATTCCAGGTAATGGGGAATTGTTTGTAGGTAACATCAAAGTTGAGTTATTTCGCTCAACCATACCAGTTATAGCAGTTCATCAGACCCCTTTGGTCGGATGGGGTAGGATAGTTAAACGTCTGTTTGATGTGATCTTTTCTGTTCTAGCAATTTTAATTCTATCTCCAGTCTTTGTGTTAATTGCTCTTCTGATTTTTATAATTAGTCCTGGGCCAGTTATATTCAGCGATACTCGAGTAACCAGATTTAATAATCGAGTTAAGGTATACAAATTCAGATCCATGTGGCGTAAATTTAGCGGACGAGATCCCGTTGAATCCTTCCATAAACTGGCACGGCCTGACTTGGCAAAAAAATATGAACTAGCTCAGAAAATAGATAAAGATCCAAGAATCACTCCAATTGGTAAAATTCTTAGAAGATTTAGTCTTGATGAATTGCCACAGTTATTTAATGTTTTGAAAGGCGACATCAGCCTTGTAGGGCCCAGAGCGGTGATTGAAAGAGAGTTAAAATACTACGAAGATAAAAGCTCCATGCTACTGAGTGTCAAAACGGGAATTACCGGATTGGCTCAAGTAAGCGGAAGAAGTAATTTAGATTACTGGGAACGAGCCAGGATTGATTTGTACTATGTCCAAAACTGGAGCTTTTGGATGGACATTACGATACTTTTCAAGACAATTCGAGTTATCTTTAACCGTAGTGGAGCCAGATGAACCGGGAACTAGGTAAGCTTAATGTCGCTATCGTCTGTGACTGGCTAACTAGCATAGGTGGAGCAGAGAGAGTAGTTTTTGCTCTTCACCAAATGTTTCCAACGGCTCCTATCTATACCTCTCAATACAATCCAAAAGCTATCAACTGGTCAAGTAATGCAGATGTTAGAATGTCAGGTTTTTTGCAGCGATTGCCTGTTGTACTCCGAAAATTCTTGCCAGCCTTCAGGGCTTGGTACTTTTCTCATTTAGATCTTTCTAGCTACGATTTGGTCATATCTTCGAGTGGAGCAGAGGCAAAGTCTGTCAGAACCGGCCCTCTAACTATCCATGTATGTTACTGCCACGCACCGACACATTATTACTGGATGCGTTATGAGTCATATATCAAGAATCCTGGTTTTCAGAAATTTGATTGGTTAGCTAAATTTGGACTCAGGCTTTTGGTAAAACCAATGCGTCGATGGGATAAAAAAGTTGCTCAGAGACCCGACTACATGATTGCCAACTCATCTTTTACACGATCAGAAATTAAAAAATATTATGGCAGAGACTCGGTGATCATCCATCCGCCAATTGATATTGACCGCTTTAGCCCGAAGGTTGAAAAAAAACGGTTCGGGTTTTTGGTCGTTGGGAGACAAACACCCTACAAACGTATAGATTTAGCTGTCCTGGCTTGTACTCAGCTCAACTTGCCACTTACGGTTGTCGGGGATGGACCAGAAAACCATGCACTTCATAATTTAGCAGGTCCAACTGTCAAATTTGTAAGCGGAGCAGACGATGAGCGTGTTGCTGAACATATGCAATCTGCTGAGGCATTAATTTTCCCAACTGACCGAGAAGACTTTGGAATTACACCAGTTGAGGCATTAGCTGCAGGTACTCCAGTAATAGCATACGGTGGAGGGGGTGTGCTTGACTATCTAGTTGACGGAAAAACCGGCAGCTTGTTTCAAGACCTGAGCGTGGCTTCGTTGGCAAATTGTCTAGAAACATTTAATCCTGGACTTTTCAAAGTCCAGGATCTGAAAGATACAGCCGCGAAATTCTCTGCTCAAAAATTCGAAAAGAGGATGAGTGATTTCGTAAACAATGTTATTTCAAAAACGTAAAATTTTAGAGTTTAGCTTAGAGGAGTTAACTTAATCAATTAATGATTATTGTTTATACTTGATTGGATGAAGGTCTTGATTACCGGAGGAGCAGGTTTTATTGGCTCAAATTTTGTCCATTACATAGCCAAACATAGACCAAGTTGGCAGATAACAGTCTTTGATAATCTGACTTACGCCGGAAATCTAAGTAACTTGATTGGTTTAGGTAAAAGTAAATACACATTTATTAAAGGTGATATTTGTGATGAAGAGTCAATAAATAATGCTGTTGGATCGAATGATCTAGTTGTTCACTTTGCTGCTGAATCGCACGTCGATAACTCAATTAACTCACCTTGGCCATTTGCTAACACTAACTTGATTGGAACTTATTGGGTCTTGGAAGCAGTACGCAAAAATAAAAAACGTCTTCATCATATATCTACAGATGAAGTCTTTGGAGATTTGAGACCGAATGACCCTAAATTTAGCGAGAATAGTCCGTACAAACCATCTAGCCCTTACTCTGCTACAAAAGCCGGTTCTGACCATCTTGTTCGTGCCTGGACTAAAAGTTTTAATATTACCGCAACCATTAGCAATTGTTCGAATAACTATGGCCCCCGACAACATCCTGAAAAGTTAATCCCAAGACATGTAACTGAAATCATCGAAGGCAGAGAACCGAAACTTTACGGCGAAGGAACTAACATAAGAGACTGGATACATGTCGATGATCATAATTCTGCAGTTTTAGCCATAATTGAAAAAGGCAAGAATGGCGAGACTTACTTAATTGGCAATAATCAAGAACAAACCAACAAACAAGTACTTGATGCGATTTTAGATATTATGGGCAACGACGCAAATTACTTTGAGTTCGTAGAAGACAGGCCCGGACACGACCGACGTTATGCAATTGATTCAAGTAAAATTAAAGAGGAATTAGATTGGGAGCCAAAGTACAAAAACTTCAGAGACGGATTAGTGGACACTATTAATTGGTACAAGGATAATGAACAGTGGTGGAAACCTCAAAAAGCTAATACCGAAGAGAAATATAAAAAACTGGGCAGATAATATGGCAACTTTACCAACAACTGAATTTATAAAAAATGAGACGGCTATACAGGACTTGATTATTTTTGATGTTAATTTTGTGGGTGATGAACGTGGCTATTATCAAGAAAACTATCAAAAAGCGAAATTAGTAAAAGCTGGTATGTCTGACAGCTTTAATGTAGTTCAAAACAATATATCCTATAACAAGTTGAGTGGAGTAACTAGAGGATTCCATGCAGAACCATGGGATAAATACATTTCTGTTATAACAGGTAAGGTATTTGCGGCATATGTTGACTTAAGAAAAGGCAAAACTTTTGGCAAAGTTATAACTATAGAGATTACACCAAATAAATCAGTCTTTTTACCAAAGGGAGTAGCGAATTCATTTCAAACTCTAGTTCCTGATACATATTATCTATATAGCGTTAATGATTTTTGGAGTAGTGAGAGTTACGAGAAATACATTTTCGTAAATCTAGCTGACACCGACTTAAGTGTAGCTTGGCCAATACCTTTAAGTAAGGCCATACTAAGTGATCGAGACAAAAAGCACCCTAACCTTTCAACAATATCACCTATGGAGAGCCTATGAAGGAATCGGAAATATTAGTAATTGGCGCCGGTGGCCAACTTGGTAGCGTCTTAACTACTAAATATCCAAACGCGCGGTCAGTCGATATTCAACAGCTAAATATATCTGATTTTGAAAGTATCTCTTCATACAATTGGAAAAACTCAAAAATAGTTATTAATGCTGCCGCATATACTAATGTTGACGGCGCAGAGACAGAAGATGGACGAATAGTCGCCTGGCAATCAAATGCGGTAGCCATTGCTAATCTCGTAATGATATGTGAAGAAAATGATTTAACATTGGTACATATTTCTACCGATTATGTATTTGACGGTAAGAGAAAAGTTCACGATGAAGAAGAGCCATTTAGCCCCCTAGGTGTATACGGGCAAACAAAAGCTGCTGGTGATATTGTTCTAAGCACGCACAAAAAAAAATATATTTTGCGAACATCTTGGGTTATAGGTGAGGGCAACAATTTTATAAGAACTATGATAAATATAGGAAAGAAAGGTATCGATCCCGTGGTTGTATCAGATCAAATAGGCCGACTCACATTTACTGACGAATTAGTAAGGGCAATAGATTATTTATTATCGAATGAATGCCCGTATGGTACTTATAATGTAACTAATGACGGCGAATCTGTTTCTTGGGCTGAAATAACAACTCAGGTGTTCAAGTTGGCCAATCTTAAGAACAAAGTAAAGGAAATATCGACTCACGATTACTATAAAGATAAGCCTGAAGCAGCTAAGCGCCCATTAAATAGCACGCTTGACTTAACTAAGCTTCACTCAACCGGTTTTAAGTCTAAATCATGGTCAACTAGCTTAGAAAGCTATGTAGAAAAGGAACTACAATGAGAGGAATCATACTTGCTGGTGGTTCGGGTACTAGACTATATCCAATTACATTAGCGATCAGTAAACAACTTGCTCCAATTTACGATAAGCCGATGATTTATTATCCCTTAAGCACCCTCTTAAGTGCAGGAATACGTGAAATACTAATAATCTCCACTCCGCTGGATTTACCGAGATTCGAGCAATTGTTGGGAGACGGAAGTCAAATTGGATGTAAGTTTAGCTATATAGAACAAGATAAGCCAAGAGGTCTAGCAGAAGCATTTATACTTGGAGCTGACTTTATTGAGAACGATAGCGTAGCCATGATATTAGGCGATAATATTTTTTACGGTTCGAGCTTTAATCAAAAATTAAAACAATACACAAACCCCAGCGGAGGAATAATTTTTGGTTATCAGGTAGAGGACCCTAAACGTTATGGAGTAGTAGAGTTTGATAAAAATAATGATGTAGTATCAATAGAAGAGAAACCAAGTAAACCTAAATCAAATTACGCAATACCTGGCCTTTACTTTTTTGATAATGATGTAGTGAGCATAGCAAAAACGGTAAAACCAAGCGTTCGCGGAGAAACTGAAATCACTGATATCCACAATTTTTACTTGGCAAACGGCAGGCTCAAAGTAGCACTGCTTGACAGAGGCGTAGCCTGGCTTGATACGGGTACCTTTGAGTCAATGAATCAAGCATCACAATTTGTGTCAATTATTGAAGCAAGACAAGGATTAAAAATCGGTTGTATTGAAGAGGTAGCGTGGCAACAAGGATTTATCAATAACGACCAGCTCGAAAAGCTAGCGCTAAAGCACAATAAATCTGGGTATGGACAATACTTATTAGGGATACTGAGCGCTTAGATTATTTATGTAATAAACTAGTCACTGCACGCTAATTGTGTCAACTTGAAACTTGTTTTACTATTATCGCTTGATGATATCTCAAATTTGGTTGGACTGAAATTCTGAGTGCTATTGTCTGTTAGAAAAGGTAGCCACGGTTTTATATAAAGTCCATCCGATAACGAAGACGGAATAGATCTAAAACTTTCGGTCTGTTGACCGTCTATAGTTTCCGTTGTATAGACCGGGTCTTTATATATAAAATACTTTATCTTATATAAAGTAGGTATCTGTATATTTACTCTTAGCTCTGTCGTATTCGGTAGAATGCTTACTACTTGGCCTAGACTATTCTCACTACTCGTTGACGTACATTCACTTTTTGGGACTAAATGCTTATTGATGCCGAGTATATATAGACCTTGTGCTGAATCACTGGCAACTATTGAATAATTTTGCTGTATATATCTATATGTCATGGGTAAATCTTCGAATGGTAATCTACCATCAATACTAGCAACCGAGGTATCCCAGAATATAAAGTAGTTTGGATGACGCTCAATATAATTTAGGTCATATTTGTCATATAACTCAGTAGGTTGAGCATCAAAAATTTGTAACGAGGGTGAGTATAAGTATTTAACAGGGTTAAATGTCAGTAAGTAATATATATTGTTATTAAGTCCCAATACATATTGTTCGCTAGGGTTTATATGATTTCTCACTAGGTAGGAAATGAAGTTTGCTCTGAGGGGTGCAGTTTGTTTAATCAATTCATTTGTAACATCCTGGCTTTGTTCTTTTGAGTATAGAAAAGTATTGTAGTTATAGTAGTTAATGACATCGATCAAGCTTACCTGTTTTACTATAGCGTCCCGGTTAAAATATTTGCCAGTACCTAAATTTCCAAGAATTGATATTGTGTATCCTGTTCCTATGACAACTACAACGAACACTATAAAACCAATTAGTACTGTTGCTCTTTTTGATATTTTCGAAAATAGTCGGGATTGTAAGATAAGATTCGTAACCACCCAAAATACAAATGGCAAGAACACCATTAAATGTTGGTCTGAACGAGTAATAGCTTCTTTAAGAGCAATAAATATAACCCAAAGTTCACCCAATACAATACTAAGATTGAGTAAAGACGGTTTAAGCCAAACAAACTTTAACCTTTTCTTGTTATTTATTAGAAGTCTATATAGTTTTGTGATCGCATAGACAATGAACAATGCAAAAAAAGTTGCAACAATCTTCGGGTGTAGGGTGTTATTCATAAACTGGCTATAAGCCAAACTATTAATTAGTGAAATCCAAAGATATCTAGGTAAGCCTACTGGAGAAATTCCGTCAAATAAAAGAACTATCAATGGTAATAGTAATAGAAATAAAATCCCAAGAATTTTTTTATATAATTTTGTTGTTGAATAGCTTAGGCCAACTATAAAAAGTATTGGAAATAAGACTATTAGGTAGTTGTTTTTATATGTAGAAAGTATTATTAAACCCAAGCTGGCTAGTAGTTTATATTTGAATTCTTTTTCTTTAACAAGATAGTAGTATGTTGCGATTAATGTAGTGTAAAAAAGAATATCAACACCAAGATCTATTGGCAGAGCACAAATAATGGCGACCGCAAAAACCCCCAGACATAAAATTTTTGATTTAATATCATAATATTTAAATGAACGAAGCAGGCCAAATAAACACAGAGCTAAAATTACAGTAATTATGAATATACCAACAATAAAGTTATGAGCGGTGTCTAGATTATCAACAATTGAAATAATATGGTGTGAGAGAGGGCCATACGTATAGTAAACTCCGTTCCCAAATGACTGATAAGAGTGATGTCTGAATGATGCAATCGCGTACTCCCAGCCCTGCTCAATATTTGGCGACAATGAGAAATATGCAAACGTGCCAAAGAACAACATCACGTAAAGAAAAAGACAAACAACAGCAAGGACCCAAGATATTTTATGTCCCGATATTTTAACTATTTTTTTTAATTTACTTAACAAAATCAATCCTTGATGAGCTTGGCAAATTTATATATCCTGGTTTCAGTTATTATTACTGTTTCCGAATATTCTTTCCCAACCGGTCCTTAATCTTCTGAGTTTTAGCGCATTAGGTGGTAAGTCATGGTAAATTATCCCCCATATATAGGCACTTGTTACTTGTTTGTTTCTCTGTATCCGTCTGCGTTGTAATAGTTTCTTCGGCAATAAAAAGACTGATACAAAAATACCTTTGGTAGCAAACCAACTTTGGTGTCTTCTTATTGCACTTAGATAAAAACTTAGGTATGCAACATTAAATCTTGGCAATACTTTCCATAGTTGCGAACCAGGGACATTCTTCAATAATAACCAAGGCAAATTCTTCATTGTTTGATAAGTGGTAAAGCCTTTTATTTTGGTACTTGTTGCTCCTATTCTGTGATAAGCAATCGATTCGGACACATACTTAACTTTCCAGCCTGACAATTGGGCACGAAAACTTATGTCAACATCCTCATAGTAAGCAAAAAAATCCTCATCAAATAACCCAATTTGATTTAGCATACTAACTCTATACAAACTCGCTCCCCCACTTGCTGCAAAAATATCCGTAGATAAGTTTTTAGAGTCATCGACTTTCTCTCCTCGACTTCTGGGAAATGGTAAGCCCCAAACAGAGTAAAAGTCGCCAGTACTATCAATTCGCTTGCCATCAATATCAATAAATTTGCATGTAGTGATACCAACCTTTTCATCGGCGACTATTTGCAACACAAGACACTTCAGCCAATCTTTATCTGCTACCGCGTCATTATTAAGTAGCGCTACGAATTGCGTTCCTTCGTTAATAGCTTTCCTAATTCCAGAGTTAACACCACCGGCAAAACCGAGGTTTGTTTTGTTAATTACCAAACCCAACTCAGGATATTTCGTTTTTATCAACTCCAACGAACCGTCTCTTGAGCCATTCTCAACGATTGTAATACTTGGCTTAAGAGTTTGATTAATTAACGAGTTGATGCACTCAGTAAGATATTGTTCGCCGTTCCAGTTTGGCACTACAACTGTAACCTTAATGTCGACTAGACTACTCATTTAAATTATAATACCCCATATCTAATGATCCGTCGTATCTTATCTAAGCGAAATAGAGCTTTACTTTCTGAACTTGTTCGAACGGACTTCAAATTAAGATACCAAGGATCGATCTTAGGCTATACATGGTCCCTGCTTCGACCTCTTTTAATATTTGTAATTCTGTATGTTGTTTTCGTTAAGTTCTTGAAAGTTGGCGCAGGCACTCCACACTACCCTGTTTACTTGCTATTTGGAATTGTAGTATGGAACTTCTTTGTCGAGATGACTATGCAAAGCTTGGGGTCAATCGTAGGTAGGGGAGATTTAATTAGAAAAATCCGGATACCGCGCTGGATCATAGTATTTAGTAGTAGCCTATCAGCAGTTATTAATTTGCTCCTTAACTTAGTAATTATCGGTGTATTTATGGTACTTGGTCATGTTGTTCCATCAAACAAGTTCATTTTGGTTCCGTTGCTTTTGGGTGAGGTCTATTTATTTGCTCTAGGAGTATCTTTTTACTTGTCAGCCGCTTTTGTGAAATATAGGGACATTAGTTATATTTGGGAAGTTTTATTACAAGCTGGGTTCTACTTAACGCCTATACTTTATCCCCTTTCTAGGATCACAAATATTAATTTTCAAAAAATTATTCTATTAAGCCCGATGGCTCAAGCTCTTCAAGATGCTCGATACGCTTTAATAACTAAAAAAACCACAATACCAAGTCATGTATTTAATGGAGGTTGGTATCAGTATATACCCCTCTTTATTGTTGTATTGGCTCTGCTAATTGGCGTCTTTTACTTTAAGAAAGAATCAAAACAATTCGCGGAGAACATTTAGTTATGACAGAGAATATAGCTATCAAGGTTGAGAATGTTAGCAAAACATTCAAGTTGCCACACGAAAAATATAATTCGATAAAAAGTATACTTATCAATTTCTACAAAAGAAATAAGTCTTTTGAACTTCAAAAAGCACTTAGCGACATTTCATTTGAAGTTAAAGAGGGAGAATTTTTCGGTATAGTTGGACGAAACGGAAGCGGTAAAAGTACATTACTGAAACTGTTAGCCGGTATTTATGCGCCTGACTCTGGAAATATTGATATAAGCGGTAATCTAACTCCCTTTATCGAGCTTGGTGTTGGTTTCAGCCCAGAACTTACAGGTAGAGAAAATGTATTTTTAAACGGAGCTTTGTTTGGCTTTAATAGAAAAGAAGTAGCTGCAATGTACGATGACATTGTCGAATTTGCTGAGATCGAACGTTTTATGGATCAAAAGCTAAAGAACTACTCTTCGGGCATGCAAGTACGCTTGGCGTTTTCAATCGCAATTCGCGCACAAAGCGATATTCTTGTTCTTGACGAGGTCTTGGCTGTTGGTGATATGGATTTTCAACAAAAGTGTTTTGATTATTTTAGTACTCTTAAGAAAGGCCCCCGTACTGTTATATTGGTTACCCACGATATGGGTGCTGTTCTTAAATTTTGCGACCGAGCAATGTTAATCAACAACGGCAAGATCGTTAAAATCGCTCGTCCCAAAGATATTGCAGACCATTATATAGAAATGAATTTTGAAAAGAAACAGGCTGATACAACTTCAGCTAAACCAGATACTCAAAAACATAACAAGGCTTATATTAAAAACGTCGAGATATCTCAAGCAGATAAATTAAAAAATAAATTTGAAACCGGGGAAACATGCGACATCCAGATTAATTTTATAAATCCCCAAGATGAAGCAATCCACCTTGGACTACAAATTTTCAGCGCAGAAGGTGTTTACTGTTATGGCACGAACACCAAAATTAACGGCGTTGAACCTATTAGAAAATCTGACGGTTCAGCAACTATGACTATAAAATTAGATCTTGTTCCAGGTAGATATACCCTAACTGGCGCTACGATGAGTGACGATGGAATAAATGTTTACGACTATAAACCTAATTCTGCCTCTTTTCTTATAAAAAAGACCAATGAAACAGAGGGTGTTGCTAATTTAAAGAATTCTTGGAGAGTCTGAATATATGTCTTACTACGCAGATAGCAAATATGTCGATGACCCTAATACACCTTGGTATAAAGCTCTTCAGTTAATACCCGATAAAGGTAAAATTCTTGATGTTGGGTGTAGTAGTGGTAACTTTGGGCAGATTCTAATCGACAGAAAGAATGCAATTGTAGACGGTATTGAACTTGACAAAAAAGATGCCGAAATTGCACGGAAAAAACTTCGTAAGGTTTTCACTCTCAATGTAGAAACAGATAGCTTGGATACATTAGATAAAGACTACGACATTATATATTTTGGCGATGTTATTGAACATCTGTTGCATCCTAGTCACGCTTTAACTAGAATAAAACCTTTTCTAAAAAAGAATGGTGCAGTTGTGTTTTCAATACCAAACATGGCCCATATAAGCGTTTGCATGATGTTATTAAATGGCTCTTTTGGTTATGGAGAGACTGGGCTACTCGACAAGACACACCTTCATTATTACGACAAATCTGAGGTTGAAAGAGTATTTGCTCAAGCAAACTATGTTATAGATCAGATCGATTGGGCAAGAGGAGATGTACCGGGCGAAATGCTTAAACAAGAACTTAGTAAAATTGGCTTAATCCCAACTAAAAAATTCTACCAAGCAGCCAAGACTGTTGAGTATTCAGCCTACCAATTTATTGGGCGAGCCATACCTTCAAAAAAAGTAATAGAGTTACCAGCCAGAAAAATTGTAAGTCCACCCATAGACAGGTACGAGAAGCACCTGCTATCAGTTAGAAAAGGTTATGAAAAAGGTATTGCGAATCTGCAAAATACAATCGCTAGTTTACAAGCCGAATACCCGAAAAAAAATAGGGCAGAGAGAAAAGTATTTGAAGATTTAATCAGTAAATATGAAAATTCATTATCTTGGAGAATTACAAAGCCACTGCGAAGCATTAATAAGAAAATTGGAAAAGCTAAGAAATGATCAAAAAGTTAGCTAAGAAGATAATGCCGGTTGGTAGTTTTAGAAGAAAGCTAGCAAAAAAAATCCTAGTTAAGCTCCATTTAAGCTCAGGATTAATTATCGGTTACTATAACACCTGGTCTCAACAACATAGAGAGAGCACACCTTTAGAAATTCTTGAAAATATTCAAAACGGACCACTAATATCTATAGTGGTGCCAGCATTTAATACACCTCAGAGGCACTTAGATGCTCTTCTATATTCAATAGTTTCACAAGCATATCCAAATTGGGAGTTAATTCTCGTAAATGCCTCAGACGACCCTAAGTATAAAAAATTGATTGATGAATGCACGAGCAAGGACACAAGGATCAAATTAATTGATGTTAAAAACGAAGGTATATCTGAAAATACTAACGTAGGCATCAAGAAGTCTAGTGGATCATATATTGCTTTCGTCGATCATGATGACACTTTGGATCCTTTTGCGCTTTACGAAGTTGCACTCAGAATCACTAAGGAAGGCGCTGAGTTAATTTATAGTGATGAAGATAAAATTTCAGATGACGGTGAGATTTTCTTTGACCCACATTTCAAGCCAGACTGGTCACCAGATCTTCTTACTCACGTAAACTATATAAATCATCTAACCGTAATCAAAAAAGAACTACTACTCAAAGTAGGCTTACTAAACCCAGAACGAGATGGTGCTCAGGATTATGATCTTGTATTAAGAATTACGGATCTAAATCCCGTAATAAGACACGTCTCAAAAACTTTATACCACTGGAGAGCAGCAACAGGTTCCACGGCATATGATTTTTCGTCAAAAAAGAAAGTTACCGATGTAGCTAAAGTATCTCTCGAAGAACATTTCATGAGACATAATGTAAAAGTTAAAGTCACTCCTAAAGAAAATAGGCCTGGTTTTTATAGTTTACGATTTAATAAGCCCAGTGAGATTTCGGTGGTTATCACACCTTTTGCAAGCGATGCACTTCTTAGACAATTTACCGAATTACTAGTAAAAAGGAGTATGGTTAATAGTGTAAAGATTGAATTAATCCTCCCTGACGGTACTCAACCCCGCTTCGAGTCAGAGGGACTAAACGTTAAGTCAATTGCGAGTGATGAGCATTTCCTACGTAACGCTATCCAAGTAACGAGCTACCCTATTACGGTAATTATCAATCAAATAGTATTACCAATATCCGCAGAGTGGCTGACCCAATTGTGTGGCCCATTAAGCATGGAGCACGTAGGAGCAATAAGTCCGTTAATAGTGAGAGACGGTTCTATAATAGAAGACTGCGGAGTGGTTCTAGATTCAACCGGAAAGTTGGTACCCCTGTTCAAGGACGAGCCTGCATTTGGTAACCAAACCTTTTTTGGAAACACTGACTGGGTCCGCGACGTTGATACATTGACGGGTGGTGTAACCGTAATTCGCACTGAATACCTCAAGTCTGTTAAAGAAATATCTCACACTATACCAAGATTCATTAGCGACATCTGCTCAGACAATAAATTGAACGGCAAATTTAATATGATACTAACTGATGTCGTGTTGGATAACTACTCCATCCGTCTAAAGCCGTATTTTATTAAAGATACTTTCTTTAATAGTAATTTACTAGTTACAGGAAGAGACTACGAGCCCTATACACCTGAGTCAGCTGCAATTAATATACTGACAAAAAAATTTGATCGGGAGTTAGTGTGAATAACGAGCCCTTAGGTGTCTTAAATAAGCCCAAAGACGGCGTGGCTTATATTGTAGTATCTTGGAATAATCAAACTATTATTGGGGATTGTCTGAAATCAATTCAATTACAAGATTATAAAAATAAAAAGAAAGTGTTGGTGATTGATAATTCATCTAGCGACAAGACTCTAGAGTATTTAAAAGATAGTTTCCCAGAGGTTGAAGTTCTTGCCCAAAGCGAAAATTTAGGTTTTGCTAAAGGGAATAATTTAGGCATTGTTAAAGCACTTGAAGATCCGGATATAGAATACGTAGTGCTTCTGAATACAGACGCCCGGCTTGACAAGAATTGGACAACTACTCTGGTTGAGTCATCTAAACTTCGACCACTAACAGCCACTATGCAAAGTATTACGCTTGATTACTATGACCCAAGCATTATTGACTCAACTCACATATATATATCTAGAAATGGACAAGGCACCCAAGGCTCCTGGAGACAGCCTATAGCCACCAAAGCCGATGTTCCCCCGCAAAAAGTTTTTGGTTGTAATGCGGCGGCAATGTTAATTACGCGTAAGTTTATTGAAGCTCAGCCTTTTAAAAACTTTCTTGATCAAACAATGTTTATGTATCTAGAAGACGTTGATGTTGCGGCTCGTGCATCCGTTATGGGCTGGGATAACTTCGTTATACCTGGAACACGAGCTTATCATATGGGGTCAGTGAGTTCGGCGAAGAAAGATCCTAGCTTCTCAATTTACATGACTTTTAGGAATAACACTGGTTTGTTAATTAAAAATTTACCCGCTGCGATATTAGTAAGAATTCTCGTAAGCTTACCTAAGGCAGATAGGGCGGCAATAAAACATCTGAAAAGAATCGGTAAGCCTCAAGCCATACCTGCGTTAATTAAAGGTAGGGTAGTTAGTATTGGATTTATTCCAATCTTTTTATGGAAGAGACACCAGCTTAAAAATTACAGAAAAGTTAACAAATACTATCTTTGGCAGTTAATGCGCCGCGGCTATTAATTACTAAACTCTCCGACGTTGGTAACAAAATCATTTGCAAAACTCTGATAACCTGGATTCCACACATGGATTTCAACATTACCTGAGCCGCTGCCGTCAAGAAGAGCATAGATAAGGTAAGCTTTGCCATTAGTATTAATATTTGCCCCCAAGACTTGGCCTATATTTGGCGGATTCTCAGACACATTAGTAACGTAATCATTCATAAAACTTTGGAAGCCCGGTTTCCATATATGGAGTTCGAGCTTACCGCTGCCGGTATCTTGGTAAATAACGTAAATGAAACTATTGGCTCCTCCTCCGTTAAGATTAGCCGCTATTACTTGTCCGGTCGTAGGAGGATTCTCAGCTACATTGGTTACATAATCATTTAAGAAACCAGTGAAGTTAGAATTCCACACGTGGATTTCGATATTACCAGATCCAGTATCTTGATACTTAACATAAGCCAGTTCGTCCTCTCCGTTACCGTAAAAGTCTCCAGCAATAACTTGGCCCTGGGACGGAGGAGCGCTAGGTAAATCAGTTACATAGTCGTTATCAAAAGTTTGGTAATTAGGATCCCATACATGAATCTCGATATTTCCACTAGCAGTATTAGTGTAGTTGACATAAATTAACTTATTTTGCCCGCTACCATTTAAGTCTGCGCTAATCATTTGACCATCGGCCGGGTTAAAGACAGGCAAGTTAGTCGCATAATTATTTATAAGACTATTGAAGCTAGAATTCCATATATGTACTTCTGCACAAGTTGAGCCAGTGTTATTTGCAATAGTTAGAGCTAAGTTGTCTGGTTGAGTCCCGCTGAGCTGGTCTGGAACTACTGATGCACCACTTGGGTCAGATAAATTACTTGTGGTAGTGCAGGGGCCATACACTGTCCCAAACCACTCTTCAAAGTACACTACAAAGTTATAGCTACCGGAGTAACCTGTTAGAGAATAAGGACCTACGTAGGGAGTATAACAATACAAAGCTGCAGTAGAAGCATCGGCTAGTGTGATGGTTTCTGCAGTACCTCCTGGGTCAGCGAAAGTAACAGTTCTGCCTGGGTATAGTCCTGTAGAGTATAGACTAGATCCATTAGCACAAACATACTGGGAAGGCGAGTGACCCCACCAACCCTGACCATTCATCAATTGAATATACGTTCTCAGCTGCCAAGTTCCATTATCTACTTGATTAAAAAAACCTACATACCCGCCGCAAGAATTGTATCCCATAGCACAATTTATTTGACTTTGGGTGGGGTCTGGGGTTGTTACTAAAGACTGCTCTTTTTCTAGAGTCGCAAGAATAACTCTAGGACTAATGCCGTATGCTTGACTAGCCTCATATATAATTTGGGCTGCTGAGACTGAAGCTCCGCAATTATTATAGTAAGAAGCTGAATATGGATCCGGCGCAGTTGGCGTAGTGGGATTACAATTTATCACGTCGGAATAATTAGCCAATCCGCTACCCTCGCTTACAAGAAAGCTTTGTATACTTGCTGTGCTCATGACTGTTGTATTATCAAAAATTGAGTCGCTAATTAAATAATTAGGGTTGTAGGGTTCAGCATGTACTTTCGGAGTATTAAAGAGTAGAACAGCTAACATTACTGCTAGACCAGTAAAAATCGTGGGACATAAAAATCGTAGCTGCTTTCTCATTTTTAAAAGTTTACAGATATCTGCACCTGGTTATATTCAACCCCTAAAGAGTTTGTACTATATACATCTAGTCTTCCACTGCTTGCCTTAGGCATGAATTGTAGAGTCCCGGAAAAATTTCCATTAATAACATTGAGTGTTCCTTGTGCTATTACTCCAACATCATTGTCGATAAGAGTGAAACTGACTTGACTAACTGTTGCTGAACCACTTAAAACATCACCAGTTTGCAATGTACCGTTGGCAATAGGTTGCTTAACAGTTATTGCCCCAGATTGGGATGTTGTCCACTGAGAAGGACTGGTCTCCGCACCTGCCTGTCCATTAGTATCAATTGCTCCACCCCCAGGAGAGCTGTTAGTGCTAGTAGAAATTTTTTGGTTAGTCGTTGGTTGAGTTCCCGATACATCTGCATTGGGGGCTGGTGTCGGTGTACCTACTTTAACTATAGCCTTTGATGGTGGCAGCGATTTACTAAAAAAATGTGTAGTGCGCGTGAGCTGTAAGACTACAAAAACCAATACTAAGATTACTAACGCAGCGATAGTCTTAAGCAATTTTTTAGATTTATGACGAGTTTTTGATTTAGCCATTCTTATGTACTATTTTAACTATCCGTTTTTATTTGAGATTTCTTTTATAACGTAATCTATCAATTATGTTTATAAACCTAGTGCTTGTCAAGGAAAGACTCTCTATTAACAAGAAGTAATTGAATCTTTTTCTAAGCAAATTTTGCCAAACATTTACAGTAACTTGATATGCTGAATATTTTAGGTGCTAGAATATACCTTAATGGTAACGACTGACAAGGGTCGAATGAACAGTAAAAACTGGAAATATCTGCTAGTCTTAGCTCCTATTTTGGTATTAGCGGTCTTTTTAATTGTAAAGTCGGTTAACGTGCCAAACTGGGATGAGTGGGAATTAGTTCCAATTCTTCAACATATACATTCTGGACATATTTACTGGACAGATTTCTGGCATCAACATAACGAGCATAGGCTACTAATTCCAAATATTATTCTAGTAACTGTCGCCGAGTTTACTCGCTGGAATTTACGTTTAGAAGACTATATGAACATCGTTGTTGCGATATTGTCTTTTTATATTATCTACAAGATCCTTAAAAACACCGTCCTCTCCAAAAAACAAAAAAATCTACCGGTTACTTTATTGTTTTTGCTTAGCCTGATATGGTTTTCATTCGTTCAAGCCGATAATTGGTTGTGGGGTTGGCAGATTGAGTGGTTTCTTAGCGTCCTTGGAACAACTATAGTTGCCTATTTACTAACAAAAATTAATAGAAACAATTTTTCAATTGGACAAGTAGGCTTGTTAATAGCTGGGGGTTTATTCGCTCAATATTCACTTGGTAACGGAACTTTGGTGTGGCCAATTTTAGTTATTGCGCTTCTATACATAAGAGTACCTCTTAAAAAAGTACTTATAGTTGCATCGTCTGGGATACTCTCGACCATCCTTTACTATACGAATTATCAAAATCAGGATAAGAATGCTCTGTCCGTGCTCGCCAAACATCCGGTGACTTTCGTGAAATATTTTCTCATCTACGTAGGAAGACCGCTAAGTTATCTTCATAAAGGCGCACCAATTATAGGTGTAATTTTATTAGTCAGCTTTGTGGCTATTAACGTTTACCTTTTCATCCGTAATAAAGCACTCTTTAACAAACTTATTCCGTGGATATTTATTGGTCTCTATGCCATTAGTAGTGCAATTATTACCGGTTTAGCGCGGCTTAGTTTTGGGACTGGAGAGGCCTACGTTAGCAGATATACAACTATATCTATGCTTCTTGTGGTTAGCACTATTGTTATCTTCTACCAAAGTCGAGAAGATCTGTCTAAGCTAGTCGGCAAAAGTTTTAAGTTTCTTTCCTTAGTTACTATATGTATAGTTTTTGTATTGGTTTTAATAAACGACGCCTGGGGTTTTCATGACAGCCTAGAGCATAATCGTAGCTTGACCGCCGAAATGATATGTACCCGACTACCTAATCCTTCAAATGCTTGTTTGCTGACGGCCTACCCAAGTGCTCCCGTCGTTTCAACAAGACTTAATTATTTAAAACAAGTTCACTGGGGTGGGTATTAATTTAATGCGCTACTGTATGGACGTTATCGCTAACATTAAAAACAGATTAAATGCAGCTAATACCTTTGCGATAATCGCTATAGTTTTTGGTATCCTTTTTGTATTTACAACTCCCCTTTTGTGGGGTGCAGACGAAACCACCCATTTTGGTAGGGTATATCAAATTACTCAAGGTCATATTAGATCTGTGTACATTGGGGATGTGTGGGGTACAGGATATGGAGGATATATACCAGCGAATTTATTTTCTTTTATAAAAGCCGTTGATGCTGACCTACTGCATCCTAATACCACTATATTAGATACCAGGAGAGTAGGTACGCCAAATATTTATAACCAGTTTGGAGACCAAAAGTTTTCAAAACAAAAAGTCATATATAGCTTCCCCAATACTGCGACGTACTCACCAGTGGCCTACGCACCAAGCGTGGTTGGTGTGTTTATAACAGAGAAGTTAAATCTTAACATTGCCTCTATGATCTATGCTGGCAGGCTTTGTGATTTAGCTTTTTATATATTGTGCGTATACTTTGCGCTTAAAATTTTGAGGTTTACTAGAACAAAATGGATTATTTTTACAGTAGCTCTATTGCCTATGGCTCTTTTTCAGGCATCAATAATAACTGCTGATACGACGACTAATGCAGTAGCAATTCTATTCGCAGCACTTATTATTAAATCTCTGATATACAAAAAACCTCTTAGTAAGCTTGAAAGTATTTTATTGTTACTACTGGCAATTGTGTTACCGCTAGTTAAGCCCATATATGTTTTCTTTGATTTTTTGATTTTATTTATTCCAAAACAATTACTAAGAATAAGTCGCGGAACAATCTTAAAAATACTAGCTCTTGTCGTAGGCTTGATTGGTTTTGTTGTATGGTCATATATAACTAGGAATGTTACTGACGCAGTTAGGCTGATGAGAGGCGATTTCTGGCAATCAATTAGCCCCCCGGCTCAAATTAAATATGCTGAGCATCACATAATAACCGCTGGTGTGATAGTTGTCCGAACGGTGTTCTTGCAAGACAATACTTACCTAAGTCAATTAATTGGATGGTTGGGTTTCGATTACGTTCCGGCACCTGCAATGGCAATTATTTCTAGTTTGGGTGCAATGGGACTAGCATTCCTAATTATCGATAAAGCTAAACTTAGTAAAAAACATGCGTATGCGATATTGGCAGTCATACTGGCCTGTTTCGTTACTTTGTTCGCTACACTCTATATAACTTTTACAAGGGTTAAGTACCCAGAAGTTGAAGGGGTTCAGGGTAGATATTTCATTCCTTTGTTGCCATTACTCTTAGTTGTACCCGGAGTATATATTAGTAATAAGATTATAAGTGGCACCTCGGTAAAATATAGATTTATTTGCCAATTGATAGTGTGCTTAGTTTTATTTAGCTTAACTGTGTCGGCTCTTAAATTTATATACGTTACCTGGTACTAAATATTCAGTTTTTGAACATATGGTTTTAATTTGTTCTGTAATTTACTGGGAGTGTTTCTTTGCTTCTGATCAGGTAACGATACATTACCTGATGCTTCACAGATTAGAATAAAAAATGCTGCCACGATAACACTGGATATTACGCCAATAAGGGATTTTCGCAGACTCAAGTTGTAAATTGGGTAATTCCCAATGATCCAAAATAAGTTAAAAAGTAAGAATTGAATAAAGAATAGTGCGTATAAAACTTTGGTTCGCGCTAACCAAGTACCAAGCAAGCCAAACAATAAAAGCAGCGTCGCATACGAGCCAACGTGAATTATAGTTAGACCAGGTATAAAAATTAATACCACCCAAAACACTAAACCAATTAGCGATACTTCCAATAAGTGTTTCTGTAATTGAGACAGTTTAATAGGATTTTTCTTAAAAAGTAGCGCAATCCAGCCCAGATTAAAAAAGCCAAAAGTGAACAACAATACATAAAAATCGTTAACTTGAAACCATGCTGAAAAATTACTCAGGGTAGATCGTAATGAGCTCTTAGAAAAACCAAAAGATTTAACGCCGTTTACTATGTTTTTATTTAGTTCTGGGACTATCATGGTTTTTGTATTAATCTCTCGGGTCTTGAGCCAAGTATTTATAGATATAGATTCATAGGAGTTTATTATTGTACTTAGGGTAGGTTTATTGTTGGGTACAACCACGCCGGCAAACTCCCATTTTGTTAATCGATCAGATGTACTATTCCTGTCTTTATATATCATCCAGGGAGTAAGAATAATTACTGAGATTAAACAACCCATTATTATTGGCTTCAAAGGTAATTTTTTAACAAGTTTTTTAGGGTTGGATATTTTATTTTTAACATATATATAAATAAGTACCGCGGCTAAGCCAAGGATCGTAAATATAACAGCGTCATGGATAAGAAGAGAAATCACGATAAAGATCATTGAGCTTATTATGGTTTTAGCTCGATTCTTATTTGCAAAATCGAGCAGTAGTACACATCCTACTAGGGCTAAACTTCCTGCAAATAATTTAGGCCAAACGAATATTGAATTTATAAAAAGAACGCCAGTAAAAATCATTGTCCCTGTAATCAGTAGTGTGTCCCTTAACCGAAGTCCAAGTGTTATTAGTAATCCAAATATCGCCGCAATCCAACTCAACTGTAAGTAGGTAGCAATAACTTGATAGCTTTCAGTGATAGCAGGCAATTTACCGCTAAGCTGCAAAACCCCCAAGCCCACGCCGATTTGAATGGGTGGCCTGTCAACTAGATTCCACCCCCCAACCAGTGACTTGGGTGTTCTTTCTTCAATGTTCTGAGCAAATATTAACGGTAAACTGTTGTCTCCAGGAAGTTTAGATAAATAACAGTATGCACTATTACTGTAATCTAGACCGCTGACAGTTGGTATTTGGCAATTCTTTAGCAAAACAGTGTAATAACTTAACGCAACCACTATTACTGTGAGCGGCAACAATATGAATATTTTAAAATTTTTATTCTTTAATAAGTATTTTAGCTTGAATAGTCCATATACTATTAGCACACCACCGACTAGATAAATTATAGTGTTTAGGCTTTTACCGTGACCAGGATTACGTAAAGATACAAAGAATACAATATAGTAAATCAGGCCTATGAAAGCAAAGGCAGAAGCTAGCGCAAATTCTTTAGGGATATAACGGTGTTTAACAGCTAGAGAACTTAAAAATAGTCCAATGGCTAGGTATGCACCGATTTGGAGCATGACAATTGATATAAATGACATGTTTAGTTAATAGTATTTAATCGTTTGCTGAGTTTCAAGCGTTTATTTATTACCATACACTAGATTCTACTTATCAATCTTTGGGAATTTTCTTATACCCAACCTATTAGTAAATAACCATGTTAAATGTGAAACTCCGGTAACAAAATAATGCTGCTTGGTTGTACCTTGTCTTGTGTGTTGAACTATACTAAATTCTGAATACTTTACTGTTGGATTTAGGGCTGCGTTTATCTTAATTTGTGGGCTAAGGTTCCAATCACCCATAGTAAGTTTAAGTTGGTTTTTTACTTCTTTCTTAAATACCCACATCCCAGATAATATGTCTTTTACTTTTATTCCATATAATAGTCTCGTCTCTATATTTAATGCTTTTACGCCAGTTTTTAGCTTCAGCGATATTTTGGATCCGTCCTGCATTGGATATCTATTACAAGATACGAAGTCTAAATTATTCTCATCAATGTAATTAATAATTGAAGCAAGCTTCTCGATTGGATAAGTGGCGTCACCGTCAATACCAACAATAATGTCGCCTGTTGCATTTTCAATACCAGTTATGTGAGCAAAGCCATAGCCAATGCCATTTATAGCCCTATTGTCTTCGTAAACCTTTAGTCCAAGTTTTTTAGCAACCTTAACCGTGTCGTCGGTTGATTTATTACTAACTACAATTATCTCATCTACAAAAGCAGGTATTCTCTTAATTACTTCTGGTAAATGGCTTCCTTCATTACGACATGGCAAAATTACGGAAATTTTCTTTTTCCTATAAACCATTGAGGTTTCCGATCTGTCTAATGTATATCTTAAAGACCTCTCGTCTATTGTCTGGCAAAAACTCCTAGAACGTTTTTACCAAACATTTTCTTAAATATACGCTCCGATAGTGCACTGACAGGAAATAAGTATTTATCAAATATACCTATGGTTTTCGGGTTCAGGTTACCGCTTCCACCAATAATCCGATAGACTATTGCCAACATGAAACCCACTGGGTCACAGTATTTTATACGCTTGAGCTCCAGGTTTGTTTGGTTGGCTAGTTTTTTTAGGTCTTTTATTCGATATCTTCGAAAATGCTCGGCCTTTACGTCTAGGTTTGAAAAAATACTCATAAATGCAGGTACGTAAATAATTATCACGCCTTCTTTACTTAAACAATCTTTTAATGAAGCAAGAATTTTTTTATCATCTTTTATGTGCTCTAGCACGTTTAAGGAATAGATAACATCGTATTTTGTCTTTACGTGCTTTATATCCTCATGTGTCTTGTATTTCTTTTGTCTCAATATTTTTGCTTGAACTTTACCTTTCTCAACGCAATCAATTTTATGGCCAAGTTCTCTAAGCATATCTGCGTATGTTCCAATGCCGGCTCCAAAATCTAAAATCTTAACCTTTTTATTTTTTAACTTACTAATTTCTCGTTGAATAAAATCTCGTTGATAACGATTATAGTTAACCGCATCTTTCATGGTTTCGAGATTATCTTGCGCGGTGTAGAAGTATTCTTTAGCCAAAATTCTTCCTTATAATATTCTTTGTTTACGCTTAGTACTTTTAAATTTAACTCTTTGGCTTAAACATGCTTTTTCCAATTACTGTATCCCTAAGGTTTACTTGAGAGTGTATCATCTTTGATGCGTCTGTTAAATAATATTCATCAGTGTTTCTTGTTTCAGATTTTGTCTTGTTTAAGAAAATATATTAGTGCTTATGATTGAGCTATTGGACCATACTTAGTACTATGATGCAAAGACGATAATTGATAAAAGGAGGACTTAGTGGCTACAGGTTCTGTTAACACCAAAGACGAGCTTTTTGATATTTGTATTGTGGGTGGTTGTGGGCATGTGGGACTTCCACTGGGATTAGCTTTTGCTGGTCAAAGTAAAAATGTAGTCCTTTATGACATAAACGAAAAAAGCATTTATGAAGTTAATTCGGGTAAAATGCCCTTTAAAGAAGAAGATTCCGAGCCAATATTAAACAAAGTTTTAAAATTAGGTAAACTAAAAGCTACGAACGCACCACAAGTAATTAGTGACTCCAGGATTGTTATATTAGTTATAGGAACTCCCGTAGACGAACACCTGAATCCGAAAGTAAGCGAAATTATTCATGCAATTAAAGAAATTGAAGATTATTTAACCGATGATCAGCTTCTCGTAATGAGAAGCACGCTATATCCGGGAGTTACTGATAAAGTTAAGGCATATCTCACTAAGATTGGCAAGAATATCTCTGTGGCTTTTTGCCCAGAACGAATTATAGAAGGTAAGGCATTAACTGAATTGTATGAGCTTCCTCAAATAGTTGCCGGCTGTACTCCAAAGGCTACCGAAAAAGCTTCAGATCTTTTCAAGGTTTTAACTAATAAAATAATAGTCACTGAACCAATTGAGGCAGAATTAGCCAAGCTATTTACTAATACTTGGCGTTATATTAACTTTGCCATATCTAACCAGTTTTACATGATAGCCAATAGTCATGGGTTAGACTTTTACAATATCTATAATGCCATGACTGAAGATTATCCTAGACTAAAAGCATTCGCAAAAGCCGGGTTAGCAGCTGGTCCTTGTTTATTCAAAGACACCATGCAGTTGTCTTCATTTAGTGGTAATAACTTCTTTTTAGGCCATTCTGCTATGTTGGTAAATGAAGGTTTGCCAGATTTTATCGTGAGCTCAATGAAAAAAAATCATGATTTAAGTAAAAGCACAGTAGCTATTCTTGGGATGGCTTTTAAGGGTAATAATGACGATCCACGTGAATCCCTTTCGTACAAACTAAAGAAAAAACTAGAAGTTGAAGCAGATGTTGTTCTTTGTCACGATCCATATATAAACGACTCGAGATTTTCAACCATGGAAGAAATAAGAGAAAAAGCCGATATTATTGTGCTTGCTACTCCGCACACTGAATACAACACCGAGAACTGGGACGATAGAGTGTTAGTAGATATGTGGAATTTCTATGGCCAAGGGGGGCTGGTATAGGTTATTTTCGTAATGGATTCTGTTTGGTCTTTTGTCCGATTACAAAAGTTTGCTTACCCATTAAGAACTGGATGGGCGCCAGTTTCAAATATAATTTTATAAAAATTGGTATTGCAGGTATTTTTGAATTAGTAGTATATGGTAAAAACCTGACTTTCTTGTAGTTAATCTTAAAGTTAGTCAAGGAGAAAGCTTCGTATAAACTTTTTTCGGTTAGCGGTAGTGTGTGGTCAATATAGTCCCAGTACTTATTGCCAACAAGTCTTATATTTGGTTGCAAAATAAGAACTTTTCCGCCAGGTTTAAGCACTCGTCGTATTTCTTTCAGTGTTTCAATGAGTTCGTCTTTACTTTCCAGGTGTTCAAAAAAATTACTTACAAAGATTTTATCGACAGAATCAGTCAGTGACTTCGGTAAAGCCGTGCTTAATGTTTTATAAACTATTACGTCTTTATTTGCGATTTTTTTTGTATATGCATTTATGTCTACTGCGATTTTCGTCTTACATTTTATGTTATTAATAAATTCACAGTAGCCCGCTCCTAAATCAAGTACAGTGTCTTTTTTGTCTATATACTTTTGGAAATAGTCGTGACAGAGTATCTTCCACATAATATTTCTGTTTTGTATATTTTTGTCAAAACGATCAGCATATATAGATAAAACGTAGTCTCTCATATTATTTCTTCCAAAGTTGACCTAATACTATCACGGAATATCTAATTTATTGATCAAAAAGCATAATACACAACATTCGTGAGACTTTGTATAATTCCAGTTTTAATATCTGTTCCAAGCTTTATGATAAAATCAAACTAAGTTAAGTCTGAAAAAGGGGTCAATAGATGTCTAAGAGGGTATTCATTCGTGAAACTAGTACAATTAGCCTAGTTAGCACTCATCAACTTTAGAAAGGGCGGTATAGTATTGTGAAAATTTTATGGACAGGTGCTGCTGGATTCATTGCAGGATATACGATCGAGGAATTGCTAAATCATGGCCATGAAGTTGTTGGTATAGATAACTTTTCAAAGTACGGAAAAGTTGAAAAAAGCTATGACAATCATCCAAACTATAAGTTTATTGAAGGGGATGCAAAAGACGTAGAGCTAATGAAAAAAGCTGTCGAGGACGTTGATGTCATTGTGTCTGGAGCAGCTATGATTGGCGGCATATCCTACTTTCATGAGTTTGCCTACGAATTACTTGCTGAGAACGAGCGCATAACCGCCGCTGCGTTTGATGCTGCTATTTGGGCATTTAAAAATAAGAAGCTTAAGAAAATTGTCGTGATGTCATCGTCGATGGTATATGAATCGACTGATCAATTCCCTAGCCCCGAAACAGCGATTAAAACATCCCCGCCTCCAATCTCAACCTATGGTTTCCAAAAGCTGGCATGTGAGTATTTCGCTAGAGGGGGATGGGAGCAGTATCAGCTGCCCTATACTATAATTCGACCCTTTAACTGTGTTGGCATTGGCGAAAAGCGAGCTCTAAGTGATAAAGAAATCTACTCCGGAAACGTTAAATTAGCTATGAGCCACGTAGTGCCCGATTTAGTGCAGAAAATTGTTAAGAAGCAAGACCCACTTCATATTCTTGGTAAAGGTAATCAAGTCCGTCACTATACCTATGGGGGTGATTTAGCACGAGGGATTAGGCTTTGCATCGAGAAAAAAGAAGCATTGAACGAAGATTTTAATATTTCAACCGCTCAATCAACCAGTGTAATAGAGTTAGCTGAAGTAATTTGGGAAAAACTAAACGGCGATAAACCATTTCGATTTGTTTCCGATAAACCGTTTGAGCATGACGTTCAAAAAAGAGTTCCAGATACTACAAAAGCAAAGAAGATGTTGGGTTATGAAACAACTACATCCCTGGACAAGATGCTAGACGAAGTAATCCCTTGGATCGTAGAACAAGTTAAACATGGTAATATCTAAAAAATCCTCAGATTTACTCCATATTGTTATACCGGTTTACAACGAAGGAGATAACTTTCCGGCGCTATATAAGGAAATAAAGAACAGTATTAAAACTCCGTCTGAGTTAATTGTGATTTATGACTTTGATGAAGACACGACTATCCCTGTGGTAAAAAAATTTCAGAAGAAGGATAAAACTATAGTTCTGCACAAAAATAATATTGGAAGAGGCGCACTAAACGCTATACTAAGTGGTTTTGACTATGTTAAAAGTGGGCCAGTATTAGTTACTATGGCAGACCTCTCAGATGATTTGAGCATTGTAGATAACATGGTCCGAGAATACCAAAAGGGTGCATCTGTAGTATGCGGAAGTCGTTATATGAAGGGGGGCAAACAGATTGGTGGACCATTAATAAAACGAACTCTGTCTAGACTTGCAGGAACATCTCTATACTGGGTAAAGCGATTCCCAACACATGATGTCACAAATAACTTTAAGCTTTATGACAAGGCATTACTGGACTCTATAACCATAGAAAGCAAGGGTGGTTTTGAGATAGGAATGGAAATAACTGTTAAAGCTTTTAAGCTTAAGAAAACCATTAAAGAGCTCCCTTCAACCTGGAGAGACAGAACAGCCGGCGAAACTAACTTTAAACTTTTGGAGTGGTTACCTCACTATATCCACTGGTACTTTTATGCTCTTTTTTAACGAAAATATATTTTCTATATATGAAAAAATTCCATGTGGTTTGAATTGCCACAGCCGATACTTTAGCGATAACTAAAGACTTTGTTGAACTTATGCTCGTTAGTGCACCAGTGACTACTCTTATATATATAACCGTAAAGGTATAATTAAATGCTAGAAGTACTGCATAAGCTAGTGCGTGTTTATGTAAGCTTTTGATGTCCTTGTTGTCGAAGCTCCAAAATCTATTCAGTGTAAAATTAAATATAACTGAGGTCCAATAACCTATGCTGGTAGCCAGTGTTAGTCCTGTGTTAAGTTTTATTCTGAAAAAGAACAGTAAGCCAAAATCAATAATGAACGTAAATACTCCGACAATTAAATATCTAATAAATCGTTGTTTAAGTAATTCTTTAACTATTGACGTCATTTTATTCATAGTCATTTCTTAATAGAATTTGCAAACAATATAGAGCCCCAACCGCTTAATGAACTTTTGAAAAAAACTTCTTTGATTGTAACATGAGGACTATGATGATTGTTGTTGATGCTAGAGAGCTAAGAACTAGTTCGGGTAGGTATATTGAACGATTGCTTAACTATCTACAAGACATAGATAAGACAAATGACTATCGCGTTCTCTTAAAACCTGCTGATATGGATGGTTGGAACCCTAAAAACCCAAAATTCACCAAATTATTTTGCCATTTTAAAGAGTTTACTTTTTCCGAACAAATAGGTTTATTGGCGCAGATTAAAAGGATTAAGCCTGATTTAGTTCATTTTGCCTTTGTCCAGCAACCAATTTTATACCGGGGTAAGGTGGTAACCACGATGCATGATCTGACTACTGCACGTTTCCGTAATCCATCAAAAAACTTCTTGGTTTTTGCATTTAAACAACTGGTCTATAGACGTGTTAATAAAATAGTTGCGAGAAAATCGGACGCAATTATAACGCCTACTCAGTACACGAAAGAGGATGTAGCTAAATTTGCTCGCATAAATAGTAGAAAGATAACCGTGACTTACGAAGCTGCGGACAGAATCGAAGGCATACCAAAACCAATTGAACAATTAGTTAATCAATCTTTTATCTTGTACATTGGGCGATCCGTGCCCCATAAAAACCTGGTACGTTTAATGGCCTCTTTTGTTCTACTTAAACAGAAACACCCTGAACTTAAACTGGTTCTAGCAGGGAAAAAAGACGCGCTCTACAGACGCCTAGAAAAAAGGGCTGAAGATATGGGCGCAGGCGACACTGTCTTTACGGGTTTTGTTTCTGAGGAAGAACTTAAGTGGTTATACAAAAACACTGAGGCTTACGTTTTCCCGAGTTTATCCGAAGGCTTTGGTTTGCCCGGTTTGGAAGCTATGATCGAAGGCGCACCAGTGGTTTCAAGCCACGCCACGTCTCTCCCAGAAGTATACGGTGAGGCAGCTATATATTTTGATCCTTACGACATAACTGATATGGCAGCTAAAATTAACCAAGTATTAACAAATAAGAAGCTGAGAAGCCAGTTAGTCAAAAACGGTCGCAAACAAGCGGCTAAGTATTCCTGGCGAAGAACAGCTGAGCAAACCTTATCTGTCTATAATTCTGTTCTTGAGCAACAAGACTAGTCTTCAGTTGGATTTAAAACTACGTGACGTTCCCGACCTTCACCTACAGATTCAGTGGTCAAACCGTAATCCGAAGCAGTTTTGTGGACTATTCTACGATCAGCTGCATTCATTGGCCTTAGATGCATTGGTTCCTTTGATTCTTTTACAGAGGCTGCCCACTCAGTTGCTCGACTGGCTAGTTGTTCAGCCCTAGCTTTTTTGTAGTCCGCTATATCCACGTTCACTCTATTTATCTCGAAACCGCCGTTTCTGAGCGCACTAACTACTAAAAACTGCATCGCTCGCATGGTATCACCGCGCTGACCGATTAAAAACCCGTTTAGATGTGTTGAGGGAACCGACAACTCAATCACCTCGTCATCGTATGTAGCGTAGACGTCTGTATTAAGCCCAAAAAAAGATAGGATATCTTCTAAGTACTTTTTAGCAAATTGGATTGAGTCTTCCATTATTTTTTCCTCCGTTTAGATCTAGAGGAGTTCTTTTTGTTCTTCTTACTTTGAGATGGCTTTGGTTTTGTGGCTGACACAACCTCGCTAGCCACTACAGTCCTGTCTGTGCTACCCGACGAAGTTGATACACTCTTCTCCATTTCAGACTCGTCTCGGCGCAAAATGTAACCTTGTTGAAGAAATGCTATGAGTCCACCAACAAACCAGTAAAGTGATAGAGCTGAGGCAATACTAACCGTAAAGAAGAAGATTAAAACCGGTATGAAGTAGCGGGTTGATCTACCGACAGCAGCACTAACTTCTGTTTGGTCTGCTTGTTTACCCTTACCTGCGTCCTTTAAGATGCCTTTCAGCCCTTTGGAGTCTTTGGATGAGGGTAGTAACTGTTTAGATGAGAAATACTGAGTTATGGCCGAAGCAACCACAATAACCATGGCTGGCCAGTATATGCCGCCTTTGGCTTTCAAAGCAGCTTTAGTTAAGTCCACTAAACCTAGAAGAGATGCATCAAATCGGTGGATATTTGAAGCTAACTCCTTCATCCAGCTGAAGTTTCTTATCCAAGAATAGGAGTTGGTGATTATGGCTTCTGGGTGAGCTACCACGCTTCTTAGGCCGGAATATAGGCCTATCAAGATGATGAATTGGATGATTAGCGTACCGATTGAGCCAAAAGGATTAATCTCTTTTTCTTTGTAGAGCTCCATGAGCAGTTGTGATTCTTTTTGACGGTTACCAGCTGCGGCTTGTTTAACCTTTTTTATCTCTGGTTGCAAATCCCGCATGGCTTTGGCTTGATGAAGCTGTTTCTTGATCAGTGGCCACATAAGTAACCTGATTACGATGGTAAAGATAATTAGGGCCAGACCAAAGTTATGCCCAGGTAAAATGGCATAAATAAACACCAAGAGGTTGAAAATTGGTTTTACGATAATAATTTGAAAAATGGACGCAAACATACAGGATCCTATCTGTGACTTATCCTATGATATCATGTCGGGTTCTCTATCTGTTGGGGCAAAAACACGTAAAGCTAAGTGTTTCTAATAAGTTTCGTGGGATTTTAATCAATTTCATCCATTTCCTTGATCCCAGCAGATTTTTTGTAGTCAATGATGTATAACGGACGATCTTTCGTTTGAGTTTGAATACTAGAAATGTATAGCGATAAAACAGCTTGTGACATTAATACGATCCCCACTAAAAAGGTAATAAAAATGCCAAGCATAGCAGTACCAGTGAATTTCCACCTAAGTGGGTCGGATAATATTAGCTGTTCAATAATTACACTTAGACCAAGAAAAAAGGCTAGAAGAGTAATGGCAACACCCAATATACCAAATATATATAGTGGTTTAGGGGTTAGTGATATGAAACTATTTTTAGCCAGCTGAACGAGTTTTCGATAAGAATAATTTGGCTCACCGTCAACTCTTTGCTTAGGTTCAAAATAAATATAGCTTCTTTTAAAACCTAGCCAGTCGATTAAGCCCCGAGTTAGTCGATCGTTTTCATGCAGCTTAATAAACTCTTTTTGAACCACTCTGTCGATTAAACGAAAGTCAGTAGAGCCGGGCAAAAGCTGCTGATATGTCATCTTGTTAAATAGCGTATAAAAAATTCCAGAATTCATTTTTTTTAGGACACTTGGGTGTCCATTGTTAGTTCTAACCCCAACTACAACCTGAGAGCCTGCTCTCCAAGCTTTAAGGAAGTTGTCTATTAGACCTACTGGATGTTGGCCATCGCCATCAATAGATAAAATAGCCTGTCCGCTAGCCCGGGCTATGCCAGCCGAAAGGGCGTACTCTTTGCCAAAGTTGCGTGAAAAAGCAACTAATTTAACCCTTGGGTCTTGCTTATTCCATCTTTTGACTAATCCCGGTGTTTCATCAGTACTACCATCGTCGCAGTAGATAATTTCGTATGAATTGCTAACTGATTTTTGAAGTGAGACTACCAGGCTTTTGTGAAATTGCTCAAGCCCAGTACTCTCATTAAATACCGGTACTACTACGGATAAAACTGTGTCTGATGATTTGGCCATAATATTTGAAACAAGTATAGCATGACGACCCCTTGAGTAACTGAGCTCGAATGCTTACCAATTTAGTCTGCATCCCAGGGATTTTTCAGGTGTTAATAATCCCTGTCTTTGTTAGGGCCTCGTCTGTTTTTTGCTTTATTGCTTCAAACGGCATATCGGCAAACTGATTACTGAAGACACTGAGTATTAAATCGTAGGGTTTATTTATTTGGTTTTCTTGAGATCGAAATACCTCATATAGGCGTCGTCTAATCCGGTTTCTGACCACAGCTGATGGGCTAACTTTCTTGGAAACCACAACTGACAGCCGGTATCGTTTGCGTCTTTCGTTTATGGCATATTTTAAAGTGAAGTCTTCGGAACGATAGGTTCGGCCGTGCTTATATGTGAAGTTGAGCGAGCCGTAACCATGAAACCGGTTTTTTTGGGAGATCATGGGGATTGGTTAGTTTAGTGCGTAAGTCTTGTTCGACCTTTTGATCTGCGACGAGCTATGATCGATCGGCCGGCTTTAGTAGACATGCGTTTCATAAACCCGTGTTCTTTTGAACGTTGGCGTTTTTTGGGTTGGTAGGTTCTCTTTGGCATAGCAGTTTATAACTGTAGATAGGTTGTTGTGCCTAGGTCAAGGATAAAATTTAGGTCACGTGAAATTAACAATATTTACCCACCAATCTTAGCAACTTTTCCACCTCTGACCAAACCTTTTCCACTATTTTACAGATAGCCGCACAACGTGTGTATAAGTTTCATCTGGGGCAAGTTGCTTTTTTAGTTTATGGATTGTCGCTTAATTCACTGTGGAAAAGTAACCTTGGACACGTTATAGTTAGTGGATAAAATCTGTGATTGGGGGAGATTAACAAACATGCAGGATGGCCTGTGGCAAGCTGTGCTTGGCGAGATTGAATTGTCTATTAGCCGAGCAAGCTACTTAACTTGGTTTAAAAACACAAGGTTACTAAGACAAAAAGACAATGTACTGGTTGTTGGGGTTCCCAATGTCTTTATTAAGCACCAGTTGGAGAGTAAATATAGCCAACTAGTTGTTGATGTTCTTTCTAAAAACGGCGTAAACCCTGAGAAAGTTGAGTATAAGATCCATTCTTTCACACCCATACCAGACAACGAGGTAGATGACGGGCCTTTAGTGAACTTAACTAATCAGGCCGTGAGAACACAGACAACGACTGGAGGCCTCACACATACTTACCGCCAGGGTTTAAATGAACGCTATACTTTCGAGAATTTTGTAGTTGGATCTGGTAACGAACTGGCTTATGCCGCTTGCCAGGCTATTACTCAGCTACCCGGGGACAAATATAACCCTCTTTATTTATATGGTGGTGTTGGGATTGGCAAAACTCATTTAATCCAAGCGGTAGGGAATTCTTTCAAAAACGCTGATCCAAATCTTGGCGTGGTTTACATTTCTACCGAACAATTTGTACAAGAGTTTGTGGATGCGCTAAGGTTCAAAAAAACTAGTGAGTTTAGTAAGCACTACCGCAGTGCAGATGTCCTAATTGTGGACGACATTCAATTTATTGCGGGTAAGGAGAAGATGCAAGAGGAGTTCTTTCACACCTTTAATGCCTTATATCAAGCTAATAAACAAATTATTGTCAGTAGCGACCGGACACCAGGTGAGATACCAACTTTAGAGGATAGATTACGTAGTAGGTTTGCTTGGGGTATGACTATTGATATGCAGACCCCAGATTTTGAGACCCGTTGCGCAATTGTGCAAACCAAGTCTCTTTCGCATGGTGTGAGTCTTCCTATTGATGTAGTCGAGTTTTTATCTGGCCTTGTTCAGTCAAATGTCAGAGAGCTTGAGGGTGTTTTAAACCAACTACTCGCTTTTTGTGAAATGAGAGAACTTGACCCGAGTTTAGCTGTTGCTACATCACTACTTAATAGCAAGTCTCAACCCAGGCACGTTAGTCCTAGGCAGGTGGTTGATCGTACAGCCCGACATTTCCAGATATCTGTTGATGAGATTTTGGGACCTAAAAGAGATAAGGATATTGTGGTCCCTAGACAAGTAGCTATGTATATTTTACGGAGTGAGCTTCATTTATCTTTCCCTAAAATTGCTAGAGAGCTTGGTAGAAAAGACCATACGACGGCAATTCACTCAATTGACAAAATAGAGAAGGAACTAGCCTTCGATAATATTATTAAGTCAGCTGTAACGGAAATAAAAGAACGTCTATATGCCTGAGTACAAGAATTGGTTTTACTTGTTTATAAGTCTGGTTGCTTGTGGGTACTTAGCTTACTTATACACGTGTGTTGTTTTTAGTTTTTATAGGTTGTTTATACAAAGGTTGTTTATACAAAGGTTGTTCTTTATTTTTCCTAAACTTATACCACCCCCAAATAATTATAATAACAGTTTAATTAGTGTCTTTGTTCACATTAAACACAGGCCTATTAATAACAACTATGAAGTTTAATAATTTAATTACTTATTGGTGGGGTTAGGAAAAAACATGAAACTACAGGTCACCCAAGAAAACTTAAATAAAGCTATTTCTAGTGTCGCTAAAACTGCCTCGAGTAGATCAACCCTACCAATTCTATCTAATCTACTACTTAAAACCACAAACAACAGACTAAGTGTTATAGCCACCAACCTGGATATTGCAATAACTCATTTTGTTGGTGCGAAAGTCCAAAAAGAGGGGTCAATAACAGTTCCTGCTAGGTTAACTCAAGATTTTATTTCAAACTTACCAAATGATGTAGTTGAACTTGAATTAGAAGACAAAAAACTACACATAAACTCCAAAATGTATCAATCGGTTATAAACGGCATAAGTTCATCCGAATTCCCTGTTATGCCAGCGATTAATAAAGGCCAAAGCCTATCAATTAACTCAAAAAAACTAAAAACTGGTTTAAGCCAAGTGGTTGTGGCAGCATCAAACGACGACGCAAGACCTGTTTTAACAGGTGTTTATATAAATGGTTTCAATGGAAAAATATATCTAGTTTCAACTGATAGTTACAGGTTAGCAGAAAAAAACCTGGCACCAGCAAAAACAGACTTTAGCTTGCTAATACCCGCATCTGCGATTAATGAGTTGCTGCGAGTCATGGGAGACGCAGAGGGGAACACCACTATAACTTATGATGACCAGCAGGTACTTTTCAAAGTTGATGAAATTGAACTAGTCGCAAGATTAATAGATGGAAAATATCCAAACTACCGTGACCTTATCCCAAAACAGTTTGAAACAACCATAACTCTACCAAAATCTGAACTAACTAATATAACCAAAATCTCAGCTTTATTCGCACGGGAGAGCGCGGGTTCCATAACAATCAACGTAGACGAGAAAAAACAAGAAATTAGTATTCATTCAGTAGCATCGCAGTTAGGAGAAAACACTTCTAGCGCCAAAGCTGAAGTTAAAGGCGGTGGAGTTGTAACTATGAATTCCCGCTACCTACTTGATGCACTACATGTAATACCCGAAGAACAAGTTGTTTGTAAATTTAATGGGAAACTTGACCCAATAGTTATCGCTTCGGCCTCAAAAAACCCGGACTATACCCACATAATAATGCCACTAAAAAGTTAAACAAATATAAGAGGTGGTAAAACTCAATGATTGTTGATATCCACCTCCAAAATTTCAGATCATATATAGACGACTCTTTTGAATTTTCAGACAAAGTTAACATTATTGTTGGGCCTAACGCCAGTGGTAAAACAAACCTACTAGAAGCTTTAATCACCGTCACTTCTGGGTCTTCCTATAAAGCCCAGGACAAAGAGCTGATAAATTTCAAAAGTGACTGGACCAGACTCGAATCACGTACGGAAAACCAAGAAAGGATTGTTAAAATTAGCTTAGACAACGAGAAACGAGCCACAAAAACCTACGAAATAAATAATCAACCATACAAGCGACTAGTACTTGGTAAGACAATACCAATAGTGCTATTTGAGCCTAATCATCTACTCTTATTAAATGGCCCCCCAGAGCTTCGTCGCAACTTCATTGATGCGGTTTTGGAGCAAACTAAAGCTGGGTTTAAGACATTAAAACTTAAATATAAAAGAGCTTTAAGGCAACGGAACAGTTTACTAAAAAGAGGCATTATCACAAACAACCAACTTTTTCCTTGGAACTTAAGGTTGAGTGAATTAGGTGGCCAATTAGTAGCTGAACGGCTCAATGTTACTAGTGTTTTTTCAGATCAAATATCCGATAACTATAAAGCAATTTCAAAGACCAAAGACAAGATCAGTTTGAGATATCATTCTGGGTGCAACCTAGCTAATTACGAAAGCGACCTTCTTGATAAATTGGAGGGATCAATTCAAACTGACTACGAAAGAGGTTTCACCTCGTTTGGCCCTCACCGCGATGACCTTGAAATCTCAATCAACAATCACCCAGGATCAGAAACCGCTTCGAGAGGTGAAGTCAGAACAATCATACTAAGCCTGAAAACCACCGAAGCCCAAATTATCGAATCAGCAAGAGAGCAAAAACCAATCCTGTTATTTGATGATGTTTTCAGTGAGCTCGACGGAGCCAGAAGATTGTCTTTAGTTGAATTCCTGAGTAATAATCAGTCATTTGTGACAACCACAGATGCTGATATAGTGGTACAGCACTTTATGGGGTCAAACTTCATAATTCCCCTTAACGCCTAGACCCTGAATCCTAACTTCCAACACTAAGTATGCCTGAATCGAAAACTTGACTCCCTGAGGATGTATTGTGCAAGAACAATTCACCTGAATTTAAGCCACTATACTGGAAGCTTGCGTTATAAACTGTCTCGTTAATCGAAACGGAAAAGTTTATAACAAAAATACCATCAGGGTTGATTGGGCCAGTAGTAATGCTACTTTGGTTAATAATAGCGCTACTGAGTTTTATGTTTGTAGTTTGGGCAAAAGCAGTCACCCCCTGTTCATAGTCTTGTACTTGCTGGGTTGATAGACCTTGGTTGATTAAGCCACTGGTATCACCAAAATCTGGCGGCTGGTCACTGGCAGTGGGTGGCTGCTGAAAAATGGTTTTTTGTTGACTAACAGGCAAGTTAGCATACGGTACGTATTTTGGTGTAAATGTGAAAACGAGGTTTTTTAGTTGTTTCCCAAGATTGTCCGTTACTGAGACAACAGTTAACGTATACCTAGTACTTTGGTTTAGGGGGTAACTTAAGCTCAAGACCAACGCTTTATAACTGACTTTTGTTGAAGTCACTATCGAAGGATTCGAAACAACAATCAAATTACTACTTGAAATTGGTCGATTGAAACTAATCTTTATAGAAGAACTGTCTGTGGCAACATTACTCATGCCCGGATTAGTGCTAACTACATGAAAAGTTGAGGCGTAGTAAATTAACCAAATTACCCAGAATACAACAAGTACGGCAGCCAACACGAAGACTATTCTTGTTCTTTTTTGAAATATCGAATGATTCATAAGCCTCCTTAATCTGGCGACACATACCCAACAATGTTATCTGAATAATACCCCGAAAAAGTATCTAAAGACACCACAGAACCGCTAGCTGGGTGCTGTGAGCCGTATGCATAATCCGGTGTACCATTTCCACCTTGATCACCACCAATATAATTCGATTCACCACCACTTGACGAAACAAAGATATTGATGTGATACCAAGGATTTGCCTGAGAGGGGTCGTAGTGTAGGGCTAAGTCGCCAGGTTGAGGAGTATAACCACTGCTCTCAGGATGCCAGTGGAAATTTTGATTTTGTTGACCAAGCACTTGAATAGAAACTACTGATGGTTGTCTCCAACCACCATCTAACCCGCCAGAAAATGGGTAGCCCGCTTGGTTATATATCCAACTCACGAAATCGGCGCACCATTCTTCATAATTATTATCGGTATATTTCAAAAACCCAGTAGCTGCGTAGATGAAGTCTGGATATGGTGAGTTATAATTAGGCTCGGCTTTCCATGTGGCGAGCTCTTTCTGGGCGTTGCAGACGATATTTTGGCGAGTTTGGCTTAAATTGGATGACGAAACAGAACTAGTAGTGCTAGTGGCCGTTGAGCTAGAGCAGTTGACAGTACTGCTGCTGCAATTCGAACTAGAACTAGTGGTTGATCCACTATTTCCCGATGCTCCACCGTATTTCGACAAAACTGACTGAGCATCACCTTCACGGTTCAGTAAGTATCCATCGTCTTGAGGAGGGTTGGTTACGCCTGAATTGGCAATGCCCCCTTCTTCTAACTCGGCTTCGACAAACTGAGTTGCTTGGTTTAAGTCGGTCATCCCCTGCAAGGATTTAACCCAGTCTTGTACTCCAGTAAGGCCAGTACCACCCATTTCACCCCAGACCATGGCTAGTTGGGTAGAAAGTTCGTAAATGGGGGAGGTAATCTTAAGACTTTGAGCAATTTGTATGGCCTTGCCGCCTGGCGTCCATTGGGCAATACCCCAACCTCCGCTACCAGCGTCATTTGGGTTGTTGCTATCGCCACCTATCTGCATTTCGGTTGGGTCTACGTGGGATTCATCCATAAGGTTGCCAACCACAGCCGACGCTTGAATCGGGCTTAAACCGTTTTGTATGAAAAAGTTATATGCTTGTTGTTCGTTATCATTGCCGGTTAGCGCTGTAACAGTAGCGCCTCCTGCACAGACAGCAGCAACAGCGGCGTCTGGGTCATAAAACGGAGTCTTTCCGAGGAATGAATTGTAATCAGTGCCCGTATAAGCAAGGGCTTGGCTAGAGGGTAAAATAATCAAACAAACAGCCACTAACAATAGCAACACAGCACGTTGATAACGGTTAATTTGTCGCAGGCGATGCACCGTTTTGTATGTCCGTTAATTGTTGAATTGTTGTGTCGTAGGCCTGTGCAACTCTCCACCTAAATACCAAATTACCAGGGTCATTATCGGGTGGACACACCGTGTCTATGGGGTCGTTGGTAGTTAAATTACACGGTGAACAAAGTCCAGTAGCTGCAGGTATTACATCTCCGTTTGAGTCTCGCTGAATTTGACCACTAGATAATAGGTCTCCCATTGTTTTGTTTATACTGTAACAAGTACTAGCATATTTACCTGCTATAGAACTCTCTTGCCCGCTTTTGTCTAGAATCATTTGATTCTCAAGCGGTTGATAGCTTGGGTCAGTCTTTATTAGACTTTCCTCCGGAGCACTCCACCCCCACTGCACGATCCCATAGTCTTGATTGTCGATATTGGTGGAAGCTACTGCGTTTGCTCGTCCAACAAAAGGTAGTTTTGAAATCCAACTCAGTGGCTGTAGGATATCTCCGATTTTTGAAAACATCGAACTAAAAAACGATTTAACGGGGATTGATGCAATGGTTGACACTACATGAGAAGTGAGTGAACTAGGATTACTTAGCGCAAAATACCTCTGGTAAGCGTTTTTCTTAGAGTTGAGAGAGGCAAGGTATGATGTGTCTTGTGAGCTTGTAGCTGCAACTTCCGAATTTGTGAGAGGCCTACCATAAAACTGCAATTGCTCTAATTGGTTAGCACTTAAATTATTACCAGCATCAGCATCATCAGCAAACTCAGCATTAGTAGATAGACCACTGTCTGTGGCACCCATTGATGAAACCACTATAAGCTTTGACAGCAAGGTTGCCCCGGCTATGGTAGCAGCCTTACCCAAAGTTTCCTTAGAAAAAGTACTGGTGAAGATATCCTTTAGAGCATCTTTATTTATTAATTGTTCGGAGAGCTCTGAGGCTATCTGAGATATTACTTCCTGGACACTTAATTCTGCGCCTTCTTCAGCAGTAGTTGCTCCACCACCAGTGAAGACGTCGGCTATGGCATTTCCCAGAACATTAACTGTAGCCACGGTTATAACTCCCTCAGGACTAGTTATGGCTTGGCAGGACGGTTTTATGGCACTGTTAAATGAGCTGGCGATCCAACCAGGCAAACCAACTGAATTAAGGACTACATTGAATAAGCTATATGTACCTGATGCGCCAGTTTGTGGACTTAATACTGAAGTGGTATCGATCGTTTGGCCACTGGCTCTCTCTTCCGGTATTGATTGATCTATATTGCCCAATTTCCAATTAAAGGCACCTACAGCCTGAGCATTGGTATCACCAGCTTTTTGCTGATCACCGGCGCTATCCACTAAATAACCGGTTTTTTCCATTTCGGCATCTTGAGCATCTATAGTTGAGCCAGAGTTATCGATTGAACCATCGTAAATAATGCATAGTGGCAGTGCGACAGCTTGGGCAGGCGATATTGCTCCGAGAATATCATTCCACCAACTACTGGCCGTGTCGTTTGCTAAATCGGTGGCTACAACAGCAGGTTCCTCGCCGTCGTTGCTAACTATCGTTTCCAGACACTGCGCATTCTCCACGCAATTGGTTTCGTCAGCTGCGGCAGCTTTAGCGTCGCTGTTGTCTTGACTAACAGTTGAGCTACCATCAGCAGCTTGATCATCTATGGCTTTATAGGCGTCTTGTTCTAATTCCGCCTCAGCTTGGGTAGGAGTGTCTTTTGTGTAATCAGCTAGTTCTTGGGGCGTCCAGGCCTCTAGTTCTATACCTAGGCTCGGCAAAATCTCATCAACGTTGATCGGCCCTCTTATGACTGTGCTAATCCCATCGGTATTTGTAGATAGATCACTTTCAAAAGCTGACTGAGCTGAGCTTGGATTGCCTGTAAAATCAGCTGCTCCGTGCTCTTGTTGGGCAAAAGCGGCTGGGGTTTTTGCGGTGTCAGTAATAGCATCAGCCTGTCCATCTTGGGTAATCCCATTTAATTGGCCAGATGGACTATAGTCCAATTGCAATAAACCTTCATCAGGGTTGCTAACGCTGTCTGTTAGAGCGTTTTCAGTTGTTTGAGGATTGTAGGTTTCAATTTCTTTAAGTGTAGTGTCGCTTTGAGAATCAATTTCATTTTCAAGAGCAGCTTTTTCTTCAGGGCTGGCAGCTTCTATTGCCAGCTTCTCTTCAGTTATTTCGGCTGAGTCATCCGCAAAGCTTCTGGCGACTCTAGCGAATTGCCAATCGATGATATTTTGCTCAAACCCTGGTATTAAAAGTGAAGCCGCAAATATTAGGAGAATTGCAATTACCATAAGACCCCCTCCACCCCCTCCACCTATTAACAACAACTTGGTTTTCTTTGAACCGGTTTTTTTGATCTTTGACTTCAACGCATTTTTTGCCTTTGATGAGTTATAAAGACCCCCACTAGTTGATGTACCAGATCCTTCTCCGTCCTCATCCTCAGACGAGGAGGTAAAAATTGCAGGCTCACCACCACCGGTTGTTGGCTTGTAGAAATTTGGGGAACCTACACCCTCTGTTTGGTTATCACTACCTTCGCCTGTTGCACTTGTTCTGTTTCCCTGGGGAGCCTCACCAGTTGCACTTGTTCTGTTTCCCGGGGAAGTTTCGTATTGCCTAATTTTATCTAGACCTACAGATTTTTTGTCTTCATCATCATCCATAAGTGGCCTTAGTTTTTTTGGCTATCATCGATCATTATTTTACTATAGGCCCCGGTCTTCACTGACGAAGCTCAATATCGCCGGATGGTTGGTTGAGCTCACCTTGTTCTGGAGCAGCTCCCTGGTTGACTGGGCCAGGAGTAGTACTAATTAGACCGGCCTCAGTCTGGCTGGCTACCACTTGGATATGAACATGGTTCTGTCCAGCGAAAAACAAACCCTGGCCGATAGGGAACTGACTTAAACGTTTTGTTTCCTCTGAAGTTAGCTTAAAAACATTCGACAATAGATCAACGGCTGATGGAGACTGTTTAAGCAACAATTGCATTGAAGCGTTGGCTACAATTGCCCGGCCCATTCTCGAGCCGATAAAATCTTCAACATCCTGGCTAATAGTGGTAATGCCTAAATTATATTTTCTGGCTCGTTTGGCCAGAGAAAACATAAAGTTAGCTGAATCTTCATATTTCATTAACTGCCAGGCCTCGTCGATTACTAAAAGTCGTTTTTTCTGATCAGTTTTAGTCTTATTCCAGATATAGTTCAACACTATATACATGGCTACAGGCCGCAGTTCATCCTCAAGGTCTCTAATATTAAAAACTACCATAGGGTTATTTATGTTGATGTTGCTTTGCTGAGAAAATATACCCGCAAATGTCCCCGAGGTATATTTACGTAACCTTTGGGCGAGTTGTGGCCCAGTGCCTCCCATGTGCAGTAAAACATCGTACAGGTCAGTAATGGTTGGTGGGGTACCCGTATGGGTGAGCGGATCGTTGCTAATGCCAGCGTTAGAGTAGGTTTGAATTAGGGCACTATCGAGGTCTGATTCCTCAACTGGGGACAAAGCCGGTACTACCGCACTAGTAGTGTTGCCCAACATCTGAACTTGAGCGCCTCCCATCATTAGCCTAAGTAGTCCATGAAGAGTAATAAGATTACTCCGCAATGCATTGTCAGCTTCTTCGGTGTCAATTACCTGTGGCAAATCAAACGGATTAATTCTGACACTGGAATTTAGACTAAGACGTACGTAAGCTCCTCCTACCGCCTCAGACATTCTTTGGTACTCATTTTCTGGGTCGATGATAAACACCTCAGTCCCAAACATGATACTTCTAAGAGCTTCCAATTTTACGGCAAATGACTTGCCGGCTCCGGATTTGGCAAATACAACTGAGTTGCTATTTTCTAAACTGAATCTATCAAACAAGACCAACCCCGAATTATGCATATTAACGCCGTATAAAATACCCTTGTCGTCGCTTAAATTAGCGCTAGTGAAAGGGAAACTAGTACTCAGTGCGCCAGTCCCGAAGTTACGCCTGATTTGTAGTTCGTCAGTTGCTTGTGGGATTGTGCTATTTAGGCCTTGTTCTTGTTGAGCGGAGGCGGGTTTAGAATAGATTAATTGCTGGCCGAGTAGTGTTTCGACCTTATGGCCAACAAATTCGAGCTCATCCAAGCTGCCTCCAAAAATAGTGAAATAGAAACCGAGCCTGAAGAAATGTTCTTCGCCAACCTGAAGCTTGTCCCTCATTTCCTCAGCATCAGATATAGCGGCTTGTTTACCCGGATCTCTAACACGACCTTTTTCGGCGTCAATTTGTAGCCCAGCTTCTAGCTGGCCAACCTTTTTTCTCAAGTTCTCTAAAACGACCTGAGCGTTGACGGGGTATATGAAGTGGGATATATCTATAACCTCATCTATGTTAATAAGTGGGCTTAACCAGCCAGTAGAAACTTGTCTTGGATACCCATAAACGTAGTAGCTACGGGCATATCGGGTGCCAATTTGGAAATAGTTGCTTTGAAAGTCTATAAAACTTGGAGCTATGAAATCACGAAGAGCAGTTATGCCTTTTTCAAATGCCTCATTTACCTCTTGCTGCTCTCTGAGGCGTTGTTCCTGAACAACGGTTACTGGGTCAATTCGCCTTTTTCTCCACCCTAAAGCCATATGTTATAACCCCTCTACGTCTAAATTAGGTTGAGGAGCCAAACCAGGGCCTTTAGTAACTACAGGGGGGTTTAAATCGTTAAAGTTCTTGAGTTGCTGTCTGACAGCTGTATCAGGGTTGTAGGTGTCATAGTAAAGTTCAATGAGCTCCTGTGTATCCAGAGGCAAGCCTTTGATATTACATTGAGCCAGCCCTCCTAAAATAGCCTCAACACGAGTTCTAAGCTCGTCCTTAGCCTTGGCTAAATCGGCCTCATTAATGACTACCGTTTTCTCTTTTTTCGAAAACAGAGCTCCAAGTCCTGTAAAAAAGTTCTTACTTTGAGCAATAGCTTGTTGAATGTTCTCAACAGGTGAGTAAGGAACGATTATATAAAAACCCTTGTCCATTATGTTGGTATGTTGAGACAAATCGACCATAAAATTAAGATAATCTTCCATTAAAACCGCCAGCAACATGTTGTCTTGTTCTAGTCGCATTTTGTCCAGTTTGTTTATGTACGGAGAAATATCCACACGCTCGGAGTGAATGAAAATCTGGATAGGGAAATACATTGCGTTCAAAAAACCCTGGTAGGCAAACTCAACAGCCTCTTTTTCGTCCGGGCTCATAAGGTCGAAATTAATCGGTTTTACCATGATGACTGATCTATACGTGCCATCGTTTAAAATCACAATCCCATCTCTAATCTCGGCTATTTGTAGAGCATTTTGAGAACTGTTAGGGTTAACTTTTTTGGGTATTGGGGCAACTCCTTGCTGGGCTGGTGTGGGTGCGGGTGGCAATTGATTAGCAGAGGGTATAAAAGGTGGCTGCCCAGATACAGGGGGATTAAAGCTAGCACTGCTACCATTGCTAGGCTGATTAAGAATCTGGTTGGCCTGAGCTTGAAAATCAAAAGTTGGAGCTGCTGGTTCGGTTGGGTTGTTTGTAAAATCCTGCGCAGAATAAGTCCCATCGGCGTTTAGCACCGTTGGGTCTTGACCAGTTGTGTTACTGTTTGGATTTGTTTTAGGCTCAGGATTCATTGAGCTTACTATTGCCCCCTAAATGATCAATAACAATTGTAGCCAAATTAGTGCAATGATACTACTACTTCTTCAGGGAGATCATCTTTAGGAGGACGTTTCTTCGCTTCGCTTGCTATAGTTGCGACACTTTTATTATTATCAGCAGCTAAAGATGACACTTTTTTACTTTGGGCATCGCTTTGTTTAACCCCACTTTTTTTCAAGCCCGTATCAGTTTTTGATAGCGGCTCCAAAACATGAGTGTGACCGTAAGCTGGGTTAGGCCCTTGGTGTGCTTTCTTGATTTTTTCTGCTAACTGAGGAGTTATAGATGCGTTTTGAGTACTTTCGTCATCGTCATCACCCGGACGGTAAACAGTTAAGTCAGAAAAAGTTTGATGTCTAGGGTCAGATGCCTGTAGGGTAGTCGGTTGATTCATGAACCAATAGTCTTGTTTCGTTTGTTTGTTGTCTTTGGACTCGGGGTGGTCAACCAAAGTTTCATGATATTGCCGTTGTTCGTGTTCGTTTTGCTCAATAGCTTGAGCTAAATGCTGAGATGTCGGATTGGCGTTATCCAAAATATCGTCTTCTAAAGTCACATCATAGCTAGGGACGTCCTGCGGTAGAGTACTTACATTTATTAAACGGTCAGAATCCTCCTCGGTAGACATATAGTCTGGTTGGTTATACATATTGACCCCAACGTTTTTTACAGCCCAGCCTCTCGTATCAATTGTGTTTGCAAGCGCCTTTAAGCGGCTTTTCGCCTCTGTTTCCGAAAAGTTTTTAGTCATCTGCCGAGCAACAACAGCAGGAGCAGTAATCTTGACTAACTCTTGATAACCTCCTTGTTTCCAAATCCGTCTTCTGGGTTTCAGAAAAAACCGTACGCGGGCTAGAAGCCATATTTCGTTTGGTTGATCCCTGCCAAAGGGAATTGCTAGTGCCCCGAATAGGATAATGGGCAAAAACAGTGGAATGATGGCTACTATGCTGATTGAAGCAAGCTTGTAGTCTATGAACATCAAAACTACAGTTATGCCTGCGTAAATGAACTGACGCAGGGTCAGGGGCCCGAGTAGCTTATCCTCCGCTTCTATGTCTTGTATTACTTTATAAGTTGCCATTTTTTTAAACTTCTAATTCACGCTTAATTATATATAACCCTACGCCGGTGGTTCGGTAGGTGGTCCTTGTGGTTGTCCTGTGCCACTGGCTATGTTCTGATCTGTAAACTGACCACCTCTACCTCTTAAGTTCTCTTTCTGATAATCCTCTATTTCCTTGGCCAAACCCATTATCCTATTGACAGCCTCTTCAGCAAATTGTTTAGTCTTAGGATCAGTATAAGCCCCAGGTGCGTAGGTCATAGCCAATTGTTCCAAAGAAGCTCGTCTTTCTCTGTCGGCTCTCTGGTTGATAATAACGACTTGATCTTGTGCTTCTTGCTGGGCCTGCGCCTGAACCGCGGGAGGCTGATTTGCAGCAGCAGCAACTATTTGTTGAGCTACTCGTTGACCCTCAGCAGTAGCATTTGCCTTTACGTTGCCAACGCGTTCGGCAATACCTTCCATGGATTCTGCAACGGCGTCAAATGAAGTACCATCCTTACGATATTCAGTGTACGGCTTAAGACTGTTTGTCACGCTTGGGCCTCCTCTAGCCAAATTGGCACCAAGTCTTTGGCGTGCGTCGGTTGGTTTTTTATCATATAAGGTTTGGTAACTACTGACGACATTGTTTTTCAGTTCCGAAGTGTAAGTTATGTAGTTTCCAGCGTTCTTTGAGGTGAAGATTAGATCTCCCCAAGCCGCGGCCTTGGCTGATCTATCTTGCTGCGAGGTTCCGTACATATCATTTAGTTTTTCGAGGGAAGCACCAGATAGTTTACCAAAACTCGCATTTACCTTCATGGCACCTAGGATCATATCTTTTCGGCCAGCATATTTAGCATACATGGCTAAACCATCGGCCTTGTCAGTTTCGCCTGCATCTCTCAGCTCTTTAACACGATTTTGTAGTGATCCTAGAGTACCGCCGTGATTTATGAACTCATTTCCTGACCCATCGTCTAACAATCCCTCTTGTTGGAGAGTCTTCGCGGCTTCGTTGATACTCCCTGCCATACCGGTAGATAAGGCGGACCGACCTTTCAGGGCGTGCTTTCCTGGGAGTAGTGCTGAAGGCTGAGTAACATATGCGAGCCCAGCGTTTAAACCCCTGTTGTATCTCTCGTTAAATCTCTGACCCCTCTTAAACTTATTAATACCTGGGATCTTGGCTCCAGGGTACCTGTTTTCTCTCTTCATCTTACCCCAGTTTTCGGCCAATTTCCTCTTTCTAAAGTTATTAAGTGGCTTATTGGCGGCTCGCTGCAAATGTGTAGCCAGACTACCAGTTGCGGACAATAAACCCCCAGCCCACTTAAACGTAAACGGAATCATAAAGTATGGTCCGAAATAGGCGATGATGGCAACCATCTCTTGAACTAGGCCAGTATTACCCCCCGAGGTAGTTACAGCCGCAAACACTCGACCAATCGCGATTATACCGGAGATGATTGGGAACATTAGAAGGGCTTTGCTTAGATTTTCCCACCACAATTTCCATACTCTCTGGGTGCCGGGAAGGATATACATGGCAATAGCAATGGGTGCAAAAATTGCTAGGAATACTACAAGAATCTCTCGAAAGGTTAACAGAACAAAGGCCAAAATTACCGCTATAGCAGCAGTCAAAACAATGCTCAAGATACCAATAAGACTCAAACCTACCAAACTGGCTGCGCTCAGCAGAACCAGTGCTGTCGAGCCAGTTTGACCGATTTGTATCGTACCAATGGACGTAAACGGTGTATAAATAAGTGCTCTAATACCTTGCCCCAGTCCATCAGAAACCTGAATCAATACCTGTATTATTTGCCAGGACAGGGAAATGCCAATAACAGCAATTAACATACGAGGCAGCACTTTTTTAATGGTGTAGGCATCAAAAGCTTCGTAACCCAAAGCCTGTGATATAACCATTACTAAAGCCGCTATAACGACTATGGCAATTGCGAGAGTTCGTAGACTTTCCCAAGCTTTATAGAAACCGTTACTCCCGGCTTGCTGGGCAGGTGTGTTTGATTGCCCGGCACAATTTGGGTTCTGTGACCCAGCTATCGTGCCGTTAAAGTACTGACAGCCATTTATATCTAACATACCAACTATTGCGCTGTCCAAAGTGCCGATTAACTTAGATGCAGTATCGACGATCGGACAAAACAACCAAGTCAGAGGATTAAAATCAACGACACAATTCAATGCAGGTCCGGATTCGGCTTGCGCACTGCTTGGAGTACCAGAAGGAGGGCCAGGTGCGGTTAAGGAAGCAAGGGTATAGGCGCCATTTTGAACTGAGCCACCATTTGGGCAGTTATAGTTGTATTCTGCCGCTACAGTAGCCGTTAGACCACTCGGTAGAGTTCCATATCCATGACCACAATTTTGATAAACCGAGATGCTTGGCGGAGTATAGTTCTCGTCGGCATTAGAGTTGCTGAAAGTTGGGCTACCCCATTCTTGGGAATCTGAAGGTTCACCCGGATAGCATGGTACGTAGTATGGTCCAACTTGACCAATGGTAAAACCACTAGAATCTACAACTGAAAATGTCCAATCGTTTTGGGGTGTGTCTGTACATGCAGCCAGAGATCCAGCCGCAGTGCCACTGCCACTGGTGGCTTCATAAAAGGTTCTATCATCCCCCGTAACAATAATCTCGTAGGTATTTGTTAGCGGTTCAGTAACTGGTGTTTCATTACAATGTCCTTCTTGTTTAGGTGGGCAGGTAGGCGTTACTTGCTGGGTTGTTACTTGGTTGCCGCTTACTGACAGAGTCCCAGTTGAATTACCGCCATCGGGACCAGGGGAAGGAGCAGCCTGCCGAGTTGCGATTACAGTGACCCCAGAACCGCTGACAGTCGAGGGATTAAGATGAATGAAAAACTCCTCATAGTTAGAAGGAACACCTACAGGAGTCTGAACAGGAGTATCACCCAAAACTTTATGATTGCCCAGGAACAAGAAGAACCCCATGGCAACTAATCCAGTCAAGAAGACAATATTTAAACTGATTTTCAATTTGTGTTTTAACATGAATTGAGGCCCACAACTTTAACTGGTTTAGCCCAGTTAGCACTTTTAGCAGAGGCAGCAAGGCTGTCCCTTAGCACTTTATTTAATCTCAACGAGCAAATAAATTTATTAACAATTACTTGTTCTTTGCACGGCATTGCTCAAGGTTGTTTATACCATAAAAGTCATCTAAACATAAGCTTGCTGAAGGCAGTCAAAATCAGTATAGTAATAAAAATAAGGTATCAGAGTATAAAAGTGCTCACTTTTTCTAAATATAAAGAACCTGTAAAAACAAAAATCAAGGATGAAAGTTATCAGAAGCACACTAAACTTATTTGCAAAAACCTCTTTTTTGAATTCAATTTCGTTAATCCTGGCCCTAGTTTTTGGGATATCGATATTTCAAGGGCATACTTTTGCCGCATCTGGAGGAGTGTGCCATGACAGTTTTTCGAACATTTCCTACAAGTGTGGCACAGCGGGCATTAACCCCTGTAGTTTTATTCCGATACAGGGGCAAAGTCCAAGCGGTCAGGGTAATTGTGACCCTTCGGCGTGTGCAAGCCAATCATGTCCTTCAGCCTCAATTTGGACATTTGACCCAACTCAGTGTTATCTTCTGTCCACTGTGCCCAACAGTTCTGCTGAGCAGTGGGTAGGTGGTCAAAATTGCTCAGGCGCAGACTACACAACTAATGTTCAATCTACCACCATACCATCCAACGTAACTCCACCGGATGCAGCAGCTAACTGTAGTACTAATTGTAACTTGATAACTGAATACTTAAATCCAATAATCAATTTCTTGTCTGCGGCAGTTGGCATAGTGGTCGTTATGATGATCGTTGTTGGCGGTATTCAATATTCGTCATCCGGCGGTAACCCGCAATCCGCAGCAGCCGCTAAGAAAAGAATAGCCAATGCTATTTTAGCCGCTTTTGCCTTTTTGTTTTTGTATGGCTTTCTACAGTTTATAGTTCCCGGGGGACTTTTTAATGGCTAGGCCAAAGGACTAAGATATAGACGTGGATATTTTTTCTTCAATCGCACCAGCAATTAAACTGTTTGCTGACAGTTGCGGAGGTAGTAGTACTACCTTCTTTGGTTTACCAGTTTGGTATAAATACCTAGCGATTAAAGCGAGTTCGACCAGCGCTTGTAACTTCAACGGCTTTAGTTTGTTCAACGGAAGTAATTTTGCCCCAGATAATATACTGCTAATTCTCTTAGCCGTACTTGACGACCTATTAATTATTGCTGGCATTGTTGCGGTAGTCTTTGTTATATATGGTGGCGTTCGCTATATCCTAAGTAGCGGAGAGCCAGAGAACGTAAAAGCAGCTCAATCAACTATCCTCAATGCGTTAATAGGGCTAGTAATTAGCGCAGTAGCTGCTACTCTTGTGAATTACATTGGTTTTGCCTTTGGTGGCGGAAAATAAAGGTTGTAAAGTGGCTAAATTCAAGACCCAATCACCGAAAAGACGACACAAACTACCCGTACTGGTACTGTTATTTATTTTTGGGCTAACGCTGATGTTTGGCCGGGCTGCCTCAACCTCCGCGCAATCACTGTCTCTAGGAGATAAGTTGCTAAATGTAGCACAAACGAGTCCTCCTTGTTCCTGCTCTTCAAGTTCTACAAGCGTAAACCTCTGCTCATTACCTGGAAGTTGCACGGACCTAAGTAACCCATCAAACTCAGCAGCTGCTATAAAAACTGCTCTAAACATACTGTTCTCGATACTTGGAGCCATAGCACTACTTATAGTAACCATAGCTGGTTTCAGGTATGTAATTTCTAGAGGTGAGCCCCAAGAAGTTTCCAAGGCTAAAGACACCATCCTCTACGCCTTAATTGGGCTGGTGGTCTGCATGGCCGCTCTAGCAATAGTTAACTTTGTAGCGGGTAACGTATGAAGCGTAGACTAAACAAGTTTTTATCTGCAATAACACTAAGCCTATTTCTTGCGGCTCCCCTTATAGCATTGCCAGCAAAAATGGCTTTGGCGGACCCAAACGCTCAATTTAATCAAATCTGCTCTGACCCCAACGCCGCTAGTTCACCTATCTGTAAAGATGCACCCAGCACTGATCCTCTGACAAACGGGGGCAGTGGCATCCTAGATGACGTTACTAACGTAATCGCCTTAGTTGCAGGTGTAGCAGCCGTTATTATGATCATCGTGGGCGGGCTAATGTATGTATTGTCTGGCGGTGAGTCCCAAAGGGTAAATTCGGCTAAAAACACTATACTTTTTGCTATCATTGGAATTGTCGTTATAGTTTTAGCAAGAGCACTAATTGTCTATGTAGTAACACAGGTATAAAAATGAAATTTAAATTAAAAATTTTCCTAGTGGCAGCAGCAGTGAGCGTACTTAGTTTTATTGGCTTAAGCCCGTCAGTTGCACATGCAAGTACTTTCACAAGCTCATCAGGTCAGACAATTTGTCAAGGAGTTGGGGAGATTGATAGCTCAGGTAATTGTGATGCTGCGGGTGGTACATCCGACCTGAGTAAAATTATAGGTACAGTCCTAAATATATTGAGCCTAGTCGTAGGTATAGCAGCGGTTGTGATGATAATTGTGGCGGGTTTACGATATATATTATCGGGAGGTGAATCACAAAACGTTAACAATGCCAAAAACACTTTAATTTACGCTGTAGTTGGGCTGGTAGTTGTAGCCCTAGCTCAAATAATCGTTCATTTTGTAATTAATAGCGTGAGTTAAAGCCACATGATTTTTAATAAACCTACACCTGAGCTTAAGCTTTTTTAACTTGAGCTTGGCAAGTAGCTATGATATAAGTAATTACGATATCTCAAGAAAGGCTAGCTTAAAAATGATTAAACGAATAAAAGTTTTGTTAACTACAGTAGGTATGATAAGTCTGATGCTATCACCTATGGCTATACCAGTTGCTGTACACGCCGATACCATAACACCAGGAAATATAGCTTGTGGCGCTGACGGTAATTTCACCCCAGGGGCTGATTGTAGTAACGGTAATACCGCAACTAGCTCAATCGACGGAATAATTCAATTTACTCTAAACATCTTTTCGTTAATTGTTGGTATCGTCGCTGTCATTATGATTATAGTTGGTGGTCTTAAGTACATTCTCTCTGGCGGTGAGTCTTCCAAAACGGCTGGCGCTAAAGATACCATACTATTCGCTATCATCGGGTTAGTAGTTGTGGCTCTAGCTCAAATAATTGTTCACTTTGTGCTCTCAAATGTGGCTAACGGTACTAATGGCACTGGCGGAAGCTAAACAAAATCTTTTAGAACGAAGGCTAATTTAATAAGCCCCTTGGAAATCAAGGGGCTTAATTTATTTGTCTTTTAGTGTTTATAGAACCTGGATCTTCTTAACAGTTTCTTGCTTAACTTTAGTAAAGCTGATGGTGAGAACGCCGTCTTTTAGAACTGCTTCAACCTCATCTTCTTTAACTGGGACTGGTAGGGCAATGCTACGAGAGAATTCACCCCAGTAACATTCCTGGACAAAATAGTTCTCTACGTCTTCCTCGTTTCCAGCCGAAAGCGTACCTCTGATACTTAGAGTGTTATCTGCAATCGAAATATCCAAATCACTCTTGTTAACCCCAGCAGTTCTGGCTTTAACAACTAGCTTTTCTCTAGTCTCGTAAACGTCTACCGCTAACTGACCAGGCACAGTATCGTCCTCTTCCCACTCTTCAGCAGCTACAGCAGTAGTTTCTTCTTCACTACCCTCTGGAGCTAAATCCTCATCTCCCAGGAAAGCAGCCGTTAATTCGTCTTCTTCCATTAGTAGGTCATCATCGTCACGGCTCTTGCGTGCCATAAGTGCTACCCTCCGCAAATATCAAATAAATTTTAGAATTTGCAATTTTTGTTACTGTTCAGTATAGCTCACCCAGAAACAGTAAACAACCGCTGGACCGCTTATTTACAACACAATACTTACAACACATTTTTTGGATAATCACACCTTATAAGTTGCATGTTTTTCAGAAGTTTGTAAGCTATATAGAATATAGCTATGGACGAAACAGCTAATAATCAAAACCATTCAGGAGAGCGGAGCCATGAAGAAATCATGGTTATTATTGTGGCCTTAATGTTGGCCATGTTGCTTGCTGCCCTGGATCAAACAATTGTTGCGACAGCTCTACCAAGAATAGCTACAGACCTGCATGGATTAAATAAGCTTGCTTGGGTGGCAACTGCATATCTTCTGACAAGCGCTATATCAACCCCACTTTACGGCAAAATTAGTGACCAGTTTGGTAGAAAGAAGATATTCCAGTTTGCTATAGTCGTATTTCTGATAGGTTCAGCACTCTGTGGGCAGGCTAGGGACATGGATCAGTTGGTAGCCTTTAGAGCCCTTCAGGGACTTGGCGCAGGAGGCTTGATGTCCCTTTCGATGACTATCGTCGGGGACGTGGTTTCACCCAGACAAAGAGGCAAATACCTGGCTTACTTTGGTGCAGTTTTTGCTGTTTCAAGCGTGGCTGGGCCACTACTAGGCGGATTCTTTACTGATTCCCTGTCCTGGCGCTGGGTTTTCTACGTAAATCTACCTCTTGGGGCCATCGCTCTTAGTGTAATTGCGGCCAGGTTACATTTACCCGTTAGGAAAAGTGATAAAAGGATTGATTATGTCGGGGCAGTTTTACTAGCCTGTTCAGTTATCCCAATTATTCTAGCTACGGTTTGGGGTGGGGTTACTTATCCTTGGGGCTCAACTACCATCATTAGTTTGTTTGCGGGTGGGGTTTTGGCAGCTATAGTATTTGGTCTTTGGGAACACAGAGCACCCGAGGCAATTATCCCGACTAACCTCTTTAAAAACGATATCTTCAGAGTTTCAGTCATTTTGTCACTACTTGCTGGCGTAGCGCTGTTTGCTGCCATTTTGTTTATTCCTGAGTATCAACAGATAGTTAGAGGTGACTCTGCCGTAAAATCCGGGCTTCTATTGTTGCCTCTAGTTGCTGGCATGTTAACTACCTTGATAGTTAGCGGAAGACTTATCACGAAATGGGGGCATTACCGTATCTTCCCGATTATTGGGACACTTGTGACAGCATTCGGTGTCTGGCTGTTTAGCCACCTAACTCTCCATACTAGTCAATTGACCTTGTCTATATGGATGGTAGTTGTAGGCGCTGGTGTAGGTATGTTCTTACAGGTTATGACACTAGCGGTTCAAAATTCTGTCCCAAGCGATGAACTTGGTATTGCTACAGCGTCAGCAACATTTTTTAGAACGCTTGGAAGCTCTTTGGGTGGAGCGGTCTTCGGCGCTATTTTAACCAATCGTTTAACTTATCATCTGAAGCAATTAATCCCTCATGCTGGTAGCTTGGGCGCTAGTGCTTCAAGTCTTTCGACTAGCGTTGAGACTGGGGCCACACCAACCTTTATCAATAAACTACCACCTAGTATTTCGCACGACATTTACCAGGCTTTCGTGCTCTCGTTTCATGACATGTTCTTATTCGCTGTACCTGTGTTACTTATAGCTTTCGTTGCAGCTCTATTTCTCCGTGAAGTCCCTCTGCGCAATACAACAAGAGGCGCGGAAATTACCTAACAATTATTAATCAGCGATTTTATTTGTTATCTAGTGAATTGCCGATAAACTCAAATCTTTTTTTAGCACCAGGTTCGTTTTTACTTATAGCTTCTCCGTTAGATGGGTCAACCCATGCGTAAAAATCTTCATATGTGCGGGTAGCTAAACGCGGTCCTTCTTTTGCTAGGTCAAGCTCCAAACCGATGTAAACAACTACTATCCTATCTTCGTAATTGGAGTCATGGGCGATGCCAAGGACCAAGTAATGAGGTCCCTTATAGTGACGGTAAACTCCCGCCTTAAATTCTGGATAATTATCTTTCACAGCTTACTCTGGTGGAACATACGGGTCTGGAACTTTTCAGACTATTTTTGTTAATAACGTGATCGCCAGACCCGGTATTTTTTTCTTACTGAAGGGAATATCGTTAGTTATGATTGAACTTGCTCCTGAGTGAAGCGCCGAAGCTGCGTGGATTGCGTCAATGACCTTAAGCGTGTATGTGTAACGTAGCTTCCCAGACAACTCAGCAACTTCTTCTGTTGTTGGGATTATAGATAAATTAGGTAATTTTAAAATAGCTTCCATCGTCTGACTAGAACCATCGTAAATTTCGGCTAATACTAGAACGGAACAACTCGCGATTTGATCCCCAGAGTAAACCTGTTTAATTACTGCCGCGCTTGCTTCATAGAATTCTGGATTTCGCTCTAACCAATAGATGAAAATGTTACTGTCAATAGAAATCATCTATCTTGATCTCGCTCTTGACGTAACCAAATGGCAGCATCAACGCCAGCCTTTTGCCATGGTGTGTTGGTTAATATACCGGAATAACGCTCCACATACTCTTCGGCCGTTAGTTGTTTAGAAAGTGTTACACCTGTACTGGTCACTTCACTTATATGCATTTTTTGGCCAGACTTAAGACCGAGTTGCTTGCGTACATCCTTAGGAATCACGATTTGATATTTACTGGATAACTTTACGTCCATACGTAAGATGATACATTAACGTAAAACGTTTGTAAAGTGTAAAATTAAACATTTTTGTTTTACAACTTGAATTTCATCGTAGTTATACTAAATTCTTGGCGGAGAGGGTGGGATTCGAACCCACGGTACCGTTGCCGGCACGGCAGTTTTCAAGACTGCTACCTTCAACCACTCGGTCACCTCTCCATAACAAAACAATCACTGGCGGAGAGGGTGGGATTCGAACCCACGCGGGGAGTTTCCTCCCCCTAGCAATTTAGCAAACTGCCCCCTTGAGCCACT
>DATKHC010000002.1:0-23177 GCA_035510465.1 Saccharimonadales bacterium (SeqCode)
ACATAGATCATTCCCTAAACCAGAGACAATACATAACCAGTTAGAAGACTATCTTGCTTACTACAACCATGAAAGATTACACTCTAGCTTACAGTACCGAACACCCGCTGAAATGTTGCAAAGGTCCTGAGCTAATTACGCTAGTAGAACAAAATAATATGTATAGGTAAACTATATTGATATTCTATCAAGCTTATGCTTTGGAGCGCGCTGCAGTAGAGATAAATGCCGCCTAACCAAGCGCACCCCAATCCTTAGCTATCGAAGTATCAACCGTCAGTTTAACGGGTAGTTTATAGACTTTCTCCATTGTGTCCTTTAACATTTGGGCTATTTCTTCAGCTTTATTCTCAGGGCATTCAACTAATACTGAATCATGTATTTGAAGGAGAATATCTGCTCCGCTATCTTTTAATTTTTTATCAATGTCGATCATTGCCATTTTCATTAGATCTGCTTCTGTCCCCTGAATTGGCATATTGATGGCTGCTCTCTCCGCAGCTTGTCTAATAACAAAGTTCGGCGAATTAATATCCGGCATTGGTCTACGCCTCCCAAATAAATCTTCAGCATAACCAACTTTTCTGGCTTTTTCTCTTAGACTATTCATATAGTTAATAAGAGGCGCCCTAACTTCATAATATTTATCTATAAATGATTTAGCAGCTGCTTGATTCATACCTGTAGCCTGGCTAAGCCCATGGGGGCTCATACCGTATAAAATCCCAAAATTTATAACCTTTGCGAATCGCCGCATCTGTTTAGTAACGTCCTCAGGATTTCTTCCGTAAACTTGCGCAGCTATTAGTGTATGTATATCTGTGTCATTATTAAATTCTTCTATTAACTGTTTATCATTAGCGAAATAAGCTGCCAATCTAAGTTCAAATTGGGAATAATCGGCACTTATAAAGACTTTTCCGGGGCCAGCAACAAATGCTGATCTGATTTTTCGGCCTAGCTCCGTTCTTATTGGTATGTTCTGCAAATTTGGATCGGTTGAGCTTAGTCTACCAGTTTGAGAAATAGTTAGGTTGAAGGTGGTGTGAACCCTTGAGTTTTCATCAACCAACTGAGGCAATACATCGACGTACGTATTTTTCAGTTTAGTTAGCTCTCTGTACTCAGTAATCAGATCGATTATGGGATGTAACTCACGTAGTTTATCCAGTTCCCTCATCCCAGTAGAATAGGCACTTTTACCTCTTTTAACGCCAGCTGTAGGGAGCTTTAGTTCGTTAAACAACACCTCTGATAATTGCGCGGGGGAGCTTATATTAAATTCCCTATTGGCATGTCCATAAATTTTCTGCTCACAGTCCGAGATAAGATCAACCATTGAATCAGATATCTTAGCTAGAACTGACTTGTCTAGCTTGATACCTAAGTGTTCCATCTTGGCTAAGATAGGAATAATTGGCCATTCAATATCCTTGGCAATTTTAGCTAGCTTTGGTATTTCAGCTAGCTCCTTTTTCTGTTTTTTTTCAATCTGTCTAATCACAGCTACAATTTCAGAAGCTTTTTCTACTACCTGTTCGTTATCTAGGTCTTCAAAGTCGGCGTGCTCATACCCCAGATCGTTTTGCGCCAATTCACTCAAGCTAAGATCTCGTCTCAAGGGGTTTAACAAGAAGGATGCGATCAAAACGTCATGTCCTATATTTGATAGCTCAACACCAAGATTGTAGCCAACCTCGATGGCCGATTTAGTATCATACCCAACAAGGTTAGCACCGTCGCTACCAGCAAGAGATTTTAACTTATCAGCTACCTTTTTCGGGTCAAGTTTATCTAGAATGAGGCTGTAGACTTTTTCAGGGGTTGGGCTGAGCACTAGGATAATCGGATCCTTACCGTGCTTACCTTTAGCACGTGAATACACCACTACGCTATCTAAACCAGATAAAGTAACGTCTTGAAGTTCTGCGTCGGTGCGAATTATTTCATTTTTTCCAGAAGCTAGCTTAGGCGAATCCGACCCTTTTGATAATGATTCTGGGGAGATATTCATAATCTGCGGGAGGCGAACCAGAAGTGATCTAAATTCTAATTCGGTGAGAATTTTAGCCAGTTGTTCAGGTTTAATCTTACTCCCGTCAACTTCAACTAAATTAAGTTTTACTGGTGCATCTGTCCATATTTGACCTAATTTTTTACTCAAGTAGGCAAGTTCTTTACCAGCCACTAATTTTTTTCGAACCGTTTCTTTGACCAAATCAATATTTTCATATACCTCATCCAGAGTTTTGTAAGTTTTCAGCAAATCAGTAGCTGTCTTCGCCCCTATGCCAGGTACTCCAGGGATATTATCTGATGAATCACCAGATAGAGCCTTAAGATCCAGGAATTGCTCTGGCACTAGACCGTATTTTGCCTCAAAACTTTTGAGGCTGAATAATTCAATGTTACTTAAACCAGTTTTTAGCATGTATGCATGAACTTTTGAATCAATTAGTTGTAGTACATCCAAATCACTAGTTACGATCAGAGTCTCGATGCCTTTTTTCGTAGCTTGGGAAGCTAAGGTTCCGATAATGTCATCTGCTTCATAATCGTCTAGTTCATAGAGCGGCCAACCAAGTGTGTCTAAGAGTTTATGCAAAATGGGTATTTGTGCGTAAAAATCTGGGGGAGCTGGTTTACGATTTGCCTTATATTCAGGGTAAAGTTTGAGACGAGCCCTTATGTTGGTCTTTGGTTTATCCCACGCAACAGCTACATAATCCGGTTTAAGCTGCTTTATTACCTCAAGTGCCATAACTGAAAAGCCAAAAACTCCCCCTGTTGGGGTACCGTCTTTGGTAGCCAAGTTAGGCATCGCATAGTAACCGCGATAAAACACGCTCTTGCCATCAATAAGAACAAATCTTTTACTTCGACTGGCCTCACTCATTAATCTAAGTATAACCCAATGCCCGTTTGGGCAGACGGGGAAGAAACTAGTCGATTTTTATTTTCTTATCAAGAATGGCTCTCAACTTTTTAAGGTCGTTGTCATCATTCTCAATAAAAACGTCGGCTATTTTTTTAACATCTCCAGTACTAAGTGTTGCTTTGTCGCCTAAACGTTTCATTTCGGCTTCTTCTTCAGCAAAAAATTCTTCAAAGGTTTTATCATCTTCGCCTGGGCGTCCTCGGTCAGCTTGCATTACTCTTTCGTAACGAACGTGAGGATTGGCATCAACCCAGACTAGCGTTCCGCCTAGATCTTTGAGGTGTTGAGCCTCGCCTTCATTGCGCATCGGGCACGCAACAACACCTGAGTATTTACCGCCATGACCTCTGAACTGCTTTATTGCACGATCAACAAGAACACCCAAACCAAATTCCCGTCGCCATTCCGCACTAATCTCTCTTAGTACTTCACGAGTAACGGGTAAATTTCGGGCTCTTGCTTCTTCACGCAATAAATCGGATACAGATACGAACAAAAGATTATATTGCTCAGCTAACAAATTACCGACAGTGTCTTTACCTGCACCATTCGTACCAGCAATTCCGATAAGTCGCATAAGAACAGAGTTTACTTTATATAGTCGTGTAGTTTTTTAGCGTCTTTGTGCTTTCTTAGCTTAGCCAGAGCTTTTGCCTCGATTTGTCTAATACGCTCACGGGTAACACTGAATTCCTGACCAACTTCTTCAAGTGTGTAGTTCTTGCCGTCTTCCAGCCCAAAACGCAGTCTAATAATTTTTTGTTCACGGTCAGTTAGACCTGAAAGCATTTCTTTGACATGTTCTTTTAGAAGCTGTCCGGTAGCTGATTCTTCGGGCGAAATTGTGTCAACGTCTTCAATAAAGTCACCCAGTACTGAATCTTCCTCATCTTCGTGAACAGAGGCATCTAGACTAGATATGTCCTGTTTGATCTTCATTATGTGTTCAACTTTATCAACATCGATTTCCATAGCCTTAGCAACTTCCTCATTTGTCGGTTCGCGGTTAAGTTCCTGAGTCAATCGACGCTGGGTTCTGAGTAATTTATTTATAGTTTCAACCATGTGAACTGGTATACGTATAGTTCTGGCTTGATCTGCAATAGCTCTAGTAATAGCCTGACGGATCCACCAAGTAGCATATGTCGAGAATTTAAACCCTTTGTCAGGATCAAATTTTTCAACTGCACGAAGTAGTCCAGTATTTCCTTCTTGTATAAGATCAAGTAAGTCGAGGCCTCTGCCTACGTACCTTTTAGCAATACTTACGACTAGTCGCATATTGGCTTCAGCCATCTTATCTTTGGCGTCTTTGTCGCCTGCTACCACTCTTTGAGCAAGAGCCAACTCTTGCTCGGCAGATAGCAAGGGAATTTTACCAATTTCTCGCAGGTACAAACGAACAGAGTCATCTGCTATGTCATCATAGTAATTAGCAGCTTGCAAGTTAACTTCTTCTTCGCTTGTGTCAGTCCACTCTTCGGTAAAATCACTAGCTGTCGGTTCCGTTATTCCTTTTACTTCAACGCCTGCATCGGTAAGTTCAGTGAAAATAGAATCCAATACCTCGACGTTTTCAGGCGTGTCAGGTATTTTTTCAAAAATATCTCGTTGATCAATCTTGCCAGCTTTTATGGCCTTAGCTACTAAGGTCTTTTTTGTTTGTTCAAGAGCCGTGTCGGCAGTTAAGTCGTCGGCTGGAGTTAGGTCATCTGCCATTTCTCATACCTCCTTTTGATATCTTAATAAATCATCTAGTTCTTTAGCCTGTTTAAGAAGCTGTTGGGAGTTATCTTGACCAGCTTCACTCAGTGCTTTGGATAGAACATTTTTCTGTTGTTTTACGTATTTTACAATCAATCGGCCTTGTAACAGTCTGGCTTCATAATCCAGTTCTGTTTCATCAAGTTCCGTGTATACAGCCTCAAATAGAAGTACTAACATTTTAGCATAATCACTGCTGTTTTTCAACTTGTCATCAGGCATATCAACAGAGAGTGTCTTAAGCTTACCTAACGTTTCACCAGCTTCAGGACTAGTCAGCATTTGGGGAGTAATCGGGTCTAGATAGTGGCGCAGAAATGGTTTAAACACGGCTAGTGCTATCAAATGGTCTTGGGCTTTAGTTTGCTCTACCACCTCCTTGGGTGTCTGATCGAAGTTAGTTCTACGGCTCCTCGTAATCATTGGGCGATCTTTTTTGCTCATGGAATCTGCTTTGCTAACCAACGCTTCTTTGGCTGTTTTTATGAGCTCTGCGATGTAGCTTAAGTAGTGGTCTTTCTCTACTGGATCACTCAGCTTTGACACAATTGGTAGGATTGCATCTGTGAACTTGCGTTTACCAAGGACACTCTGCAGATTAAGCTGCTTAGAGTAAGCATCAACCAACCAATCAAGTGCATAGGTTGGCTCGTCTACTGCCTTTTGCCATGCTGATATATCTTTTCTAATTAGCTCGTCAGGATCTTTAAAACCTCCAGTGCTTATAACGCTTAGATTTATGTCCGCTTGAGAAGCCAGCACAATAGCACGTTCTGTGGCGGTTTGTCCCGCCATATCTTGATCAAAGGCTAGACGAACATCTTTGGTTAAACTCGATATTAGTTTCAGCTGCTGAGATGTCATAGCGGTCCCGGCGGTTGCTACCACCTGTTCAACGTCTGCCTGGGAAGAGGCAATAACATCCAGGTTGCCTTCGCAGACAATAACGTAACCAGTCTTACGAATGACCACTTTAGCTAGGTCAAGGCCATACACTTGCCGACTTTTGTCATAAAGCAAGGTCTGAGGAGTATTTACGTATTTTGAAGAGCTAGAACCATCGAGTATTCTGGCAGTAAATCCAACTACTCTGCCCTGAGTGTCGGTTAACGGGACCATTAGTCTACCTCTAAACATATCGTTCGGCTGCTGATAGTTTTTTGTTACGACTCCTGCGTCTCTCATTTCTTTAACGCTAAATCCAGCTTTTTCTAAATAACGAAGTAGGGCGTCACCAGTATTGGGCGAATAACCAAGTCTGAATTTCAAAACTGTAGTTTTTGAAAACTTTCTCTCTTTTATTAGGTAATCGAGGGCAGATTTGCTTGCTTTGAGTTGTACTTGGTAAAACTTAGCAGCTTTGTCGAGCAATAAATACAGTCGTTCTTTCTGGCGACTTAAATCACCGCCCGAACCACTATATTGACTAAGTTCAACCCCAGCTTTACGCGCTAGAAGCTCTAGAGCGCCTTTGAAATCAAGACCCTCCATCTCCATTACAAAACTGAATATATTACCTCCCTTGCCAGATGAAAAATCATGCCAAATTTGTTTTTCTGGACTGACAATAAAGCTAGGCGTTTTTTCACTATTAAAAGGACTCAGTCCTTTAAAATTACGGCCTGCTCGTTTCAGCAGAACGTACTGCCCAATCACGTCTTCAATAAAAAGACGGCTTTTGATTTCCTCTACGGCATCCATTACTTATTCTTATTTTACGCTAAGGTTAATCATGAGGATACTTAACGGGAGAGCTCAACTTGGCTGACTCCGTAGAAAACTCTACTTATAGATATCTAAGTTGGGTTTATAACTTCTTTAAGATTTCGTTTAACTCAAACGTCCCGGCTGAGTATATTTCGTTAACCGTTTTAGTTTTATAACCCTTTAGTTTAAATGTATAGGTGTAGGATTGGTTAGGCGTAAGACCAGTTAGGCTATATTGACCACCAGCGTTAGTTTTATCGCTTATTCCAGTGCTCGACCCACTAACTGACGCTTTAACGTTGACCCCCTTGAGACCATCAGGAGCTTTTTTAGAAGTAACGGTTCCGTTTACCGTTACCGTTGTCGGAGGAGGATTGGTGGTCGAGTTGTCGACGTTAACGGTTACGATATTTGTCGTAGCACTGTTATTGCTTGAATCGGTTGCAACTACCCAGATACTGTGTGGTCCATTCGAATATTGGATTGTATCCCACGAAAAGTTATACGTACTATTGGAACTACCGGTATCCTGCTGGACAAGTGATGCTCCATTATCTATATAGAACTCCACGTTACTTATGCCAGCTGGGTCTTCAGCTGTTGCGCTAACATTAACTGTTCCACTAACCGTAGAACCACTGGCTGGGCTAGTTACACTTGCTAGTGTAGGAGGCGTGGTATTGGTTGATGAACTATCGGGCAAAATAACGGAGTAGTCAAGATATGTATCAGGGGATATGTTGCCATCATTATCTACTGCTTCTAGGTAGTAATCGCAGGTACCTCCACAGGTTGTATCAGTATATGAGTCGGTGGTGGACTCAGCTATCAATAAGCCATCTCGGAAGAGATCATACCCCGCTAAGCCTTCAGCTGCTGTACTTGACTGCCAGACTAAGTTAACTTTATTTGGGGTTACGCTGGAAATATGAAACTCTGATGGTTGAGTTGGAGGAGTAGTGCCACTGTGCGACGTCGTAACTGACGGCTCAGCACCCTGGTAGTTAGTATCCGCACTATTGTTAGCATAACCATTGCCCCCCGAGAAGTTGCCGTCGCCGTCTACTGCTATCACTGAAATGGGATATGTAGTGTTTGAAGGTACATTAGTATAGGTTACTGAGTTTGTTGATGAGGGCATTATGCTTTCCTCTGCAAATGTACCATTAACTAACCCGGGTACTCCGGTTACTTCGTAACCCACAACTGGATTACTGTCATAACTTGATTGCCAACTGACTGTGACTGTGTGATCTGTCGCAGATAGAGTTACATTATTGCCTGAGGGCAATGAGGTCTCTGTTTTTGCTGGAGTCGTGGTAGATATCGAGGCGGATTGGGACAAGTTAAGGTTGGCGTCGTAGGCCAGAACAACAAAGCTGTAGTTAGTTGATGGCTGAAGCCCAAAAATAGTGTAGGACGTTTGATTAGTCAGAAACTCTTCCCCATTGCTTAGATTTATCTCATAACCAACCACTCCGTCATTATCTGTTGACGCGCTCCAATTGAGTTGCACTGTTTCTGCACCGAGCACTTTACTAACTAAATTGGCTGGCTGAGTCGGGGGAGTGACGTTATTTGGAGTAGTCAGAGTAAAAGACCCTGATATGGGCAGTGGCGTGTCTGCAATTTGTAGTGAATCAGCACTTAAGTATCCATTTACGTAAGATTGATTTTGCGCGATTGTGCCATATGTACCAGCTGGGTCTACTACATCAGGTATATAGCTGATCGTTACGGAAGTTGATTGACCTGGAGATAAGTTAAATACATCCGGACTTGCAACTCCAGAAAAATTATAGATCTGATAATTAGTCTTGTTAATTGCGCCGAGGACATATGTGTCGATTGTTTTATACTTTTCAGGAGTGCAGCCGGCAGAATCATTGCTAGTAACTTTATACGTATAATTTATAGGTTGGCCAAACGGAACGGTTGTATTGGCTGAGGTTAGGCTAACGGTTGGTTGATTACGTATACAGCTAGCAGACGACGGTATATTTATCGTTACTGTTGCTCCCGTAGAATCTGCACTATTGGTGGTAACACTAATACCGGTTTCTGGGTCAGTAAAAGTTTTTCCCGCTGTTAAAGCCCCGTCGTTCAATGCTCCCTCATTCTGGTAATCTGAGGAGTTAAAGCCTCCTGGGTTGGTATCAATAGCTTGCGTATCGCCCTCTCCTATTAAAGCACCAGAAGAATCATCAGAGTAATCAAGGTTAAGCATTAGTCCTTGTGTGATGTTGCAGCCAGGACAGTAACCACTAGTAGGTGTAATCCAAGAATCAAAACCAATGGGCTGCCGATATTCCAGTGTAAAAGACGTACCCGTACTCCCGCGAGGTATATTTAAAGCCAATAGTCCGTTCGTGGGTGTCTCATAGGGCAATAACTTGTAAGTGTAGGTGCCCGGTGCGGATAGGCTTAAATAGTTAGACGAACTAAACCAACCAGTATTATATTCGTGTAAGACATCGAAATAACCTGGCTGGTCATTTGGAGCACCTGGGTCTCCCTTAGTTCCGTCACCGTCAAACGCGTTACCGTCAAACTCTGAGGCGCAATTATTTTCAAATCTAGTTGGAGGTATGAAAGCTACTGAACCACATTGAAAAAAGTTAGCTTCACCCACACCAAAAGTATGCCCTAATTCATGAATGTAATAGGTCGGCGTATATATATAAAATCCGGTGGGGACATTATTATACAATTCAGCATAACAAGGCTCGGGCGAGCAACCCACCCCAGCATCTCCTACATCGGGTGGATAATTACAGTTAATGACATAAAATACTCGCTGATAATTTGAAGGGTTAAACCCGTCAGCAGAAGCTGCGGCATTAAATTGTGTACCTGCAGGTAGCGGAGTTGGGCATGTATCGTATAAACCATCTGCTGCATCAAACTGATTATTTTCATTTATCGTAAGTGGCCCATAGAAGGTTGGGTTGATTGTCACTTGGCCATATGAAACCTGATTGAAGTAGTCGTCCACATCGTGGCCAGGACTACCATTGAATACCGACTCTACTTTGGACATATTAACCATCTCGCTCGCTGGGGTGTTAGCAAAATTAAGAGCTATTACAGCAGTATTAATTGTTCCTGTATTTGATGAGTTGGGATCTTTTAGGACTTTTGCGGGCGCTGTTGAAACGGAACTGCTAGCAGGTATATAAATATTAGTATTGAATTGGTAGCCATTGATGCTAACGGTATCTCCAGCATTGAGAGAGGGCAATATGCCGTTTGAGTAAAGTTCATATGTGGCACTACTGGTGATTAATTCGTAGCTAGTTGATCCTTGGCTCTTAAAGTTATCTTCGTCTATCACTTGCCAAGTGCCACTCAAAGTTACTTTCTTTTCGAGGGCATTGTTGGTGACTCCCCCCAGATCAGACAAGACAGTGTCTGAGAGAAATAGATTATTAACTTCTGACGGATCGGATTTGAGAAGTCCAAGCATCAAGTTTTTACGGTCATTGCTTACCCTGTCAAGATTGCTAACTATTCGACTTCGATTAATTGAGCTTGCTCTTGCACCCCTATCCATGGCCATTATGGTCCCATTATCAAGTTGAATCTGTGCCGCACTAACATCATTCAAGTTTTGAGATGGGGTAAGTATGGACGGAGTAACAGCATGGGACGAAATTAAATAGTGGAATCCTGTAATAGCAAGTATTGCAATCATTATCAGGGGTAAGATTTTAGGAGGATTTTTTAGGTAATCACTCGAACGCACAACGCTGGCAACGTTTTTTACTTTGTTGGCCATAACTTTAAATTAAGTCGACTCGTTAATTATATGCTTGAGCATAATCCATGTGGGTAGTGGAAGCAATATATAGGGTGCAAAAAGCTAAGACCCAAACGTAAAGGTGTAGAGCGAGACACCTGTAGGAACGGTGAGTGTTACGGTCGCGTTGCCAAACTGTTTGAGAGATACTATGTGGTACAGGCCTGAGCCACTAACAACAAGTTGCCCATTGGAGTCGTCCGAAGCATACTGACCGCTGGCGTTAGTTGATAGCCCAACCGATACTGTCCTGGGTTGATTATTCGTACTTCCTGCCACCACATATACATCTTTCGCCTCAATGTTAAATGTTAGAACTGAGCTATTACTTTCACTGGTAATAGGTTGTGCTGCAATTTGCCATTGTCCATTCAACGTCCAGAAATTCTGCGGTAAATTATTCGTCGAAACTGCCTTGAAATCGTAACTACCGTTATTTAGCCCCGGTGAACCAGCATAATCCGAGTCCCTGTTGGTACCAAAGTACGTTTCATCTGTTTGATTATTAGATATTGGGACAGTGTCACTGTTGGTATCTTTTAGTGGTTGGTTGATACCCAAAAGAGCCTGAACAGCTTGTTCGGTCTGTTGGTAATTACCTTCGCCAAGATTTACGTATCGAATGTTACCTGACTTATCAATTAAATAGTCTGCTGGCCAAGAATCATTGTCAAAGGCGTTCCAGGTATCATAATTATTGTCTAGCGCAACAGGATAAGTGATTCCGTCTGCCTTTACCGCATTAGCTACGTTCGTTGGGTTATGTTCAAATGCAAACTCCGGCGTAGACACACCTATAACCACCAACCCATAACTAGAGTAATTTTTGTAGAGAGCTTCAACGTGTGGGATTGCCCGGTTGCAATTAACACAGGAATAAGTCCAGAAGTCTACCAGGATAACTTTACCTCTTAATTTGGAGATTTGAAGTGGAGGGCTATTAATCCAATTAGTCAGTCCAACTAATTGAGGCGAAGGTGTGGGTTGGACATTTAGAACGCTGTCATTGGGGTTACTATTTTCACTACCGGAGTTTTTAAGTGACGGCGCAATCGACGTATGTTGTTTGGCGAGTAGAGTTTGCTCAAGTCTTGTTTCATCGAATGGTAGGTGATTTCCGACCCAGGTTTCAATTTTTATTTCTTGGCCACTTATAATTGCAATTCCAACAAATATGAAAATTATTCCGACTACTCGTCTGAATATACTGTGAGTGTCTACTGCCCAGTGAAGATGCGAGATTAACCGTTTCCCAAGCAGAGATACCAACAAAAGTCCGATAACTAGAGCAATGCTGTAGGTTATCAGGTAGATCAGCCCTGCTAAAAAACTCTTGGGTAGAACAGAGGCAAGAATAAACGCATAGGTAGGACTACAGCTTGAGAACACAGGCCCAAGTGCTACACCTATCAAGACAGGTCCGATGAATTTACCTTTTGCTTGAGTATTCTTACCAAGAAATCTTTGGGAAGCGGCTTGAAAGTTCACTTTAATAACCAGCTTTTCCCAAATATCTGGAAAGACACTAACAAGTCCTAAGGCTATTATTAGCCCCCCGGAAAAACTAGTTAGTGCATTTGGAGACACGTTAACAAAAGATGTAGAGAGTTTTAGTAATAGGGTGAATACTATTACGGATAGAGCCAAAGAACCGGCAATAATGTAGGGTCTGCTCTTTTGTTTAGAGTTACCGCTAACAGAACCTCCTACAATGATCGGAAGAAGGGGCAAAACACAAGGGGCTAGGATTGTCAGAAAACCAGCTATAAAACTTATTAGAAGCAGAAGCATTTTTTAATTATAGCTTTACGATTCGTTAACCAATGAGTATGAGTGCTTAATTAAGTCTTTAACTTCGCTGCGACTGAGTTGACCAGATAAAACAATTGTAATCCAATGTTTCTTGTTTAAATGATAACCCGGCATAACTGAATCGTATTTCTCCTTTAAAACTTTTGATAACTCAGGATCACATTTAAGGCTAATGGTCAGCGGATCACTACCCTCAGCAATTATTGCAAACATTTTATCCTTATCGGTCTTATAAACTGCTGCATCTTCACCAAAAGGATAATCCAGTCTGGTATTTGGCATAGCTAATACATCGGCTTCTATGCTCTTGTGGTCAAACTTATCTTTGCTCATGACTCGCTGCCAAAAAATTCCAATTTTCAGGTTTGTGGTGACGGTTGTTTGTTAAACCAGTCCAAATAAAATTGGAGTTCAGCTATTGAAGCTTGGATATCATCAAAGGCTTGGTGCATCTGCTTCTTTTCAAAGTTGACACCGTATTTAGCTTGCATAACTATTTTCCAAGCACTCACATCAAGCATTCGGTAATGTAACGTTTGATCAAACTTTGGCCAGTGTTTCTTTATAAAATTACGGTCATTGTGGATCGAATTCCCGGCGAGTACTGCTGGTTCGTCTCTGAAATGCTCTTTAACGAAGGATACGAGCTGGTCTTCTACTACATTTGATTCATTGGCCTGGTCTAGCTTACCCAGAAAGTCGTCACGGTTGGCGGTAAATTGCTGGCTGTAGAAAGTATTATTGTTGAGTAGACGCTCAACCTCGGCTCTATCGTGCTTAACCCTGGCTTCGTAAGTACCAAGTGTTTTGAAATTAAAGTCACTTGCCTCAACCGCAACTTCTAAGATAAGATCTTCATCCAAATTAAGGCCAGTCATTTCCAGATCTAGCCAGAGTAGTTTGGTTGGAATTTGCGAGCTAACATCCATTATTTTGATTTATCACCTTCGCTTTTAAAATTTAGTGCGGCTGAGTTTATGCAGAATCTGTCGCCAGTTCGTTGATCAGGAACATCATGAAATAAATGCCCGAGATGTGATCCGCAATTAGCACACACTACCTCTGTTCGTTTCATACCAAGGCTATTATCTGGGATTAATTTGACCGAGGAAGGCGCTTTGGTCGCGAAGAAACTAGGCCATCCACTACCCGAGTCAAACTTTGTATCACTGCTAAATAGTTCGTTACCGCAAACTTTACAAACGTATTTTCCGGTTGACTTGTTATACAGAAGATCCCCGCTAAAAGGGGCTTTGGTGCCTTTCTTTCTAAGAATTTCGAATTCTTTATCTGAAAGTTTTTTCTTCAGTTCGTCATCAGTATATTTAGTGTTGTCCATCATTAGTCCTTCTTGTCAAAGTGATCTAGCTTAAAAGCTTTGACTATTACGTATATAACAATGATCGCAATTACGAAGCTTATAAGGGTCGAGACTAAATTACCCCAACCAATCTTTGATTGGCAAACTCCCCTAACGGTTTTTATACAAATCGACTCGTTACTTAGGTTTACGTTACCAGTAACAATCCCGACCATTGGGTTAATAATATTGTTAGTCAATGCGTCAACGACCGTCTTTGCGTCCGAGCCTAAAAATATACCAATAGCTAATCCGACAACTCCCTGACGTCTAAAGAATTCAGAAAAACCTTTGATAGTCTTGGAGGTTTTACCTTCCCTTAAATGTGAAGAAATTTGCTTAACCTTTTTTGCTTTTGGTGGTTCAGAAATTTGATCTTCCATCTTTATAAATCTCCTTTTTACGAATTGAGCGAGCTATCGTTATTACATCTTTTCTGGGGCTGGAATATTTAAGGCCCCTAATCCTGTCTTCAATATCTCTGCGTATGCACTTATCAATTTTAACCTAATCTCTTCACGATCATCACCAATTACTCGATTCGTCTCATAAAAGCTGTTAAATTCTCCAGCTAGGCCAAACAAGTAATTGCAGATCGTGTGTGGTTTTAGACCCTCAAAGGCTTCGTCTGCTGCTTGACGAAAACCGCAGATGGCTATAGCCAGTCGTCTTTCGGCTGGTTCAAATTTATTTTGGGGGGACGGTTGTTTGTCAGATTTTTTGAGAATGCTTCGGGCTCGGGCATGTGCGTAAAGAATATAAGGACCGGAGTTGCCCTCCAAGCTAATAGATTCATTAATATCGAATACAATATCGCTACCCAGTTTATGTTTCATTAATTCATAGCGTAGAGCCGATATGTAAATATCGTGTTTCGCTGGTGAATCTGGGTAAAGTGTTTCGACTGCTTTTTTGACTTCATCTATCAAAGTCTGGGCTGTATAAACATTACCTTCTCTGCTACTCATTTTTCCAGCCTTTAGACTTAAAAAGCCATGCCCTAAATGTACAGTCACCTTGGCTAAATTCGGCTTAATTTTGGATAACGCCGCTAACATTACAGCAAAATAGTCACTTTGCTCATTAGCCGTGATGATAATTGACTTCTGGGCATTTGGGTAATCTTTATCTTTCGCTACTGCAAATCCGAGATCTTTGGTCTCGTAGGTGGGAAGATCGTTTGAGGTTATAAAAACTCTGGTATGTAGGCCCTCTGCTTCTCCCTCATAAATGACTGCGCCTTGGCTTTTTTCAAACACTTTGCCAATATTCTCCTCAACTAATTTCTTACCAATACTGGCAGTTTCGCTCTCTAGATAGCGTTTATTGTAGTGAACACCAAGCAAAGCAAATATTTTGTCGAACTGCTCAAAACTTGTCTCTTTGCCTAGACGGTATATTTCGTTAATTTTAGGATCATCTTGAGCATAAATATGCTTATTAATTTCCTTAATTTTGGAAGCTGCTTCATCAGATTCCGTATAGGCTTTTTCCCCACGAGCATAAAAATATCCTAGAGGATCATCGCCACCAGAAGACAGAGCTTCTGTAAATTTAGTCGGGTCAAAGTCAATTTCAGAACCAACTCCGTAAATCCACTTAGCAACATGTAAACCAACGTCACCATGATAACTAAGTCGCTTGACGCTAAAGCCGTACGCTTCAAATAAACCAGATATGCCATCGCCAACGATAGTATTGTAAAGGTGGCCTATGTGCATATCCTTAAAGGGGTTGGCATCGCCAAATTCAACCAGGGCCAATTTATGCTCACCAATCTTTGGTAGTAGGGTTGCTTGGTTTAATTCAGAAGCCAGAGCACTGTCACTTAGCTTTATATTAATAAACCCGCCTTTTTGTTCAGCAGAACCTGCATCTCCCAAATCCAACTTAGCTATAACTGCCTCAGCAGTTTCCGGTGGGGACTTTCCTATATCCTTAGCAACCTGAAAGGCAACATTAGTTGCGTAGTCACCAAATTTTGGATCTGCTTTGACTAGGCTGATCTGTGTTTTCACACCAAAGCTGTCATCTACTGCCTTTAAAACGGCTTCTATTATTTTATCTGTCACAATTACACCTAGTATACCGTTAATCTATTCGTTCTAAGACTTTAGAAATTTGCCAAATAACAATGTACATGCAGCTCAGTAAACCAAAGAAAATCAAGGTGGTGACAATGAATTCTGGGTGAGTCTTGGGGCTAATAATAGTATCCGAGACATCAAACAATAAACCACCTGGGTTAACTATAATGTCCCAGCTATTCCAGCGAAGGTAACGACCGAGATAAATGGCAAAACTACAAGCAAAAAGAACTAAAGCTATAAAAACGTGTATGTAGCGGTAGTTAAAGCGCTTTATTAGAGCTTTATGAATCAGATACAGGCTTATGTACCCTGCCACTAACGCATTAAAGGCGAAAGAGAAGATAACAACTACCTGGTAAAGCAAGCTATAGCTTATGACGTCTTGGGTATGAATTAAATCAGATATCATATAAAAACTGTTCGGTAATAGTGCTAGCCAAAGTAGGGTCAAAACAATATTTACTGGGCTTAACCAGGCTTTGGCTTTAAGTCGTTTGATTAGCCAAACAACCAACAAAGCTGGCAACACAGCCAGGACCAAGTTATACGCTAAAAACCATAGGTACCAATTCCTTGCATGGACTGACCCCACTACTAGCAACACGACACTAAATAGGCTTGAAAAACAAAGTGCATATACGATGCGCCAGCAGTTGCGCCCACGGGCTCCGACTGCTTCACTCATAGGTGTTATATTATACAGCTAAACCTTAGAAACGCTCAGCGTAAAACGAGCTCCACCACCTGGCAGGTTAGCCACCCGAATTCCTGCCTGATTAGCCTGGGCTATTTCCTTGGCTAAGGACAGACCTAAACCGTGACCTGGTGTAGTGCGTGACCTGGTTTTGTCTCCCCGGTAAAGCCTCTCAAAAATGTGTGGCATGTCAGTTTTGCTGATACCAGGACCTTGATCATCAACATGAAACTCATAGTAATCATCCTTGGAATTGCCGCTAAGTATTACGGGCTTGTCTTTTGGCGAATATTTGAGGGCATTATCAACAAAAATACTTATTATTTGAGCTAGGTTGTCGGCATTAGCATGGATTGTGCTGTCCTCAACCTTAACTTCCAGCCTTTTACTGTTCTTCGGGTTATTCTTATCAACCTGCTGCTTAGCCAAGTTAACTACCTTAGTTGAACTAATTTTACTTAATTTAATCTCGTCATCTCCGTCAAATTTAGATAACGCAAGCAGGTTATTTGATAATTGTTCCAGTCTTTGTATCTCTTCTAAGTTACTGACAATTTGGTCCCTGGCTTCAGCTTCAGAAAAATTTTTTTGGCGTAGAAAAACTTCATTTTCTGTACGCATGGCAGTAAGTGGGGTTCGCAGTTCATGGGAAGCATCTGAAGCAAAACGAGATTGGGATTCATGAGCCTCCTCAATCGGACGAAGTGTTCTTCCGGCAAACCAATAGCTAGCTACTCCACCAGCCACTACGGCTATCAAATTGAGGTAGATAACATCAAGATTTAGTCTTGTTCGAAGAGATTGTTCCTCTTGGTTTTCCAGACTATTAATATCTTTCTGGGAAGGCGCAACCAAACCGACTTGGCGCAGTATAAGGGCTCTCAGCCTGGGACGATTAGCAAGGTTTGAGCTATCAAACGCACGATCAGCCATATACCGAGTACCTAGAGTTAAAAATAAACTCATAATAATGATTACCGAAAGGTAAAAAATTGTCAGTTTAATTCTGGCTGATTTAAACATTTTACTTAATACAGTAGCCGTAACCCCTTATAGTTTTAATGATATCACCTTGTTCGCCCAGCTTTTTTCTAAGATGAGCAATAAAAGTTTCCACCGTATTGTGCTGAACCCTAGCTTCGTCTGACCAAACATGCGACAAAAGCCTCTCTTTAGAAAGAACTTCCCCCCTGTGACGCATTAGATACTCGAGTAGCTGGAACTCTTTTGCTGTCACGTGAATCTCTTTATCGTCAAGCCATAGACCTTTACCAACAAGATCGAGTTTTATCTTGTCGATTATTATTACATTACCAGAATGGCCTTTGGGACGCCTTAGTAGTGCTCGAACTCTGGCCAGCAGTTCATCAAAAGAAAAAGGCTTGGCTAAATAATCATCAGCTCCGGCGTCCAGACCGCTGACCTTATCACCGATTGAACCTTTTGCAGTCAGCATAAGAAAAGGAGTTAGGCTATGCTCAGTCCGCCAAAGTTTGATCAGCGCAGGACCGTCATGTTTGCCTGGGATCATCCAGTCAATCAGAATCAAATCGTAGTCCGTTGCTCCTGTTAAAACTAAAGCCTGGTCGGAGTCATAGGCTACGTCCACAACGTAACCTTCTGCTTTAAGGCCACGCTGCAGTGAATTAGCTACTTTTTCTTCATCTTCGATTACAAGTAGTCGCATAGGCTAAATAATAGCAGTACGAAGCTGCTTTTTTACTGAATAGTCAACTACCATCAAATGGGCCTAATTCTGCCTTTAACCTTTCAATTACTTCGACCTGCGTAGGATCTACGCCATTTAACAGACCAAGATAAATACTAACCATATCTCCAAGACCAGTTGTCCATAAGAGTTGCTCTACTAAACTGTCTCCCTCCGGTTGAATAACAATCGGTGACGGTCGTTTACCCGATAACAGTTTCTGAGTTATTTCGAAACGTTTTTGAATCCGTGAGTTTTCAAACTTGCTGTGGATTTCAACCACCGAAAAGGGTTTGTCAACGGGGTGGGATAACCAGCCCATAATTTCATTGTGATCAAATTCTGAGTAAACATTATGCCAAGCTAGGTTTTTTGAACTCTCGTTAAAGCTTATCTTCCACTTATAAGCTGCCGGAGAAAAGAGATTACCGCTATATATAAGGACGGTTTTCCCAACTAGATCTAGTGCTATTTGTTTGGCTGGATTTTTCGAAACAGGTATTTCAGGCAGCCAGGCAGCTGATTGCTGGCCGAGCCAATCTGCTGCTTTTGTAAGACTATCTAGCTGGCCCTCTATTAAACCAACTGAGGTAAAAACCTCAATTAGAGCTCTGAGTTGATAGCCAAAGCCTAATCTAGGCTGCAGCCCACCCGGTAACAGAACCTTACCCAAACCGTTTCGATCAGCAAAATCGGCTAAGGCTCCACCCGAACTGACCGTGAAAATAACTGGCTTCTTATCCACAGATATTGCTTGTTCGGCAACTGACCTTACTTCCTCAGTATTCCCCGAATAACTCAGTAGAACTACTAGGCTTCCCTCATCAACATAGCTTGGTAAGTCATAACCCTGAACAATTTCATAAGGCAGTTTTAGCTGCGGCCAGCTAGATATAACTCGAGCAGCCAGGGCTGATCCACCCATCCCAGCCACCACGACATTCTTTATTTGTCTGTTAGGTTGCCAAGAAAATCCGAAACTGTGTTTGTACTGCTGCCATATTTTGGAAGCTGTACCAAGAGCATCGCTCTTGTCCCGTTGGTCAATATATTTAAGATCGTCGAGCATAGATTATTTAATTGCTATTATGCAGAGATTTACTACATACTCTAGTATATGCTATATTGCTAATGATTCACGGAAGGGGGTGAGCTCTTATAATGTTTGACGACGGATACCGACCAAGCGACAGTGCTTTAAATTCCCAATCAAATAACCAACCAAATGTACCAAAAACAGATCCGGCCTTACCATCTGGCAACGATGACTTGATCGCTGCTCGTTCACCAGATCCAGGTCCTGTTTCTCATGCTAGTTCATCAGCACTCCTTCAAGGCTCTCCCGGCCCACCGGGTGATGATCTATTATCTATCAAACAACAAGCGCTAGCTCAGCTAACGCCGCTTGTTGGTAAGTTAGACCAGTCTCCTCTGGAAAGGTTTAACACTACTATGATGATGATTCAGGCTACAGATAACCCAGACCTGCTCAGCTCCGCTTACGACACCGCTCAAATGATAAGCGATGACAAGGAACGCGCTCAGGCCTTACTTGACGTTGTCAACGAAATTAACTACTTCTCAAATAAGAACAAACCTGACGGCGAAAACCGTTAGTCTCTAATAGTCCATGCCCATGCCACCACCAGGTGCCTGAGGCATGTTTTCTTTTGGCTCTGGTACGTCAACTATCAGAGCGCCCATAGTGATGGTAGTTGCGGCGATTGAGGTCGCTTTTTGAATAGCTTCTTTGGTAACTCGCGTAGGATCAACAACTCCAACTGTTTTCAGGTCAACCAACTGGCCTGATTTACTTACATCCAAACCAAAACCGGGTTTTGCAGCTTTGACTTGTGGTAGCCATTCATCAGGATTAAAACCAGCATTGCTAACTAAGATTCTAAAAGGTTGCTCTAGCGCTTTTGCTAATACTTGTACGCCAGCTGCTTCTGAATCACTTCCAGTAGCCTTTAGCTTTGCGGCTAGGTTAATTAGGGTTACGCCGCCGCCTGGGACAATCCCCTCGTCAAGTGCAGCTTTAACTGAGTGAACAGCATCGTCTACTCTGAACTTTTTCTCTTCTATCTCAGTCTCAGTTGCTCCCCCGACTTTTATAACGGCTACCTTACCGGATAGGGATGCGCGTCTTTTTTCTAAGAACTCTTTATCGTATTCATTCGTGGCTTCTTTAATTTGCTGATTGATTTGATTAATTCGTTCTTGGACTTTGTTGGCTGAACCGTTTCCTTCAATGATAGTTGTTTCGTCTTTGTTGACGATTACTCTGCGAGCAGAGCCAACAACATCCAATTCAACATTCCCGAAGTCAAAGCCTCGTTCTTCAGATATAACCGTTGCGCCGGTTAGGATGGCAATGTCGTTTAGTACGTCTTGTCGTCTGTCACCAAAAGAGGGAGCTTTAATAGCAATCGTGTTAAACGTGCCTTTAAGTCTATTTAGCACTAATGTGCCTAATGCTTCGCCTTCAACATCTTCCGCAATCAGAACGAGATCTTTTTTCCCAGCTTGAGCTAATTTCTCCAGCATTGGTAGAAATTCTTGGATGGAAGTTATTTTTTTGTCGGTTATAACGATGCTAGGTTTGTCATAGACTGCTTCCATTCGAGTCGTATCTGTAACCATGTAAGCGCTCACAAAACCTTTATCAAAAGTAAACCCTTCGACTACTTCACTTTCCAGCGCTAAGCCTTGGCCTTCTTCAACCGTAACCACGCCGTTTTTGCCAACTTTTTCAATAACCTGGGCAATTAATTTACCGATTTCTGGGTCTCCAGCACTGATAGTACCTACCTCAGCTATTCGGTTTTTCTTACCTGCAACCGTTTCACTTAAACTACCAAGCTGCCCCAGAATACTGCGGGCTGCAGCCTCAATGCCTTTTCGAAGTGCCATTGGGTCATGTCCAGCTGCTATTAATTTATTAGCTTCAGCCAAGATATGATAAGTCAACACTGTTACCGTAGTTGTGCCATCACCAGCGACATCATTCATCTTACTGGCAGCTTGTTTAATTAACTCAGCACCTACTTTATAACCTAAGGTCTCGTCGTCCTGATCCGCTATATCCAGTCCCTTGGCTACTGTTACACCGTCGTGTGAAACCGTTGGGTTACCGTAAGTTTTAGATATAACCACGTTTCGGCCTTTGGGGCCCATGGTCGTCTTTACCGCGTTATATAAAATCTCTGCTCCACCCAGTACTCGACGCCTAGCGTCCTCATCGTAAAAAACTTTCTTTGCCATCTAAAAAATCTCCTTTTAAGTAATCTTATTTAACAGTCGCTAAAACGTCTTCTTCTTTGACCAGGATATAATCTGTCGTTCCGACCTTAACTTCTGTAGTTGAGTAGCTTTTGTATAATATCCGATCGCCGACCTTAACTTGCTTGGCATCTTTGCCAACAGCTACAACCTTAGCAATTTTAGGTTTTTCTTGAACTTTGTCGGGTAGATATATACCACTGGCGGTTTTTGTTTCAGCTTCTTCTTGTTCTGCGACAACATAGTCAGCAAGTGGGTGTATATTGACACTCATAGTATTGAAAAACTCCTTTTAAATATACTGTTATAGAGGTTAGTTAGCACTCAAGCTTGCTAAGTGCTAGCTCTCAGCACTCACTATAACTAACTGCTAAATCTACTGTCAAGACATTTAGCTAGCTGATTGAGGTATATTTGCCTCAAGAAGATTAAGTTTTGGTAGGCTTAAGCCTAGAGAACGCTAAAGGAAGCTGTTGGCGAGCTAGATTGACCAAGCTCTGGCAAAATAGAATCTAATGTAGTTTTTAACTCAGGTAATGTTACAACTGGGCTAGGAGTTGAAGCGTCGAATGACTGATTGTTGAAGTCAATCGTTATGTTATTGGTACTTCCTCCAACTTTTTGAGCAACAGACGCCTGAACAATGTTTTTAGATGAGTTAATCCAAAGGTATATTGTGCTTGGTGAAGATGTGTTCTCTGCCACATCACCACTTACGGATTTAGTTGTTGAGCTGCCGCAAACTTTCGATAGACTCTTCGATTCGGTAGATTCATCAGTCGAGAAAGCTTTATCAAATTTGCTAATGTTCGCTTGGTTAATAGTTACAAGATACTTGTTAGTACTGGAACCATTAATTGTGGCTGAGCCAACCTTTTGGGCGTTTAAGAACATGTTGGCTTTGTAAGCAGACTCAAGATTACTAACAAATGAGGTTTTTTGAGTGGTTATGGCCTGCGAGAAGGCATCGATACAGTCGTTTGCCTTAGATGCTTGTGCGGCTGTTATACCGCCGATCGACTGCAATCCACTCACATCAATTTGTAGCCAGTTGCCATTTAGCTGCTTGGCTAGAGTAGATAGTTGTGTGGTCGTGCCAACGCCAAGAGAGCTCAAATATCCAAGTAGTGTACTAATTTGGTCTGATTTAAGATAGAGTTCGTGATCGGTTGGTCGAACTATTGCAGAAAAAGTTATCTTGAGGATGGATATATCAATTTCTACGTCCGCTCTGGTGTTTTCATTTTGATCTGATCCGCCATTAACGATTACCTGATATCCAGGGCTCGAACTACCGGAGCCTTGAATACTATCGTTTAGACTAAAGCCGCCTATTCCGTTCTTGGCGCTTAGTAAATTAAGTAAGCCTTGGCCAACAACGTTTTTCGGTAGATTTCGCAGGTAATTATCAGTGAACGCAAATGCGCTGCCGCCCCCAAGAAGAAGTACCAAAACCACTATCATAATAATAAACTTTTTAGATTTCTTAGATTTTGGTTTAGCTGAACCAGACGGGTCTTTACTGGCAAAATCGTTAGGAACTTGATTTAGGCTCGGCTTATCGGGAGATATACCCATTCCCCCTTGAGTTACTATTGGAGTGTTTGCGGGAGGTGTTGGTGTAGTAGTCTGAGTCGGTATAGCTGTTTCGCCACCCAAAATAGGTGTCGGACTCGGTGTAGAAGAGCCTGGGCTAGGACTAGGTTGGATTATTTCTTGTGGAGCTGATGTAGGCGTTGGGGTGAGTGATGTAGAAGGAGTATCTGAAGGGTCAGATGGCTGATTAGGCAAGTTGCTGGGGTTAGGATCCATTTTTATAAGATATTTGTTTTTTATTAAGCTTAAGTTTATCTTATCCTGATTCTCTTTATTTTTCAATGTAAGCGTAAGGGCTCACTAGCTCTGCAACATCCAAAGTGCGGCTGTTCTACACTGTATGAGACTACTAAATCTAAACAGGAGAACAGCCGTATGAGCTATTCTAACAATCCATTACTACCTAAAGCGAGGGCCGATGCGCTCA
>DATKHC010000003.1:0-12334 GCA_035510465.1 Saccharimonadales bacterium (SeqCode)
CTGAACTATTAGACAATATTCTGACTCCGATAAATGCAAATAGTATTATAAAGGCTACAGCAGATACATAATGAGGAAGGCTGTAAGTTGAGAATTTTGGGAGCGATACTTTCTTCACTTTGATTACGGAACTTTCAATTGCCTAGTATAGAGAATTATTGCTATAAGTGTATATGCTTATGGCTGGGACTAGAGGTTGAATTCCGTACCTTTTAATGTTCAATCTTAAGATCAATACGTTTTGCCGCTTGATCAACCCAGTCATGAAGCTGAGTGAGTTGGTGTGACATGACAAGCCTTTCATCATCTGAAATCTCTTGACGTTTTGAAAGTGAATCAAGTTACCCCAAAACTCTTTGTAAATCAACAGAGTTGGCTTTTTTCTCTAAGGTTTTATCAATCTTATCGAATCGTTTAGTCATGTATCTAAATAACTTCGTAAATTCGTCTGCGCTCATACTTACATTATAACTCAAGCTTTCTAATTTTTTGTGTTGGGGTTGCTAGGATTCGAACTAATTTAATCAGGAAGATGTTGTTATGTCCTGCACCGTCTCCAATTTATTGATTGATTCTCTTTATTTCTAGCCATTTAGGGATTGGTATGAACTTAATCTGCCAACTATCTACTTCGTCTTCCGAAACGTCAAAATACCTCTGATAGACAATTTCTACACAGCCGTGCAGAGCACTAGACAGTTCAAAACCGAGAATAGTAGCTACTTTTTTTACCTTAACTTCCGTAGAGCCTTCAATTTCGATAAATGAAGGTACCCATGGCCATGTATCTATCTCAATCTGAACTCCACTTAATTCCCAACTTTCTCGTTTTTTTCCTGAACGGCCTTTATACGAAGCCCGATAGCCTCAAGGAAATTACAGGTAGTATTAAAATCATTTACGGTTACGTTTACTTCTTTTGTGCCAGTTAGGGATCGATCGTTTAGTTGTTTATATGCCAGTGTGATTTTATTGCCCTCATCACGAACCCTAACCCAGCCATTGATCTTTTGAAGAGACATGTCTGGATAATCGAAGTTTTTGCAGACCATTTTTGTTTCTGGCTGAACTAATTTAGCGCCAAGCGACCTAAGTTTAGCTCTTATTTTACTTATGTTTATATCCAAAAACTTTGATTCTATCTCGGTTTGCATATGAATATCATAACAGATACCAGAGAACTAAATTGGCTCACATTATATATTTTAATGTTACTAACCGAACGCGTCATTTACGTGTTGGGCGCCAATGTAGGGATTCACTACTTTGCCCTCAAAATAAATCTCATCCATTGCTTCATAGCCCAAATCTATGGCGTCACTTAGAGTTTCGGCTACTGCAGTAACTCCCAGAACTCGTCCGCCTGAAGTAAGAAACTCTCTATCCTGCTCAATGGTACCTGCTAGGAATACTTCGACGTCGTCCAAAGCATTGGCCCTTTCAATCCCGTGTATACGCTTGCCTACTTCAAATTCTTCTGGATATCCCTCGGAAGCAGCAACAATACAAACCGCATACTTGTCTGACCAGACTGGCTTTACCCTGTCTAGTCTGTGGGCGACAGTTGAAGTAATTATCTCCAACAGATCAGAGCCTAGCCTGCGTACGTACACTTGGGTTTCTGGGTCACCGAAGCGGACATTGTATTCGAGCACCCTAATCATTCCGTTAGCGACCATTAGTCCTGGGTATATAACTCCGTTATAGTTTATTCCTTCTTTGTGAAAAGCGGACAAAACGGGGCGAATTGTTACATCACCGTATACATCGGTTTGTTCTTGGCTATACCCGGGGACTGGAGAAATCGCTCCCACGCCGCCAGTATTTAATCCCTCACTACTATCATCAAGTTTTTTATAATCCTGTGACAAGGGTAGCATTAAATAAGTTTCACCGTCACAAAAAGCATGAAGCGACACTTCGTTGCCAAACAAATACTCCTCAATAACTACTTCCGCCCCCGCATCACCAAATTTTCTCCTGACCATAATATCCTCGACCGCACAATGTGCTGCCATCAAAGTAAATCCCTGAAGCGCCCCATGACCCCCGGCATCTCCGGCAGCCTTAACATAAACTGGTTTTTGCCAGGCTTCTATAAATTCGTGGGCAAGACGAGGTTTATCGAACACTCCGTACGCAGCAGTAGGTATACCGAGATCTTGAATACGTTCTTTTGCCTCGGGCCTGTAAGTCTCTAAATAAGCGGCTTCACTAGTTGGTCCGAAAGCAGCTATTCCCTCACTTGTCAGTGTGTTGACGGCTCCCTCAGCAAGACCTGCTTGAGCACCAAAAACTACTAGATCAACGGCATTATCTGGGTTTGTGGCAAAATCTATTAAACTAGGGCTATAGGGCATGCGAGATATATTGCCAATCCTGGCGGCCTGCAATAGTTTCCACTCTAGCGCGTGTCCGCGTCCCCCGCCGTCAGCGATTACGACATTAAGTCGCTCCTGTTCCATTAAACGGTCATAGTCAATGACTTCAGGCATGATTTGTGTTTGTTAATCTCCCTTTTATACGATTTTATCAGAACTTATAAATTTGTTAGTAACTGCATCATTGAGAGCCCTCCGATAATCAAGTGGTATTATTGGTCGGTATGTTAAATATAAAAAGCCAGAGCTTTAAATTAGTGTCTTTAGGTATAGCATCCGGGGTGTTATACAGCCTGTGGATCTTAGGATACTTTTTAAACCGATCTGCTTTTTCGCATCTGGACCTCAGTGCTCTTCAATCTCGAGGCCAACCCTACAGCAGTTTTTTTATTTTAGGGGATATCCTAACAGGCATAGTAGTTATTTGGATGGCTTATAGCATCCGAAAAGTGCACTCAAAAGGCAGCACACTTGATACAAAGAGTCTCAAGCTGTGTTTGATTGGGCTTGTAGCCTTTGGTGTTTTTACAGCTATCAGTTGCCTGTTACCGAGCTGTATAGCTAACTCAAGGTCCTGTGATAATAGTCTCAGCCAATTGTTCGATCTGCATAACGTTACCGGTACGATTGCTTCGGTTGGCCTGTTTGTGAGCCTACTAAATACACCTTTAATATTTCGAAAGAAAGGTCTACCTCAACACCTGAAGGCAGCTATCTCACTTTTGATCGTATGGTCAGTTAGTGGTTTGTTATTTATTTTCTTATCAGTAGATAATCAAAGTTCTTCCATTCCCACGCAAAAATTATTCTTAGTATTATCTAGTATCTGCTTAGTTGTTATTCCGCTTCTTCTTACTCGTAGTGGTATCATAGAATAAATCTGGTGTTTCCCCAGTTTGAAATCAAAGATGAAAATAGCTAGTGATGAACTACCGAATATATCAGTTGTAATACCCGCTTTTAACGAGTCGTGCATGTTGCCGGCATGTTTAAGCACAGTTACCAGCCAGGACTACAGAGGCCAGATTGAAGTGATAGTAGTGAACAATGCATCTGCTGATGATACTGCTGATATTGCAAAGAAATTTGGTGCGAAGGTAGTCTACGAGCCAAAACCCGGTGTTGTCTATGCTCGAATAGCTGGCTTTAACCACGCATCAAGCGGAATTATTGTATCAACCGACGCTGACACGCTTGTCCCAAGAAACTGGGTGAGTCAAATAGAATTTGTACTAAGAGATCAAAAGTATTCAGGGGTTGTCGGCGCCTATACCTTGTGTAACGTAAACTCCTTGTCTAAAAGGTTCGTCAAGTTTCTTATCCCATTTTTCCGAACTTGTGATCGTTTGCTGGGGGCGCACTTCGTTGGAGCGAACTTTGCTGTTAGAAAAGAAGCATATGAGAAAGTTGGGGGGTTTAGTACTAAATTCACAACCGGCGAAGACCTAGATCTATCCTATAGATTAAGAAAACAGGGTTTTAGGCTAAAAGTCGCCTTCAATATTAGAGTTCGAACTTCTGCGCGTCGCCTAAACGAAGGCTTTTGGCACACATTCGTAAATTACATTATTCGCAATTGGTGCTCCTTAGTATTTCTTCACCACCCCTTCCTCCAGAATATAACTAATGTCAGAGAGACCCCAAGCGAGATAGACGAGGCTGTAAGACATATATGATAACCACTCTGCTACTGATCCTTTTTTTATTAGTGGTAGCTGCAATTATCTGGTTATTCTTTAATCCCAAATCGAAGATTTACTCTTTCCACGAATCATCTGTTGGTGACAAAAAAATAGCGCTGACTTTTGATGATGGTCCCAATCCAGCTAGTACACCTAAAATATTGGAAATACTAAAATCAAGTTCTATAAAAGCAACTTTTTTCGTGGTTGGTAAGAATGTCAGAAAATATCCGGATTTACTTAAGAAAACTGCAAACGATGGGCACCTGATAGCTAACCACGGCGATGTTCATAAATTAGCTCTTGCTCTTAGCCGGCAGGCAAGCTTGAGTGACATAAGAAGAACAACTGAATCGATCACTAAAATTATCAACCAAAAACCGACCTTCTATAGACCTCCTTATGGTTTCCGGGTACCTTGGGTCGCTAAAGCTATTGATAGAGCTGGTTACAAAATAGTTACGTGGAATAATATGACTTATGACTATTGGGGTTTGGCAAGCGAGAAAATTGTTAAAAATATCCTAAATCAATCCAAGCCCGGTGGTATTATCGTGCTTCACGATGGCCATGAAGGTCTAGCTAAATCAGATTTCTCACAAATGCTTGACGCCCTTCCGACTATTATCACTAGTTTGAAACACCAAGGCTATAAGTTTGTCAGGATTGATGAATTAATTGGTAACCCTTAAAGGTAGTATAGTGAAGCAAAAAAATGTTAGCGTCGATGGTCACGGAGTAGCTTATTGGGAAGCTAACTCAAATGAGCCCGAGTCAGTTATATTGCTACACGGTTTAGGTGGCGATCACAGAGGTCTTATCGAATTCTCCAGCTATTTCCCCAGTCTCAGGGTAATCATTCCTGACCTGCCTGGTTGGGGTTTATCAGAGCCTTTAGATAAAACACATGACGTTAAGGACTATGTTTCGTTTCTTGACCAATTCAGCAAACAACTTGGACTCACGAACTTTTATCTAGTTGGGCACTCTTTTGGGGGCGCGGTTGCTCTGAAATATACGAAGACGTACCCCCAAAAGATAAAAAAAGTAGCGCTACTTAACCCGGTTCTAGAAAACTCAGGCACGATTTCGTGGGTATTTGGCAGGGGTTACTTTAATCTCGCAGCTCTTCTACCTGATAAGCTGTGTCACTTTCTACTAAGCAATAAGTTAATCGTTTACGTATCCGATATGGTTGTTATGACACCTGAACGTAAAGAATACCGTAAGAAAATTCTCACTCAAGACTACCGAAATTATAAAAACGCAAACACCAGAGCTATGAAAGAGGGTTTTAGGGCTCTTGATAATCTGGATATGGAAGATTTTTCGATTGACATAGGTAAAGACGTTTATTTTTTGGTTGGTGACAAAGATAAGCTCCAAAGTCCAAAATATAATGAGAAGTTAGAAAGAATATTCGCCAACTCATTGGTAAAGTTTGTTCCAGGAGGTCATCTTCTACCTCTAGAAGATCCCGAGCTAGCAGGTTCTAATGTCAGCAGGTTCATCGCTGGCGAGGCTTAGTAGCTTCCTGTATCTGGTCTAATCGATGTCTTGAAAATAGTACTGGTAAAAAGGTGGCTGCTTACCTTCGTCAGATTCTTTTTGCAATTTCTGCCATTTCAGGACTTTTGCTGGGTACCAATCTTGTCCAGCAAGCAAACTATCGTTTCGATGTTTCTGGTAAATTTGTTCAAAGGCGTCTGCTATTTCTTGGTAGTTGTGGTTAGAAACCATACCATCTCCGCCGTAACGTTGGTGATAATTAGCCAGTTTTACAGGCACATACAGGAATCCTTCCGGGTATTTATCCCCTATGGTAAGAGCTAATTCCCAATCCTCCATACCGCACATAGCTTTATCCCACTTAATGCCTTCATCAAATAATTCGCGAAGATGGATCAGCCCATTGGTATCAAAATGAAAGGTTTTTAGGAAAATATCTTCTATTGAAAGGTTTACTGGAATTTTCGAAGAATGATCTATTGATCTAATAAGTTTTCCTTTTTCATATAACTCGAGGGAGTAATTAAGACGCGGAATCGCAAAGACTACCCGAGGGTGAATATCTAATGAATCGAGCATAACTTCCAGATACTTAGACAGGAACTCATTATCACTATCAAGGTACGCAATCCACTTACCCTTAGCTTCGGATATACCAAAATTTCTAGCCACGGCAGGACCTTGATTATGCTGGGATAGATACTTTATCCTTTCATCCCCGATACTGTTTATTAACGACTTCGTGTTATCAGTTGAGCCATCATCAACAACAATTAACTCCCAATTTTTGTAGCTCTGGTCTACTATGCTATTAATTGCGTCCTTAATAGTATATGCCCTGTTAAAAGTGGGCATTATGATTGAAACTGTCGGAGAAGCCTTCACGATCTAAATAATAACAGATGATATCGCTTGCGCTTTAGCTAGAAACTGAGCCGTTACTCCACTTGCAATCTAGCCCGAAGTGCAACGTAAACATTTCTGGCTGGGAATTGAGACCTCATATATTAAGTCAATAGGTTTGGATTGTAATCCTGGTTGCTTAACCAAACAGCTCTAACAATAACTAGTAGTCTTCTGGCTACTACAATAATTGCTACTGTATATGGTTTTCCTTCAGCTCGTTTCTTGTCATACAGTGCCTTGAAGTATGGGTCACGTTGACGAGCTACACTGGCAGCAATAAATACACTACGTCTTAAGTGAGCTGATCCTCTTTTGGTTAATCTACCAACATGGTTAACTGAACTACCACTCTTTCTAATCTTGGGATCTAGTCCAGCATAGGAGATAAGTTTCTTGTACGAGCTAAACCTAGATACGTCCTGTATCTCACCAATTAGGTTAGCGGCAATATATGGTCCAACACCTGGAATACTCCTCAGACGCCTAACTAGATCAGATGGAGCCTTAGATAAGGTATCCAATACAAACTGTTGCCTCGCTGCTTTAATCTGGGTTTCAATACCAGACATTAGTTTCTTGGCATCGCTAGATAGTTCTTCACCTAGAGCAGCCTTAAGATGGCTTTCATAAAGCTTAAATGAAGTAGATATCTCACCTAGCTTCTGTTGGCCACGGGATAAATGCTTTACGTCCATATATGGTTCAGCTACGTACAACCTACCTTCTTTTCTGAGTCCTATTCTAGCTATAGCTAGTGCATCAGTCCTATCTGTCTTTTTACCTCGTATACTTTGCTTAATAGCTTGGCTAGTAAGAATTGGGTTATATACCCGGCAAGGTATATCTGCCAATCCCGCAGCCTCAGTTAATGGATAGTGGTATTGACCAGTGGCTTCAACCACACACTCAATCTCATCACCTACATAATGTCCAGATACACTCAGTAACAGTTGAGCTAGAGAAACTACGTTATTGGGTACAATATCTCTCCACTGCTCAATACCAGCTCCATTAACTAGTGATACATCTATCTTAAGCTTAGCTACATCACAACCTAGTTCATAAACCATAATTAATACACCTCCCGGTCTTAGTTAGACCCCAAGTAACAAATTTAAATATGGGCAAAGGAGCCGATGGCTTCCAAACAAGGTACGCAGTGGTACAATAGACTTGTCAGTTATTGATTGTAGAAAAGCCTTAGTAAATCTTTTGTTCTTAACCGGTTGAAACGTTTAGAACAGAGACAGCTAAGGTTTTTCTCAAGTAACCTCACATTGTTTGTTACCAACTGATATTAGAAGCAATATTCTCAATTCGAAGATGCTTTATAAAAGCTCCTACGTTGAAATTAGATCGTCCTCTCATACCAAGTTTTATTGTAGCTCCTAACAGATGTTAAGAGCTAGATTCAATATACAAGGTTGAGTTCCGTACTTTGTTCTATTTTGCTCTAATCATATAATTTGGAATGGAGAGTAAAAAAATGGCAAGCAGCACAAGAACTGTAATTTATATCATAACTATGGTAGCTACCGTAGTTATTGTGGACATACTATTCTTTAGGCATAGGTTCTGGGAACGGCTAGTAGTAAATATTGGAATTATTCTGGTATATGTAGCTTTCTATTTAGCATTCTTTAAGAATCGCTGATGCTGCTCGAATAATTTCAAAAACTAAACCGCTTATGCTTATGGCTGGGAATAGTCTCCAGACCGATTTCAGAACCTTTAAGACATAATCCAATGAATACGTCAAACTATAGAATTAAGATTTAGATAAGGGAGTACCTTCGACCCATTTCGGGTCAACGATTCTTTTGAAGCTTTCACCATCAAACTCAAAGTGTAAAATATTCTCACTACTGTCTTTAGGAATATACGACTTCAAAAATGTGGTAACTTCTTCTCGAAGGAGCCGTTGGTCACTGTTACCACGCGTAGAAAGTAGCATACCCGACCAATAGAAGTTTAGCTTAGCTGGTTTGCTATCAATTTCACTATCGACTGTGGCTGCGGCACCATTAGCATTAGCCGGTGTCCAGAAGACTGGCGCTGAATGGTTTACTATAACTGGCATGGTTAATCTCCTTGTTCCTTAATTGTAATTTTGAAACTAGATAGCACCAAAAGCATATGGACCGCTAGTAGTGCTTCGTCTTCATTTTGTGGACCATACTTCAAAAGACCATGCCCTATGTCATCTCTTAGCGCCATTCCTCGTTTATCGTACATTGCAAGTGCTAAATACCAATAAACCTGCTCCCCAAGAGCTGGTCGTAGCTTATCCAGAATCTCTCCGATTTTAATAGCCTGCTGATTACCATTTATTGTTACTGTAGTAGGCAAACCGAGTTCGAAGACCACGCTGCGTAAAAGCTCCTCGATTTGAGGAATTATCACGCTGACTGCCGAAAAATATTTGCTGTCTTCGAAGTCAGCTAAAGCTTCCTCGATGGCAGCAAAGTTATCGTACTGGAAGAAGTCAGAATCTTTAAGAAGTCTAATGATTTCAGAAACTCCAATTGATCTGTTTTTTAATTCTCTGAAGATTACAGTTCGTAATAGAGCTGTTAACTTGAGGTTCTGCCCCATTTGGGTAACAACGTGGTCTTCATTAACTTCATGCCCGCCTTTTCGCTGGTTAATTCGGCGATTACCTTGAATCGTGGAGCCACCAATAATCTGTTGTAGGGGATATTCTTTCATCAAGCGCTTGGCGAAATCCTCTGATGATTTGTAGTCAGGCAGTAAAGACCGGGCCGCTGCCACACGCCTTAAGGTTTCTTGCGGATCACCTACAAAGTAGTGATCTACTATTTCCTTAATTTCATCGTTGGATATCTTTATCTCCACTGAAAACTCCTTAAAGTCGGGGATACTTCTTTCGTAAGCTTCCTCTATTCTACGACGCAGGGTGTCGGCTTCTTTACGGGGGTCTTTAATCTGTAGAACCCGTTCCAGCGCTTTTTCTAGAAAATGAGCTTCTACCAGAGCCTGTTCGGATTTAAACTTCGCTTCAGCAATTAAGGAATCGATTATGCGTAGCTCAGCTGCCAATTCACCGACTTTGTCACCGCTAGATCTATAAACTTTTTGGGCGAACTCCAAGAAAGCCTGCTCAAGGTGATGATTATCAGGATACTTGGTCGAGGCGTTTTCGGCTGTTTTAACAAGCTGTTCACGCTGCTTAGCGGTAAGCTGTTTCGACTGCGATAGCAGCACCTCTAGAAGCTCTAGTGTGAAACGTGGATTTTCTTTCGTGGCATACTTATCAACGTATAAGAAAATCTTCTTTTGGGCTTCATCTATCTTACCTTTATCACCAATTTTTATAGCAAGCTCCCAAGCCCGGATTAGGCTGTCTTGGCACTGAAAATCCCAGCCGTTAGAGAACTGGATTTCGGCAGCATCGAAGTAATTCTCTATAGCCGAGATTGCATAGGGACGTTTATCGTGAATCTTGGCATGTTCGAAAGCAAGGTCAAAGTAAATTGCTAAGACCAAGGGATTATTAATTTCGGTTGTTCTCTTCAAAGCATGGGCTACCATTTCTTCATCAATCCAATGTGGATCTGGGAATAAGAACTCTTTACCGTCTTTATCCTTTCCACTCCCGAGCGGACCAAAGCGACCCCACTTTCTATCATAACCATGACTTCTAATAGAATTGCCGAGAGAATACGCAAAGATGTTTACGTCGTGGTTTGTCCTGCGTGCTAGTTCATGAAGCTCCAGTCCTGCGTATATTTCAGTCGCTTTCTGAAGTGGGCCTTTACGGCCAACGTGGTACTGATGCATGGCTTTATCGCTCAAAACCTCAAGTACTAGACTATCAGCGTCTTCTTTCTTAGGGCCAGCATCAGCTTCATTGGTCATAGGATCCCTCTGCGGTTTTTATTTATAGTGCCGCCACCGCACAATCGACACTGCTTACATTATCCTACTACCCCAGTATACTTGCAATGGTAGCATTAACATTGTGTAAGTACTTATGCTTTTAGTAGTGAGAACAAGCACTTATACTAATAGGCATGAAAAAAGTAATATTCTACGGCAAGACAATTTATAACGATTTTTTTCAAGTAAAAGCCGTTATGAAGAACCAGCTTCTTGAAAGTTATCGTCGCGACATAATTGCATATGAAGCTTGGGACAAGTTAAGCGAAGAGCAGCAACTCAAGGCCAAACTATACGGACAAGTACTTAACTATTTATTAGTAGAAAATGAGCTTAATACAGATAAATTTCCCATAGATCAAATACAAAAAGAGTCAGACAGATATATGAAGAATAAGACCTTTAGAGAACTAGTTCTAGACTCCGCAGTCTCCCAGTTACAAGCAAGCTTGGCATTTCTAGGGACGAAAAAGTACAAAGGTTCAGCCGAAGAAATTAGAATAGCCGAAATATTAAATAGGTACCCCCCAGCTCCTATACTTACACTAGAGGAGTACAAACAGCATGTTGATCAAATTATTGGTGATAGTAGTCTAAAACTAACAAAGCCCAAACAAGTAGGTGATTAAATCTTTTGGATTTACATTATAAATGTAAATAGTCCCGGGAGTATAGCCTCTACTCACCCCTGTTATCTAATTAGTTTATCCCAGGGGCGAATTGTACCGCGAAGTGAACTCTTACTGTGTATGTTTTTTAACTATATTCATTTGCTAAATATGAGCCTAGCTTGATATATTTTCGAACTATTACATAAATTTTAGATTTACAGAGTTAGAGTGATAGTTGAGGTCCAACACTTAGCTAAAAGGACCGCATTAAATAAATTCCTTGATAATTATTTTCGTACCGATAAAAATACAATGGTCTAGCAGATATAATTCATAAGTATCTATCGCTAAATAGACTAACTGGTCTGGACAACATTGAGGTTGAGTTCCGTACGCTATGATTCTAGTAATTCGGCATATTTTTAATTGCTTCTATTAATTCTGGGTCATCTACTGCCTCAAGCTCTACTCGGTCAAGATCAATGAAGCCAACTGTATAGGATTCGAATGGATTATAGGTGACACTGCGCCTATCCTCTGAAGAATTAACAGACCCATGGGCATATACAGGTTTTCTATGAACGGCGTACGAGTGAAGAGCGACATAATCTCCCGATTCTAGCTCAACAGCTTCACCTTGAACGGCCATATTTAGTGGGTTAGTATCTGTTACCCCTAAATCTTTGCGTTCTTGGTTCCTGGCAAGTTTTCTTACCCTGTGATCACTTAAACGCTCCATTACAAAAGTAGTCGTCCCACTTTTTGTTATATGATGACTAACTCCTTCGTAAAACACTTCACCTATCAATGGAGTTTTAGTATTTACAGTTGAGACACCGGATTCGTCAAAAGTTTCAGTGAAAAACCCATCAAAGTGCATCTCGGAGTCTCCCTTAAATACAGTTACACCACCGATGGCCTTTGCAAGATTACCCCTAGGTTGTCGTCTTAGCAGCAATTCAAAATCGTTAGTTAAGAATCCTCTGGTAACGGATGTAGCTTGGTAAGCGAACTTACGTAATTCAGAGTCTGGAGCCCAGTATTGACTATGTACGCCTGTGACAGCACCTTTGAGACATATTCCGCCGATCTCACGTTCAGCTAGAGGTTCAAGAAGTCTTCTTGCTTCGGTATATGTTTCTACTACTCGCAGGATATCCCCGGGTGGACGAAGCCTGTTCTTAGAAGATTGCATCGCAATACCATAACATATCTAAGGTACATTTACAACTAGTACGTAAGGGCTCACTAGCTCTGCAACATCCAAAGTGCGGCTGTTCTACACTGTATGAGACTACTAAATCTAAACAGGAGAACAGCCGTATGAGCTATTCTAACAATCCAT
>DATKHC010000004.1:0-90254 GCA_035510465.1 Saccharimonadales bacterium (SeqCode)
GGTGTTTGGGCCGTTGTTAGCAAAGTCTAGGTTAGTGTTACCGTCTGTTACTCCTTGTTGGTCAGAGGCATAGCCTGAGATAACACCAAGGGCATAGATAGCTAGTTGGGAGCCAATGGTAGGAGATGCTCCGTCTGGGCCATAGACACCTGGGTTACTTTCTGGGTCTGTAATACAGGCTGGGGTAGAACCAGTTGAGATATCTCCGCCTTGGACTTGGAAGTAGGGGAAGGTGTCGCAGTTGAAGTTAGCTGATCCAGCTACTTTGGTGCTGCCTGAGAAGAACCAGGCGTAGAACGTATGCGGTCCTATACTGGCAGTCGTTGTAGGTAGTGGTATATCGACAAACCAACTAGGTGACAAGCCCGAAGGGTGATTGTCTATAGTAGTTGAGCCTGAGTCAATTTGCCAGTAAACAGTTGGGCCTGGAGAACCAATGTTATCGGAGATGTCTATAGTAGCCTGGACATCGCCTGCTGGTCCAGCGCAACTCGCCGAAACACTAGTAATTGAGGCGACAACACAGGGACCACTGGACGCAATAGAAGTGCCCGTAGAACCAGAGGTGTCGGTTGCCTGTACCACAAAGGTATTACTATAGCCGCTCTGATAATTGCTTATGCTAGCAGTGAATGTCTTTGAGCTCGGCTTATCTGGGAATTTCTTTATCGGAGGGCTATAAGTCAGTACTGCGCCGCCCGGGCCGGTTGCTTGCAATTTAGCCAAATCGGGGGAGCCCTTAAAGGAAAAGCTTAGAGTGCTACAGCTAGCGCTAGCACTGACTGTCCAACTAGGTTGTGGAGGGCAGGGCCCTATTGACTGATCACCAGCATAATAATAAGTACCGTCGGGCGCACCTGAGCTATTAATCCCATAAACATAGACGAAAATATCAAACGGCTTGTTTGATTTGATATAACTCGGAAGTACCCAACCAGCTGGAGGTGGAGAAGGTCCGTCAAAACTCGCTGGGGCAGTCAAACTTGCAGGATTTATGGTCCAAGTGCTATCTGTGGCGTTTGGAGTTGTAGAAAAATTTTGAATTGTAGCGCCTGGAGCTAGCGGACCATTTATGGATATAGTGATCCCCTGCGAGGCGCCTGGATCATTTTGATCCATAGCTGTACCTGACATAAGACTACAGCTAGCGCTAAAGCTACCACTGGGAGTATTGCCCGAGGGCACAGGTAGAGCCGCAGGATCGTAATTGAGGTTGCCACATGTCTGATCTATTGAAAACACCGTCTGACCTGAGGGATTTAGAAAAACTATAGACGGGTCATCGGTCGGCGAATTAAACCAGTCGGAGTCGTGCCAGCTTTCATTGCCTGTATCGTATCCTGTGAAAAAAGTCTGATAGTTAGAGTTATAACTTTCGTTCCAATTTATACTGAAGCCATCAACGCCGTTGGCGTATTCCGTGACAATGTTCGCCCATTGAGTAACATAAGTTGTTGAAACGGAAACAATCGCTTGGCTTGCATTAGGGTTGCAAGTGTTGGGGTTATTATTAGTTGCAAGCCCATCGCTAGACGGTAACCCTAACATGCTGAGAATAATAAACGCGGCTCCAGTTTGGGCATTGTTTTGTAGATCGCAATCATAAGCTGATAGAGGCTGGTCTGCTTGTGGCCAAGGGTTTGACGACGTTCCAAAGTATAAATTATCCTCGACATCACTAATAAATATTTGTAGCTCAAGCGATTTCGAAATGGGAGTGCCGTTACAGGATTGGGGTATAACCGCTCCTTGAATTTGTTGGCCGCAGTACGACGGGAAGTTGCCTGCAATATTCGCTGGCTCAGGCTGAGCGAATGTATTTAGTAACTCGAAGCCATCCTGATAGTTAGGATTTGGTGGCCACTCATAGCCATAAAAAAACCCACAACCTTGGCCAGGCCACGAACAAGTAGATACTGCCGCGACTTTAGTGTGAACTGCGAACATTATAAAAAACATCGCGAAGCCAAAAGCCAAACCAAAAAGCCAAATTTTGTAACGCCTTCTTTGAACGATGTTAATTAAAATATTACTCATATTAACTACCCTCAAGTTGATTGACCAAGTTGGTGTAGTACTCTATGTAACGCCCAGACAGAGGGTTAGTGTGAATTTTCATAGTTAGCGCTATAGCCAATTTATAGTAGGTTACTGCCAGCTGCTTATTATTTACCGCTTGAGCGGCGGCTCCCGCCTCTGCCGCCGTAGAAGCAGTCATGGTATTGGATTTATACAGCTGAGCGTAAATTGCAAGGGCAGAAGTATAATTACCTTCACTATCATATACGCCAGCCAACATTGATTGGTCGGTTCGACTAGTGCGATCTGATTGGTCGTTGATTAAACTGATTGCCGCCTGATATTTTTTTAGGCCAACTTCTTGGTTAATTGTCGTTTCCAGATTCGTCAGCTGCAGAGCTGTTTGGTCCTCTTGGGCTGGGGTCGGCTTATCCGACTGTGCCAATTTAGTCAGTCGTGCTTGGTTTTGTCTCAGGTCAGCTTGCTGATTTAAGTACAAAACCCCACCAGCCATAACGACAAAAGCTATCACTACTAGACTTGCGATAAAAAGTCTTTTCCTGTAAACAGGAAAGCTAGCTACCACTACATCAGTGAGTTTGTCGCTCGACTTAGCCTTTTTCATTGCTTTCTCGCCTCAGTATAACAGACATAAGCAGATTAATCCTGAGTATCATTAGCGCTACGTTCACATAATGTGAGTATGGTAATACGATTTCTCTTATGTTATAATAACAGTAGTTAAGAGGCGGTGCTTTAAGCGCCGTTATTTTTTATGAATCAAGATCCAACGAAAATTCGAAACGTAGTTATTATTGCTCACGTCGACCACGGTAAGACGACGCTGGTTGATGGGCTACTCAAACAGTCGAAGACCTTTAGGGATAATCAAGCCGAGATGAGCCAAGATCTAATAATGGACAGTGGAGATCAAGAGAGGGAACGGGGAATAACCATAACTGCCAAGGTCACCGCAGTCCAGCACGATGATTATCGGATTAATATCATCGACACTCCCGGACATGCTGATTTCAGCGGTGAAGTAGAACGAACCATAAATATGGCAGATGGCTGTTTGTTAATCGTAGACGCACAGGAAGGACCAATGCCCCAGACAAAATTTGTCCTTGGTAAGGCACTGGCCAATGAGTTAAAACCAATAGTTATTATTAATAAGATAGATAAATCCGGATCTAGACTGACGGAAGTTGAAGATGAGATTGCAGATCTGTTCTTAGAGCTAGCAGTTCATGAGAGCCAGCTTCACTATCCTACCTATTACGCCATAAGTCGGGACGGTAAGGCCTGGGCTACTCCGCCAGCCAATCCTAATGAAAATACCGACCTATCGGTTATTTTTGACGCAATCGTCAACGATGTACCAGCGCCGAGTGTTGAAATAGGCAAACCATTCCAAATGCTGGTGTCGGCGCTTTCGTGGGACAGCTTTAAGGGCAAGTATGTAATCGGAAGAATAAACAGAGGTCATATAAAAACATCTGACCAAGTGATTCTTTGCAAAAAAGACGGTACTCAGTCCAAGGCAAAGGTTGAGAGTATCCTAATCAGTAACGGCGTCCGGCGAACCCAAGTAGAACAATGCGGAGCAGGAGAAATCGTACAGCTTACCGGCATTTCCGATGCCCAAATTGGCGAAACCGTTGCTGACGCACTGTCTCCAGAAGCTCTCCCCGTAATAGAAATTGAAGCTCCAACCCTAAAAATATACCTAGGCCCAAACACTAGTCCTTTCAAAGGTACCGAAGGTGACTTCTCAACTGGTCGACAAATAGGCGAACGACTCAAAAAAGAAGTTGAAACAAATGTGGGACTGAGAGCAGAAGAAGATAGTATTGGGTTTTTGGTCAGTGGCCGCGGAGAACTACATTTAAGCGTACTGATTGAATCTCTTAGAAGAGAAGGTTACGAATTTGAAGTAGGCAGACCTCAAGTTGTGACAAGGGAAGAGGCCGGAGAAACTCTCGAACCAATCGAAGAACTTATCATTGAAGTCCAACCAGAATATGTTGGTACTATTCAGATGGAACTAGGAAAACGAAGAGCGACCCTAAAAGAGCAATTCGCTAGCAGCAAAGGCGTGACTAAGCTGATATATGAAATCCCGACCCGTGCGCTTCTGGGTTTAAGAAATATACTGACTACCAGCACGAAGGGTACGGCTGTTATGAATAGTTTGGTTATAGGATACAAGCCACTGGGCCCAGCACTGCAGAAACAACGGAACGGCGTTTTGATAGCCTACGAAACTGGTGTAACCACTCCATACGCCCTCGAAACAGCTGAGGGCAGAGGGATATGTTTCATTGGGCCTGCTCAGAAGGTTTACGCTGGACAAATTGTCGGTCTCAACAAAAGAGACGATGACCTTGAGATGAATGTATGCAAAGCAAAGCATTTAACTAACATGAGAAGTTCTTCGAGCGACGGTACAGTACAGCTAACCCCTCCAACCATTTTGAGCCTAGAAGAATGCTTAGATTTTCTGGAAAATGATGAGCTGCTAGAGGTAACTCCTAAATCACTACGGCTAAGAAAAACTGAACTTGCCCACCTAAAACGAAAACGCAAGAAATAGTCTTAGCTTGGTTTGTTAGGCCGGTTAAGCGCTGTCACGGTATAATTAGGTTTTATGATAAAAGCTAGCAGACTTAGTAAAAAATTCAAGAAGAAGTTTGCTGTTAATGATCTATCGTTTGAGGTTGAGACAGGAAAAGTCACTGGTTTTCTAGGACCCAATGGTGCTGGCAAATCAACCACCATGCGTTTAATGCTTGGACTCGATAATGGTGGCGGCAGGACAACCTATGACGGCAAAATACTCCATTCATATAAGCAGCCAGCAAAAGTAGCAGGCATTCTGCTGGAAGCCAAAGCCTTTCACCCAACCCGAAGTGTTAAAAACCACCTAGAGGTTCTCGCAACCGCTGGAAATATACCATCAAACAGAGTTGACGAGGTTCTTGATATAGTTGGTTTAAGCGATGTCAAAAAAGGCAAGCCTGGTAAATTTAGTCTTGGAATGAGCCAGAGGCTAGGCATTGCAGCTGCTATTTTAGGAGAGCCAAAATATTTGATTCTAGATGAGCCTGCAAATGGCCTAGATCCAGAGGGAATAGCGTGGTTGAGACAATTCCTGAGAGATTACGCAGAGAAAGGACGCGGGGTTTTGGTATCAAGCCACCTGCTTAGCGAGATGTCTCAAATGGCTGATAACGTAATAGTAATCGGTAAGGGTAAGCTTATCGCCGATACTTCTATCGAAAAACTGCTTGCCCGAAGTAGCTCCGAAGTTTTCGTAAGAGCAGACAGCCTAAGCACCCTTAAAAAAGCTCTTAAAGACCATGGTATTAAATATGCTGAATCAGGCAAAGGTCTCACTATCACGTCCGTTAAAACAGACGATATTGGCAAACTGGCTTTCAAGGCTAGCGTTACTTTGCTGGAACTAACGCCCCACACTGCGTCTCTTGAGCAGGCGTTCCTAGAATTAACTGAGGGTAGCGAAGAATTTAGCGGTAAAGAGCAATCAGGGAAAAAACCATGATACAAGCATTTAAAGCAGAGCTTAAGAAACTCCTAACTGTCCGTTCAACCTATTTTATCTTTGGGTTCTGTATAGTGCTTCTTGTCTTTTTTGGCTTTTATGTTTCGGGTTGGCGCATCGATAACCTTTCACTCCTGGATCCAAGTACTCTGTCAAGCGATGTAACCGCAGCTGTTAGCACAGTCTCAGTTTTTGCTGGGATAATTGCCATCCTACTTGTCACTCATGAATACCGATATAACACAATAATGTACACTCTAACGGCTTCTAATAGTCGGAGCAAAGTTCTTCTGTCTAAGATTCTCGTGATAACCGGACTATCTGTAGTCTTTGTAGTATTCTTTGGAGTGCTTTCGCCACTAGCGACAGTTTTGGGCGTCCACGCTCATCATTTGAAGCTTGTCCCACAAACATTCCATTACTGGAACTTAGTTTGGCGCTGCTTCTTCTACGGATTGGGATATGCAATGGCCGGACTGTTGATAGCAGCCATAGTTAGAAATCAGATCGGTGCTGTAGTTACACTTCTAATTTTCCCAGCTACAGTAGAACGACTACTTAGCCTGTTACTCAAGAACAATAGCGTTTACTTGCCATTCACTGCACTATCAACCGTAATAGGGCAGGGAGAGAACGTATATAACACGATAACTCCGTTCCACGCGTTTCTAGTCTTTTGTGGTTACTTGGTTCTGGGTTTTGCCGTTACCTGGTATCTCTTTTTGCGTCGTGATGCCGCTTAAGTATCTAGGGTTCGTCGCCTACCCCTCACAGCAAGTATTATTAGGTCTGGTTCGAATCCAGTAATCCCAGCCAAGCAGGATTTAACACGTTATACCACTCTGGATTGAATGTAATAACAGATACAGACTTGTTCAAAACGGTGAAGTTTGAGTAAAATCTCACTAGTATTTCATTGATTTGCTCTAAATCTTGTAGTTGACCGATGTAAATAACTAGATTCTTAATAAGTTCGAGGAACTTTGCTTCACTCACAACTGACGCTTTTAAGTTATTCCTACGTCTTATAATGTCATCAATTTGAGGTTGATAACTTGGTATATCAACTTCGACATACTTCTTAATATCATCTTCGTAATACTTTGCGACATCAGCTTTAGTGGGGTCAGAGACTACACCCTTGGCTCTTTCCAACTCACGCTTAGTCTGTTGCCAGTTGGCTCTTACACGCCGTTCCTCGCTTAGTAATTCTATTTTTTCAGCTTCAACGGCTTCCTCTGCGTCAATAACATAATTCTTATAAGCCTTCTTGAGGTCGAATTCGGCTTCTGAGAGCGTACTTATAGCAGCATTTGTTACAACATGAGCGCGAATCGAGTGCTTACTCTTTTTAGGATTATCGGGATTGCCAATTCTGTAAGGACATTTAGCATAATCACACCTGAAATACACATAAGTCTTCGTCTTTGTTTTACCCGTACCAGTCGTAGCTATCATGTGGTGGTCGCAGTGACCACAATAAACACGTTTGCGTAATAAATTGAGAGCTGCTGTCTTTGTAAGTACATTACCTTTAGCAACAATACGTTCCATATTATCTATTCGGTTAAGCTTTAAGAATTCATCAGCAGTTATCATTGGTTCAAATCCATATAACTTAGTAAGGTCAACGGGTTTTGCTTTACCGTATTGTAAGAATCCTGCGTAGATAGTTTCTCTAAACATATCTGATAATTTATTATCGCTAAACTTAGTTCTACTTCTGGTTTGCTCACGACCATAGGCTTGCTCATAATTCTGCGTATTGAGCCACTTAGCAATATCAACTAAGTTCTCAGGGTCAGCTTTCATACGTTTCTGAAAAGCTTGTTTAATAATTAAGAAGTTATTACCATCAGGTTCAAGGAACCCCTCATCTAGTATCCTATATCCGTGGACTAATTTCCCTAGGTATTTTCCTTCTTGTATTCTCCTACCGTATCCACGCAGAACTGATTCGCTTAAATGTTCAGAGTATTGCTTTGATAGTACAAATGAAATTCCCAACATCATCTTACCCATAGCAGTTGAATCATAAGTGGCAGTTGCGAATAACAAGTCCTTAATTACATACTTGTCCAGCATATCTATTAATTCACCCGCTTCACGCATATTCCTAGCGAGTCTATCAGGGTGCCAAGCTATAAGACCCTCGTACTTACCCGTCCTTAAGTCAATCAGCATTTTACTAAATCCAAGCCTAGTGTCTGCTTCTTTGGCGGAGTGTTCTTCTTTAACTATGTGATAATTTGTAATACCGTGTGGGTCGAGTAGCCGTTCTTTAATATCCTGTAGTTGGTCGCCAATTGATTTATCTTGTTTCTCGGAGCTTTCATCAGAACTTTTACGAAGATAAATTACATACTTTAAATTCTTCTTGTCTATTTCTCTGTAGAAATCACCATATCTATTCTCATGTATCGTGGACAATAGTCCCAACATTTGGTTTCGTGATTCTTCATCTTGCATATCATAATTCTATAGTAGTGATTCGTTTTCGCTAACTATTAGGTGCTTCTAAACCAATAGCCTTAATCCAATCATTAAATGGTAGCTCTGATAAGCCTACTTCGGGTTCTTTTGAATGAGGCGGTTTCCAACCAGCAGGAGCAACAATAATTGAAGGTAGATTTAATGTTACCCGTTCTCCATCAATGGCTAACTTTATAGATTTACATAGCATTAGTAGCTTACTTGGACTATACAGCTCATTTGGATTGACGATACAACCTTGAACCTTAGCTTTCTCGATAACTGACTGATTGTGATTGGCGATAACGGTAACGTAGACATTAGCTAGGGCTTGTAGGTTCTTATAAGCTATGCGGTGTCGTTCATTAGCTTCTACTCGGTCATCAGCTACCTTTTCCTTGATTTTAATTTCTACAGAATCGGACACCTGTTGGCGACTCTCAACAAAGTTCTCTCTAGCCCCGTGTTTCTTTACTTGTTTGAGTGATACACCAAACATTTCAGCTATATCCGAATAGCTAATTCTATGGTTTTCAGTGTAGAGCAGCTTGATTGCTAACCAATCCACTGATTTTTGTTTATTTGGTCTTTCTATAAGTGTATTCATACCCTATTACTAGTGTAGCAATCAGTAAGGCTGTGTGAATAGCGCACATACTTGCGTTTCTAGCGAGGTTGTTTCAGGAAATGCGATAATATGTTCCCCAACAGAGTAAGGCACGTTAGAACTGAGCTATGGAGCTTAGAAGCTTGGTTATTCTTAAGCGGATTATCAATGTTAGATTAATGTTTAATAAAATGTGTTTATATTATAAAGTAATAACAGCGAATAATGCGGTGGGTGAAAGGTTGAAGTGTCAGAAAGAGAAACCATTTTACCGGGATTGATAGATATGCACGTTCATCTGCGAGACCCCGGTTACACTGAAGCCGAAGATTTTAATACAGGTACTGCTGCTGCATTAGCGGGTGGCGTTGTAGCGGTATTTGATATGCCGAACAATAAGAACAACCCGACTTTTACGCTAGATAGATTAGAAGATAAGTTTAGTGTTGCTAGAGAAAAAGCTCGTACTGATATTGGCTTTTACTTTGGCGCACCACCTAACGAAGAACTTGAAATAGGTGGTAGCGAATATCAACAACTTGTAGAATTGTTTAGCGAGGCTGGCAATAGAACTTTTGGGCTAAAGCTATACTGCGATATTACTACTGGCAGCGAACATAAACACGGTGCAGAATCATTCCGACCCGTTGTTACGGCTTGGCTGGAAGCTAATCCTAGTGGCTTAATACTAGCTCATACCGAAGGTAGAGAAGCTACAGCCGAAATGGTTGATTTAGTCGCGAGACAAATGGGCGGTAGGATTCATATTCCTCATATCTCAAAGCAAGAAGAACTAGAAGAAGTCATAAAAACTAAACAAGACCCGACTGTAACAGGTACTGTTAGCACCGGCGTTTGTCCTCACCACTTATTCTTAACGAATGAAGATGTACCTAGCTTAGGTTGGTATGCTCGTATGAAACCTAGCCTAGGTACTACAGCCGACCGTAGCTTTTTACGAGCAAATATAGATTTAATTGATGTTGTTGAGACTGACCATGCACCTCATACTCTAGCCGACAAAGAAAATGCACAAACCAACAACCCAAATGGTGAAGTAGGTACAGGTAAGCCTACTTGCTTTGGCGTTCCGGGCTTAGAGACCATGCTCCCACTATTACTTCGCGGTGAGCAAGAGGGCTGGATTACTCGTGAACAAGTAGTAGAGAAGACATCTGTTAGACCAGCCGAAATACTAGATATTGATTTACCTAAAACAGAAGTTCATGTTGATACTACACCACAAACTTTTACAGCCAATGATATTCATTCAAGGTGTGAGTGGTCGCCATATGTAGGTATGGAAGTCGGTGGTAAAATTGGACGAGTCGTTATTAATGGTCAAACTAAGGTATTAAATGGCGAAGTATTAGCACAACCTAGTGATGGGCTTGTGTTGCTTCCTAAGTAAAGGAGATATTATATGGCAACTTATGAATTAGCAGGAGTAGAACTAGAATCACCGCTTGTAAATGCAGCAGGTTCTATTAACGGTACTAATATTGATACTTTATTGCGTGAAGTAGAAATGTTGGCGGATACAGGTATCGGTGCAATAACGGGTGGTTCATTTACTCCTCCTGCTCAAGAAGGAAACGCTGTTAAGTTTGGCGAACCCGTCTATTACCATGACCCTGTCACTGGTAAGACATATAATTCAATGGGCTTACCTAATATCGGCAAAGACGCTGCGGTTGAGTTAGCACCGCAAGTTATATCTAGAGCTAACGGGAAGCCTGTTATTTACAGTGGTTCACCTACTAATGCACCAGAACACGGTACTTCAGTAGAACAAGCTACTCGCCTAGCTTATGACTTTCTAGAAACTGGCGTTGACCTAGTAGAAATAAATGTTAGTTGTCCTAATGTTGTTACTGAAGGCGGTGGTCGGAAGCCTATCATGGGCTATGACCTAGAGACTATGCAGGAACTTGTTGATTCACTATCAGACCAAGTCGGCGAAGGACAAAGACTTGGTGTTAAGCTGCCACCTTACTTATCTGACGAAGAACGTCTAGTTGCAACTGACCTAGCTAAAATACTCCGAGCTAGTAATGTATTTAGGTTCATAGTTACCGCTAACACCATACCTAACCAAGAACCAGTAAACGAACAAGGTGAACATATACTAACTGTTCCGGGCGGTAAGGGGGGTATGAGTGGTCCTGCGACAAAAGAAACTGGACGAGAGCAACTAGCCATGTGGCGGGAGCAAATGGGTGATGGTGTTGATATTGTTAGCACACTTGGAGTTGACTCTGGTGGAGAACTTAAATCCCGACTACAGCTAGGTGCTGTAGCTGCTGGCGGTGTAACTTTCCTGTGGGAAAGCAGTAATTGGAAAGAAGCTGTTACAAAAGTATTGTTTGACTTTGCCGAGTAAGCTCCTAGACATTAACTAGCCGAAATGCTGTAGTGTCATAAATGTTACGCCGACGGTATTTCCTTGACACTACAGAGAGTATCTAACTGTTTCTGCCAATACTCATATTTATTCATAAAATATCTATAAGTTGACTCAGAATTACTACGATTTCGAGAATTCGTCTCTTTTCTTTGCTGAATTCTTATAAGAGCTTGTTCAGACCAAGTTACCTGAGCATTAGCGGTATCTATTGCTTCTTGTAGTGTAGAATCATCTCTTAAATTAGCTATAACTCTTTGTTTTACCTTACCATCTTCTCTATATGACTGAATTATCTGGTAACTTGGTCTTCTTGATGATTGTCTTTTTCTAATGAACATTCTCTATCACTTTTAATCTAAGTAGCTACTCCGGCTAGGTGAACTAGCTTACCCGATACTGTAAATACTGCACTTGGGTAATTTGGTTCTGTTTCAGTATAGGAATCACTTGTTTCATCATCTCTTATATTAACTTCCGCAGTAAAGCGCCGTATCTTACCGTCGTTATCAACGAAACTACCAGTTGCAGAACCCCACCCTTGGCCTTCTTCCACCGCTTCAAGTGTACAAGCTTCTGTTAATGTTCCGTCAGGGTGATGTGTATAGCCTTTTTCGCCTACACCCTTGGCACTAATGCCATAAGTCTGAGTCTCTAACCACTTATTCAGCAACTCTTGCTTCTCGGCTTCTGACCTAGTTAATATCTTAATAGTATCGTACATACTTCCCATAAACTCTTGTCCCTCACTATACTTAAAGTTTGATTGATTTTTGGATATTTGCTTTAGTATGCTTTATGTTACACCTATAGCATTACCATTTCAACTACATTATTTAACTGTAGTTTGAGAACGCTGTGGCATAGTAGTTAAGAGTACGATATAACGCTGTCATATCTACAGAACAAGCAAGCTTTTCGGCTTCTTGGGAGTAAAATCAAAGTCTTTAAACATATTAAGCACACTAGCAGTACTAGAATATCTGTCCAGTATCTCATTTATTAAGTCTTCTCGTGGAGTTTGAGCTGACTCTGCGTTGTGCAGCCAGTAAGTTATTGTATCTCTTAATTTGGTAGGTATGGCTATAGGGTTCGAACGCTTTAGTCGTGTTTCGGTAGTGCTTGCAATTTTCAGTGCCTGAACTCATATTTAACGTAATGTTACTTAGAACCGAGACGGGGTTAAAAGAGTTAACCGATTTTCCTGATGAACCAATCCTGACAGTTTTAGATCATGAAGACTTTGAAGTGTTATTGGGAGCTCTAGATTCTCCCGTCAACGCCTGGCAAGCAACAGCGTATGAGTGTGAAGATTCCCGCATAGACTACGAGCACAGGTTAGCAACCTCATATTATGGAGTTTTATATCACAAGCCGAGCAAGCCAGACGAAGATGAGCTGGGGGAGGTGAGAGAACGGCCACATATGGGGATATTGATTCAAGACTTGCCATTTGTGATGAGCGGGTGCGCCCGCGCTATTGGTTTAAAGGCAAACAGAGGTAATAAAAGAATCATTGAAACCGCAATGACAATGTTGCCCGTCGTAAGAGAAGCAATTGACGACCTACATTACTTAGAAGTGGAAAATTCTGACTTGAAATACAAGCCCTATACGGCAGAGGAGATAGGTGGATGGCGAGACATAGACACAGAGTTAGCGAAACTTAAAACAAGAGCTAGTGTTTAACTTTTTACGGTACGGAACTCAACCTCGAGTCCCAGCCAAGCATAAGCGGTTTGATATTTAAAATTTCAGAGTCGCAAAGTAATCGTCTGGGGTTTCAGTTCGTCTTATTAACTCAACTGTATTGTCTGGTCGCAACAGCAATTCAGCTGATCTCAACATCCCGTTATAGTTAAAACCCATAGTGTGTCCATGTGCACCAGCGTCGTGAATTATTACGACGTCTCCAACCTCTATTTCCGGTAGTTTACGATCTATGGCAAACTTATCGTTGTTTTCGCATAATGAGCCTGTTAAATCGTAAGAATTAGTACCAGAGCCGCCTTTACCCAAGATCGTTATCTGATGATAGGCTCCGTACATACCTGGTCTCATCAAATTGTGCATCGAGGCATCTAACCCTATAAAAGTCTTATAGGTATGTTTTATATGACGGACTTTGGTCACCAAATAGCCATGCGGCCCAGTTATATACCTACCGCATTCCATAAATACGGCCGGTTCGTAGGGTAAATAAGTTCTAAGTAGTTCTTCAACTTCTTGAGAAAAACCATCAATATCAAACTCTTTTTCTTCTAGTTTATAGGGAATGCCTATGCCACCACCAAGATTAATAAATTCAAGTTCAATATTGTTGGTTTCATAGATTTCTTTAGCAAGATCAAATAAGGCTTTAACTATTTCTAGAGCTACACTCTTATCTAGATTATTACTAATAACCATAGCATGTAGTCCAAATCGTTTAACGCCTTTTTGCTGGGCTTGCTTAATGCCATCAATAATTTGTTGTTTTGTCATACCAAACTTGGCTTCTTCGGGTTGGCCAATAATTTCATTGCCGTGAACTTGATCGCCAGGATTATAGCGAAAACATAACAAATCCGGTAACCCAGCTTCTTTTTCTAGGAAATCAATGTGAGAGATATCATCCAGGTTAATAATGGCATCTAGCTCATGTGCCTTCTTAAAATCTGCAGCTGGAGTATCATTTGAGCTAAACATAACGTCACTGCCTTTAGCTCCAATTCTTTCTGCGAGTAGAAGCTCAGTATAAGAGCTACAGTCTAGACCCATACCCTCAGAAAGTAGTATTTCTAGGATTTTTGGGTTTGGGAGCGCTTTGACGGCAAAATAGTTTCGGAAGCCCTTATTCCATTTAAAAGCCTCTTTAATCTTTTGAGCGGCACTTCTGATACTACTTTCATCATAGACATAGAAGGGCGTAGGATATTCTTCGGTGGCTTTTTTAATGATATTTTCATCAATTACCCTTCTCATTTGTCTATTCTACCAGTTTGAGCTAAATCGTATGGAATTCAACCTCGAGTCCCAGCCAAACGTAAGAAGTTTACGCGACTATACCCTTAAAGCAAGTAGATCATTTTTCTAGTTCGAGTCTAGTGAACTCTTATTTGACATAATCACAACCTTTAAATAAACTGGAGGTATTCTTTAAACAATCAAAAACAAAAAGGATTATAAAAATATGAAACTTCTCAAACTAAATCAAGAAGGTATAGCTCACTGGTTGGTACCTGCTTTAGTCATGGCTATAGTGGGGGTAGTAGGCGTAAGAGTACTGACAGCTACCCATGCTGCTGCGCCGTCTAGTGTGACAACTTCTAATGCGTCTAAGCCTACCCCGCTTATTTATACCTCTTCTACCAGTTCAGGAACCACTTACTCAGTATATGCGTACGACTCAAGTGCAAAATCGAACCTCATCGAAGGACCATCGGCCAATACTGCTTATCAGTATCCGTCATATTCACCGAACGGTAAGCAAGCCGTATGGGTTCAGACTAATACCAGCGGTAGCAATACTGGCTATATGCAATTCTATAACGCCAATAATCAAACATTAACAGGCAACTACGTTCTTCCTGGTGGAGAAACAATAAGCGGGGGTGGACTATACGAAGTTAAGCCAGCATGGTTCCCTGGCAGTAGTAAGATAGCATTTGCACTAGAGAGTTCATCTGGAATATATTCAATCCAGACACTAACAACTTCTGGAAATTGGCATGATGTCGCTAATCTATCAAGTTCATACGGAAACATAGATAGTGTAGCTGTAACGAACGACGGCAATTATGTGGTGTTTGGAACTAGCACAGGTGTCTATGCGGTTAAAGTATCAGATCCTAGTAAAATAACTACACTATGGAACGAGAGCGACGCCTTGCTGAAAGGACCAGTTGACCCTTCAGATACAAATTGTTACGCAACGGAAGCACAACCAGGCACAACTGATGGAGTTGGTTGGATATGTAACTACTCTGGAAGTAACGTTAATGATTCGGGGTGGGAGGTAGATTCCGGTCTTATTAAAGCTAGCTCTTACACCACAATATACTCAGATCAGTATTCAGGCACAGGGACAGCAACCTTTTATAATATTCAAGACCTAGCATGGTCGCCTAACGGAAATGAACTAGCGCTAGATACGATTAAGGAACACGTTGTTGGAAATAGTGAGTCTTGCGGCAAAGACACAGTACAAACCTCTATTCTCGGGTTAACAGATTCGAAAGGAGCTAGCCCTACTAAAATAGCCAGTGGTCAAGTTAACCCTTCTCCTTGTAAAGGAGGAGGTAATGAAACATACGATAACAACGACCTCGCCTGGAGCCCTGATGGGAGTAGTCTAGCTTACATAGACAATGATTACATTTATGCAATACCTCCAAGTAATAGTAGCGGCTCATCAGCACCTGTACTTGTCTCTAGCAACTCTGCCGAACTAGATTGGTAAGCTCGGGATGCCTGTAACTTTGGGGATTAAGAGGTTTATAGGTACGGAACGCGGACTTGATAATCAAACAATGTCTATCTAGAAAATAATTGAATACTATCCTACTTGCACTCGAGGGATAAGCCCCACTTCAAATTCTAGCCAAAATAGTTACTTGCTGTCATGGGATAGTCGCCGAAGTTTATAGTTGACGATACATAGCTTCTGTATTATAATAATCTTTATGTTAAAAACTTACCAAATCGCTATTTCAGTCCTTTCTCCTCCAGCACCTACACAGCAGCTGGGGTAAGTTATATATTTCATTAAGTAATCACTAGTCAGTCTAACGCCCCAGCCAAGGGGCGTTTTAAATGCCTTTACCCAGATCTGACTTTTTTGGATACTTAAATGGAAAATTTAGATAAAAAAGACCTGCTGGTAGTTAAGGTAGGCACAAACTTACTTGTAGATAAAACTCAAGATCAGGAAAAATTAAACGACAACTCGTTCATACACATCGGCTCACAGGCACTTGAGCTTACGGAGAGTGGATACGGAGTCGTCATTGTATCATCCGGCGCAGTAACAGCTGGTGTAATTAGTGATGGCAAAAAACGTGACGGAACTGAAGAAATGGTTGAATTACAGAGATATGCAGCTCGAGGGTGGGACTCTGTTGTTAAAGCGTGGAAGCGGGCTATTGGATCTAATAGAGTAAGTTCAACCCTACTTACCAAAAGAGAGTTACGTGATCAGAAGACCCGTAAATCAGCGCTTGGGGTTATTGCATGCTGCCTTGGCCACCAAGATATCTTTATCGTGAACGAGAATGACACTATTAGTGATGACGAGCTGAAGTATGGCAATAATGACACCTTGGCGGGTGAGCTAGCTTCCACTCTTGCAGTTGCTGGCATATTTAAATCGGCTAGATTAGTGTTATTAACTGATAAAAGTGGTCTTAACAGAGATAAGAACGACGATTCAACACTAATTAGAGTAGTTAGTGATATAGAATCAGTACGGCTATATGCAGATGATTCTGGTGATATAAACTCTAAAGGAGGGATGTTAACTAAATTAAATGCGGCAGAACATGCTAAATTCTTCGGGATTGAGACGTTTATTGCTGGAGGTGCGGAGGATAGTTCGATTACTCGGGCAGTTAGCGGAGAGATCGGTACACGCTTTAAAATCTAAGTAGACCTTGACGTGCGGGGTTCAACCTCTATTCCCGGCCAAACATAAGCGTAATAATATGGCCGAGTGAGTACCCCGACAAAAAGCCACGATAACCCCGACATTTTGGCTTAATACTTGCCATATACATACATGGAGCATACAATTAGTGTATGAGTAATTATAAAACAATAAATATATCTTTGCCCGAAGATCTTCTTAAGAAAGTTGATGAAGAAGCAAGATCCGAATTTGCTAATCGAAGTGACTTCATAAGGGATACCTTAGTGCGTAGGTTAAAACACCAAAAAGTTATTGATGAATGGGGAGATGAAGGAGAATGGGAAACCATTGTCAATTTCAAGAGTATAGATTCATCTGGAATTAAGATTGAAGATGCCATAAAAGCGCTCGGTCAACTAACAAAGTAAGAGTTATGGCCGACAAGATTGCCAAATTACTATCAAAAATCCCTATAAAAGATTTACTTAGAATTCAAGAGGCATTAAAGAAAATCAAATCGCTGCAACTTGAAGGACTGAATATTAAGGCTATTAAAGGTCAGAAAGATATATTTAGAGTCAGAATTGGAAGTTACAGGATAGTCTTCAAGATAAATGACAAAAATATTCGACTTCTAAAAATTGATAAAAGAAACGAAAAGACCTACAGAGGTTTCTGATTAGGTTGTACTGAACTCGACCTCGATTCCCAGCCAGGACTTGACATTAGTTGGTATATATATTATTATATTCTTTATGTTTAAGTCTAAATCAAGTAATGAAGGTTCTGCCAGAACTAATTGTTTTGATACGTTTGATTCAACAACTAATGGCACCCAAATACCGAAAAGACAAGAACCCTCAAGTGTATACGCTCCAGGCGATGACCCATTTGATCCTTTTGCCATGGCCGAAGTAGATCCAAGTACTTTTCCAGCAGCTCAATTAGACGAGGCACTCGCGAATGACGCACTATGGAGAGCGTACGAAAGCCAGCCATTAGTCGTTATAGATTACGACAAACTAAGATAGTTTAGTTTTTCTTCTGATCTGTAGCAAAGTTCAAAATAGTTCGAAATTGTTATAATAGCTTAATGAATGAATCTGTTGATGATTTAGCTAGAACACTCCTAGACTATATGAAAATGAATACGCCCGTAGAAAAGTCTGACGTCCTTATTGGCATGGGCGCATTGGACATAAGGATAGCTGAGCGAACTGCTCAATTATTCTTAGATGGATATGGCAAATATATTATTTTTACTGGTGGACTGGGCAAAATCACTAAACACACTCATACACAAACCGAAGCAGAACGATTTAGGGATACGGCAATAAAGATGGATGTACCGGAAGATAAGATTTTACTTGAGAAAGAAGCAACTAACTCAGGAGAAAATATTGTATTAGTCCAGGAGTTGCTTGAAAGTAAGGATCTTCACCCTAAGTCACTGCTTGTCGTTACAAAATCGTACATGGAACGAAGAATTTATGCTGCTTACAAAAAACAGTGGAAAGATAAAGCTGCCAGAATTATAGTTACCTCACCACAAATTACATACGAAGAGCATTTCAATGAAGACATCCCAAAAGATCTATTTATAAATGTCATGGTCGGTGACCTGCAGAGAATTAAAGTATATCCTAAGCAGGGCTTTCAAATAGAGCAGAATATTCCGGAGAACGTCTGGGAAGCTTACAAGAAGTTGGTTAGATTAGGGTATACGGATTTTGTTATTAAGAATACTTAGTCAATCAAGGTTCGAAAATCGTCCCTTATTGACAGCCAATATTTCACCTCTGTGAGTTTTTATGCTCACCTCAGTTCGAATCCCTTATGGGTTCCTCCGCAAAAAGTCGTTTGAAATTTGTGGCTGTTATTATGTAGTCATGAGCGAATCAAAGTTAAACATTAGTGAACTCCTTAATAGCAAACGACCCAAAGCTGGTAAAACGAAATTTATAGCAATAGATGGTCATGGAGGAGCTGGTAAATCAACTTTGGCTAATATGCTTTCTAAACAATTTAACGCACAATTGGTCCCCATTGATGACTTTGCAAGCTGGGATAACTCTGATTGGTGGCCACAAGTTATAAAGAACATATTTGAGCCGATATCGGGTGGAGCAACTTCACTTAACTATCCTCGTTCTTCTTGGTGGGAGGATCATCACCCAGAGCCTGTTGTCAATCAACCGGTTACAGACGTAATGATTCTAGAGGGGGTAAGTTCCTCAAGAACCGAATTTCGTAAATATCTAAGTCTGATTATCTTCGTAAACACGCCTAAAGATCTGTGTATGAAAAGAGGCATCGAAAGAGACTTGAGCACCGGAAAATCTGTAGAAGAGCTGACGGAAATGTGGACAAAGTGGTATCAAGAAGAAGATGGATACATAGCTAGAGATCACCCTCGGGATTTTGCTGATGTAGTGATCGACGGGACTCGACCTTACAATGAGCAAATAGTTACAGCCACTTAAGCTTTTAGATTGTACGGAACTCAACCTCAACCCCCAGCCATAAAGTTATTGTCTCTGTTATTTTACTGAGTATGAATATAGGATTCGAACTTTGTTATGATGAGTCCAGTTATGGACGACCATTTTGAAAAAAATGCCTTGAGTTGGGGAGAGGGTGGAGCAGCTTGGCTTAAGAGCATTCCAAAAGTTATCAAAAAATATGAAAGTAGGTGGTCGATTAAAGTCTTGCCGCCTTACACGCTTAGCTTTAATTACGTAGCGCCTGTCCAAAGGGCTGATGGATCGATGGCAGTACTTAAAATGATCTATCCGGGTGACCTGGAGTTTAAATCTGAAATTAAAGCGCTAGAATACTTTAAAGGTAATGGCATTGTTAAGCTGCTAGAAGTAGATGAAAAAGACGCGATAATTCTACTGGAACATATTGCCCCGGGTAAACCGCTGTCTTCTTTAGATAACGACGATCAAGCAACCAAAATAATTGCCAAGGTTATAAAGAAATTACAGGAGAAATCATCAACTGCTAACAATTTTGTCAGTATCAATGACTGGGTTTCAGAAATACCAAAATATAAACAAGGATTTCTAGGTGAACAAGCTCCATTACCAACATTATTAGTAAATAAAGCTGAGATATTATTTAAACAGCTTATTGCAACTTCTGCTAAGCCTATACTTGTCCATGGTGATCTGCATCACGATAATATACTTCAATCAAATAAATCTGGATGGCTAGCAATCGACCCCAAAGGCGTTTCGGCTGAACCGGCTTACGAAGTGGCAGCTATGATTCGTAACCCCTACGAGAAGCTCAAAGATATACCAGATCTTGCACCTTTACTGCGAAGACGGATTACTATTTTATCCGAAGAACTAGAAATTGACCCCCAGCGTATTTTGGATTGGTGCTTTGCGCAGACAATGCTCTCAGCGGTATGGAGTGTTGGAGGAGTCAAAGGCCCCGAACACGCTCTAAGAGTCGCGGAAACTTTAGACACACTTGCACTTTAAGCGGTACGGAACTCAACCTCAATTCCCAGCCATGTAGTTTTTCTCTCTGTTAATTTTGCGGTATGGTTATAGGATTCGAACTTTCTAATCCGTTACTTGACATAACCATTAGCTTTACCTAAACTGAAAGTATTCTTTAGAAATTAAAACAATGAAATAACAAACAAAAAGGAATTAAAGTATGAAGCTTATTAAATTAAACCAAGCTGGTATAGCTCACTGGCTAGTGCCAGCCCTAGTAGTGGCTATAATTGGCGTGGTGGGCGTAAGAGTACTAACAGCTACTCATGCGGCTACGCCAGCAATAGCTAATAATTCTTCTTCGACAGGTCCTTTGCTATTTACCACAATAAATAATAATCAGAACCCCGTCACAACTAGTGTAATAACTGTAAACCAAAACGGCTCAGGGAAATCAACCATAACTCCACAAAATCAAGCGTATCCTTGGGGTTTCGTATGGAGTCCTGATCATACGCAAATTGCATACACAGATTTGGTATATTCCACTCCAAATGACGTCTCTACAGCAAGGGGGACGATTAACATAATGAATGATAATGGTACAGACTCACAAGTCATTAAAACAATGCCAGCAGGCTCAGGGCTATCTAATTTAGTTTGGTCGCCCGACGGCAAAAGTCTTCTATTCGCGGATGGGTCGTCTACAAATAAGAAAGACAAGAGTAAAGTTTATACAATAGGAGTAAATGGCAAAAACTTAAATTCGATCGCTAATCTGGAGCCCAATACGGGTGCCCAAGACATGCAATGGTCTCCAAACAGCAAGGAAGTTCTACTTACTGGAGAGCCGAAGACAAACCCGCAAGAAGAGTTGACGTATGTGTATACCGCTTCGGGTAAATTAGTTGCTACCCTACCGACACCGAATAATAGCTCTTTCTGGGGTAACGATGCCTGGACACCTGATAACTCATCTTTGATATTTCATAACAATACCAATAACGAGATTTCAGAGATGAATGTCGCCACTCAAGCAGTAACTGCTATAGCTCCGGCCTCTTGCAGTAGCAATGATGTATCTTCGGTCAACGTGTCACCGAATGGCGATTTAATATCCTATGACTGTGTAACACCAGTACCCGATACCACTCCTACCCAGTTTACTAACAGCATAGTAGTCTCTACCATTACAGGCTCTAACCCTGTCGTTGTCGCGTCAGGAATACTAAGTGAAGGTGTTAATAACGCACTGCCAACAGAGCGAGGCTGGGCTTATAACAGTACGGCTCTGGATTATTACGTTAGTAGTACCCCAACATCTTCTAACGGTAATCTATACACCGTTAATGCTGATGGTTCAGATACAAAAGCAGCCCTTAAAAATGTCTCAAATACTGAGATATTCACTTGGAATAGTTCGCCCAGTAATATTTTTTAATTCTGTATAACCTGGCTAATCATTAAGTCACCGAATCTGTTAATTCTGATTCTATGGGTATAGGAGTGACTTATTTATCTGTACTGTACGGAACTCAACCTCAATTCCCAGCCAATATTTCACCCCTGAGTACATTTGCTTCCACCTCTGTTCGAATCCTTTATGCATACAGTAATAGATTTATAGAGCCAAATATTATATAATATTCGTATGGCAAAGCAATTAGAAGTTGCGAATTGGGACGACTTAAAAGCTGTATCCGAGTTATCTGGTTTAATGTGGTCTCAAGCTGAACCTGGCTTCCAAATAGAAGGGGTCAGTGACATCGAGCAGTTAGTGTTCGTGCTAGATAGTTTAAAAACTGCCGTTCCCAAACAAGTGACAGGTGTGGTGAATTTTGATTCTGCTTATCCATGGAATGGGTTTGAACAATTTAAGCCAGAACCGCAAGATGCACATATCGATACTGATTTCACTGGTATAGCAGTACATCAAAATATCTCTACTACAGTCCCCGTAAAACTTGGTATAGCTAGGTACCCATGGAATGGTGGCACAATAAATGAAGATACGGCCACTGGAATTAGAGAAGGCGAAACAATTCCGGGTAGATTGACGGTATTTTCAGAAGGATGGCCTGAGATGATGAGAAAGACGGCTCATTTTTTCGATCGAACAGCTGGTACACCTATTTTTTTGTCAAGATATACGCAATCTACTGATACGCCGGCGAATAATATACCTAAAATCGCTGCTGAAAGCTTTGAATTATTGAAAAGGTATCGCTAAACACGTACGGAACTCAATCTCGATTCCCAGCCAAAGCGTAAGCGTTTTAGGTTCGTTAATTTCGTTCGGCTATCAGATAAATTAAAATTGGAGAGGTTAATTAGAGCCTAAATATTTAAAAGAAGCAGCAATTGTCTTTATATCGTTTGGGTTTGGTTTAGTCGCTTGAATAGCGGCTTCATTACTAGTGTTAACTTGTTGACCAGGGCTGTAAGGAGCGATATTTATCGCATACACCGTGGTGCTATTACCAAAAAATGAATTAAACTCCACAGGACTAACTGAATATTGACTAGGATTAGTGCAAAAGTTGGCATTTACGCCTATAGATTTAATAAACACTGAAAATGCCTGAACATTTTCAGTGTTTGAAGAAGATGAACAATTGTTGGAATTTTCTACAAGTTGTTGTGCTGACTGAGTGCTATTGTTAGGTCTTCCTGATAGCGACATCACAAGTGAGACACCCCCTTTACTAATAGGCGGAGAGACTAATACGTTATCAGTAACAGTACCGAAGTTGTAACTTTGAGTAGAAGAACCCTTATAGAAAAGTATGCTATATTTATCGCCTTTATCGTTGGTTAAGGTGTACTGTCTGAGCTTTGAGTTAATCAATGTCGCCCGTAAATTATAGTTAGTAGAGACCAATGCCCCAAACGTAGCCAGTGGCGCTTTGGCTTGTTAATTTGGGCCTGTGACAGAGAGGCGTAGCTGGTGCTAGTAGGATGGGAGTCAACGCTCGTGTTCGGTGACAAATTACTAGCTGTAACTTTAAGAGGTGTATCTGTTGTGGGCTGCTCTGGTACGGAGGGAGGAACGTTCGATTGTTCTGGCGAAGTAGGGTTTTGATTTTGCTCATTGTCCATCAAGATCAAATATAACACTTGTGCTTATCTGAGCATAGTGAACAGGATGGATTGACACTACGCTGTACGGAACTCAACCTCGATCCCCAGCCAAGCATAAGCATTTTGACCTCTTATTTCTATTATCTGATAGAGCTTATTGGCTGACCCTTGTGTTTTTCTCTGTTAATATAGAACTAAATGGATGAATTGAACCCACAAAAGCTGAAAGCAGCAGTTAAGTACATAAATTCCTGGCTTGAGGTTAACTTTGAAAACTCAAGGCTACCAGCAATGCAGGTTGCTATTCAACATGGCAGTAAGATCATTTACTCAGAAGCATTTGGATATTCGGACGTAAAAGCTAAAGAAAAGCTAAATACTAGAAATGTTTTTAGGATCGCTTCTCATTCAAAGACCTTTACCGCCACCGCGATAATGCTGCTAGTAGAAGCCGGTAAGTTAAATCTCGATGACAAGGTCAACAAATACGTTAGCTGGTTTAAGTCATCTAAAGATAAAAGAGTACAGGAAGTAACAATTCGGCAACTTCTAAATCATACTGCTGGAATAGTTAGAGATGGCTATGATTCAAACTTCTGGCAATTGCTGCATGAATTTCCCGATAAGAATGAGCTTAAAGCTTTTATATCTGACAGTAAATTGGTATATGACCCTGATGAAAAGTTTAAGTATTCTAACTTTGGGTTTGGTTATCTTGGGCAAGTAATTGAGGCCGTAAGTGAAGTTTCATACCGAGAATATGTGACAAAAAACATCGTTGATAAATTGGGTCTTAAATCGACTGGCCCTGACCTAGACTCTAAAGCCAAGAAACTCTTAGCAACTGGTTACGGGATCGAAATATTTAACAAAGAACGTCGAGTATTTGATCATATCGACACGCATGCTTTGTCTTCTGCGACAGGCTTTTATAGTAATGCAGAGGATTGCTGCCGATATTTCGCTTCTCACTTCATTGGCAATAACTCTCTGATTAGCGATAAGTCTAAACGTTTAATGCAGCATGGTTATTGGAAGTCAGAGGGTACAAAAGAACGCTACGGACTGGGAATGGTAAATTATAAATTAAACAGCTGGAATATTTTTGGACATAGCGGTGGATTTCCTGGTTTTACGACAAATACAAAGTTTGATGCTAAAAAGCAGCTTGTTGTATCAGTTTTAATTAATGCTTACGGCACATACACCAGCAATATATGCTCAAAATTGATTAGTATTATTGATACCTTCCAGCAAGATACTGCAAACATCAAAACCGACGTTACTAATCTGAAGAAGTTTGAAGGAAGGTTTTTCTGTACATGGGGACCAACGGACGTAATTCTTGCGGGAAAGAAGCTACTCGCTATTGATCCATTAAACTGGGCTGATTTTGAAGACTGCGAAGAATTGACCGTTTTAGATGAAGATACCCTAAAAATTGCAAAATCCAGTGGCTACGGTCATTCTGGTGAATTAATTAAGTATAAATTTGATTCTAAGGGTAAAATCACCTCCTTTACTTATGCGGGAAGAACAATGCTTCCTTTTAATGAAGCTCAAAAACAAGGGTGGTTTTCATAAACCTACAGATAAAATTATTACATCATTAAATCGTACGGAACTCAACCTCAATTCCCAGCCATTTGATTTAACAGGTGTGATTATACATAAGCACTATGGGCAATAAAATTCTATCTCTGTTAAAATGTTCGAATCCTTTGCCCTTGAATTGTACTGTTAACTTATCTCCCTTGAACAGGCGGATGGTCAAAAACGTCGATGTCATTTACTAAGGCGTAGCCTAATACTGGTGTTATGGCTTTTGTACTAAAAACAAAAGCTGATTCTCCTGATGAAATTCCTACAGTGGTATCTTGATAAAGAACCGGATCAAAAGTTGTACTGGACCCATTATTCTAGACAGTATTGTCTACAATAAGTTGTAGCAATATAGCAAACTAGTAATAGGGGGTTCACTTATGCCTAAACGTCACGTCATCCGTCCGGATGTTAAAGCCCAGGTATTAAAGAGGTTAAAAGAGGATGGTGTACCAGTAGCTAAGTTAGCTGAGGAACATGGTATATCTACTAAGACCATTTATGGATGGCTAAGCAGAGGCACAGTTAACAACCAGCCCAGCGTACTAGCCTACGCTAAACTTAAAAAAGAAAACCAGATGCTAAAAGAGCTGGTTGGGTTAGTTAGCTTAGAGCTACAGACAGAGAAAAAAAAGACCATCAGGTAAGCTACTGATGGCTGCTACCACTATTGCCCCAAAGACTCTCGTAGCTAAACAACTAGGCATAGCCCGCTCAACCCTGTATTACCAATCTAGGTTAAGCGTTAAAGACGAGCAGCTTAGACAAGACATATACCAGGTATTGCATCTGCACCCCAGTTACGGTTACCGGAGATTGGCCATCCATCTGGGCATTAACAAGAAGCGGACACTTAGGGTTATGCAGATCTACGGGATTAAGCCATACCGTAGGCGAGGCAAGAAACCAAAGTATACTCCCTCGCCTAGGATGGTAGATGCTGATCTACCTAACCTCATAGCTAACTACTTCCCATTAGCTTCTGGTGATGTCTGGGTTAGTGACTTTACCTACCTGCCATATGGCGGCAGGTTTATCTATGTAGCTACCATAATGGATTTGTACTCTAGGGAGATCGTCGGTTGGCAAGTCAGCACTAAACACGATACAGCCTTAATTGCCATGGCCTTTTATGCTGCCCTAGAAGCTTATGGTAGGCCAGAGATATTGCACTCTGACCGTGGCAGTGAGTATTTATCTCAGATCTACATTGAACTAGCTACCAATTGCGGTATTAACATGTCCTACTCTGCAAAAGCTAGCCCATGGGAGAATGGCTACCAGGAGAGCTTCTACAATGGCTTCAAGGTTGATCTAGGAGATCCGGGTAGATTCGTTGACATTGGCCAACTAGTTGAAGCTATTCACTTACAGCTATATATTTACAACCACTACCGTATCCATTTAGCTTTGAAGATGGCGCCAAAACAATACCTAGCCCAACAGGCTACATTAGTTGCGGCTTAGGTTGTAGACAGAAGTGTCCGAAAAACGGGGTCCTTGACACCTAGAAAATAGGGAAGTAATCACAATGATTTCCGAACAGGTTATTTTAATTTGAGATGTACCCGATAGTAAAGGCAACAGTAAAAACAATAATAACGATGATTATTACGACATCAAGGCCGATTTTTTTAATCTCCTTCTCAGTCTTCTGCTTCATGGTCCCATGTTAGCATAACGCTACTTGTGCTTGGCTCGGGCTGCAGTCGGATTTTCTACTGTCAGAGAGCTTCTAGCCCTAACCTATGCTGAAGGGGGAATTGCACTTTCCTTTACAAAAATTCCTAAGCTCATTTTACCGTCGTTACTAAATAAGGAACCTATTACATTCTGCCACCCAATTTCGGGGACAAGTCGATCTAACTAATCATGATAGTCAACTAATCCAGCTGGGTCATCTTGCCAATAAGGAAACTCAACTACTATTTTATAACCCGTCTTTTCAAGAATACTATCTGAATCAAAAGTGGCTAGTTGTCCAAGCGTCTTCATTATTTCAACTCCAACTTCAGCAAAGGCCTCGTGTGAAGGAGGAATCACAGAGCGGCGATGAAGTTCAGCCCAACCTTGTAATGGCCCGTATTTTCTAAAGACGCTAGTGAGATCAAGGTTAGGGTACCCTTCAGCTGGGTACTTTCCTGGTATTTGCTCGGGCTCAATCTCTCTCGGCATAATGATTCACTCAACAGTTATATGGGCATAAGTATTTGTCATTAGTTATAAATATGCAACCATAAGCACTTTGGTTCCCACTAGTGGACGTACTTCGCATCTTTGAAGTTAGCAATGAAAGTTATTCTTACGACTACGGATTAACAGTGATTGCTTGAGCCTGATTATTTGGGCCTACATTGATCGCCACAGTTTCACCTAGATGAATATCGTTCTCACTGAACTGTTGTGGAGTCCCGCCGCCTGCTGATTTCGGTAAGCCTAGTATGGTTGTATTCGTAATGCTGTATGTCTTGGAAATGGAACTGCCACTTGGCCGAATCGTGATGCTCATAGTGTTAACTGCCGTCACAGTACCAGTGATAGGACTGTGCAAATAAGCAAGAAAGCCAAGCGCTGCAACCACTAAGATGAGCATCACAATCACAACCCATACGGTTCGCTTTGGCTTATGCGCGACAGCTGTTTCTGTATGGTCGTTTGGGTACTTATCCATTCGTCCTTATTATAAGAGCTTGGGCTTACCTAGCAAGAAATTAGGCTATAGAAAACTAGATTCTTGCTCAAAACCGTCCATATTGATCTTTTAATTTTGTAAAATTTTTTACAGACCGTAGAGTATGAAGGCAATTATAATTACACAGAAGGTTGGTTTAGGTGATGGCTAAGATATATCTGTTTTGCTCTGCCGAGCAGTTCCATCCGGAGGTGATAGTTAAACAGGCCATATTGGCCGAGGAAGTCGGCTTCGATGGAGTGATGATTTCTGAGCACTTTCATCCGTGGGTGCACGATGAGGGAACTAGTGGTTTCACGTTTTCAACGTTGGGTGCCATTGCCGCCAAAACTAAAAGAATTAATCTGATGACGGCCGTTACCACACCATTATTTCGTTATCACCCAGGGGTGGTGGCACAGGCAGCTGCTACAATTGACCGACTGAGTGATGGTCGTTTTGAGCTCGGTATTGGCTCCGGCGAAAATATAAATGAAAAACCGCTTGGCTATAATTTTCCTGGCTATGCTGAACGATCTAAAAGATTAGTTGAAGCTATTGAAATTATCAGACGTTTACTTAACAGCGAGGGGTTAGATTTTAACGGCGAATTTTATCAAACAAATTCCGCAAAGTTATATAGTCCTCCTTCCCACACAGTACCTATTTTCTTAGCTGCAGGTGGGGCGCAAACAGCTTCCACAGCCGTTAAATACTGCGATGGCATGATTGTCAGCGTTAAAGATGTTAATGAAACCAAGGAAATACTAAAAACAATCAGCCCAACAAAAGCTAGTAGCTTTAAGATAATAGCAAGCCGATGGTCAATTTACGCCCAGACAGATGAACAAGCCTGGCAGGCGCTACTGCCTCAGAGAGGACTTAGGGCACCAAGTCGTGGCACAGCTGGACCTAAGGAGTTACAACGAGAGGCTGACAGCATGCCTAAAAGTGATATACTCAGCAAATACCACCGCTTAAAAACCCCAGAGGATTACATTTCTGCCTACTCGCCACTCATTACCGATATTAAGGCCGATGTAGTGGGTATCCAGACAACTTCACTTGACCAACCAAGGACCATTAAAATGCTGGGTAGGGAAGTGCTACCTAAGTTAACTAAATTATGAGAGGAGCAATTTTATGAAAGTTGGATTGCAAATAAGTCGTTTCAATTTTTCTGGTGGTGCCAAAAAGATTGGAGAAAACGTTAAGAAGATATCTGTTGCAGCGGAAGACGCTGGCTTCGACAGTATTTGGGTGATGGATCATTTCTTTCAAATTGGGCATCTCGGCCCATATACAGATCCCATGCTTGAAGCCTACACAAGCTTAGGATATATAGCTGGCGTCACCAAAAAAGTAAGCCTGGGTACAATGGTAACCGGTGTCATATACAGAGAGCCTGCACTACTAATAAATGCTGTTACCACGCTCGATGTTTTATCAGGAGGCAGAGCCTATCTAGGAATAGGAGCTGGTTGGAATGACCAAGAAGCCAATGCTCTAGGCTTCTTAGATCCCTTGCACTCAAGGCGTTTCGAGAGGCTTGAAGACGCCTTGCAGCTTGCTCTAAAGATGTGGTCTGGCGATTCAACAGGGTTTAAAGGTAAAGTCTATGAACTTAAGGAGCCATACCTGTCACCACAGCCCGTATCACGCCCCCATCCGCCCATACTGATTGGAGGCGGGGGTGAGGAGAAAACCCTTAGGTTAGTGGCTAAGTACGGCGATGCCTGTAACTTATTCGCTAGAGACATGGAGCAGTTGGCCCACAAACTTGAGGTACTTAAGAAGCATTGCAATGAACTAAAAAGACCCTATGAGCAAATTGAGAAGACAGCTCTTGCCGGTAGAGACATAACAAGCACCGCGAATAATCCTAAAGAAACTCTAGAGCTGGCTCAACGTTTAAGCGAATTAGGGATTGAACACATCATGTTTTCTAATAGTACCGACGCAGATGTCCAGTCTTATAAGAAGCTTGAGAGCGTGGTTGAAAAAATTCACAAGATGTAGTGGTATCTAGAGGTTTTACGATGATAGCAAACGAATTGATACAAGACGCATTTTATAGGATAAAGGAAATCGTTCATCAAACTGTGGAAGGCACGAGTATTGACGAGTTAAGTTTTAGACCAGCTAAGTCGGCCAACTCCATAGCATGGCTAGTTTGGCACCTAACTCGAATTCAAGATGATCACGTATCTGCCATGGCTGACGGCAACCAGATCTGGTTAAAACAATGGCATGAGCAATTCTCGTTACCGTTTAACGCAGAAGACACGGGCTATGGGCATAGCCCAGAAGATGTAGGTAGGGTTACGGTAGAAGCTAAGCTTCTGCTCGGCTACTACGATGCAGTACATGACAAAACGATAAAGTTTACTCAGAGATTAAATGAGAAAGATTATAAGAAAGTGGTTGATAAGCGGTGGGACCCACCTGTTACATTAGCCGCAAGACTTATCAGCGTTATATCTGACGACCTTCAGCATGCCGGACAGGCTGCTTATATTAGAGGGTTGTCCAGAGGGTTAATATCCAATTAGTCGTCTAAAAATAAATGTTTATGAATACTTATAGATGGCTCGCCTTGGTTGACCAGGTCAGAAATCAAATAGTGGTTTCCTTGGCATACCAAGAGTTTACGAATACTACCGCTAGTTCGTCATATAGTTCACGAGAGCCAGGGGTTACCTGAAGCATCCCTTGAACAAAAGGATTTTCTGGGTCATATCTTACTCGTGAAAAAGAATTATCGATCCTTTCAAATTCACGACTATGCAATAGTTCTGAAAAAGTCGAGCTTAGTGTTGGTGAATCTCCATGTATCGGGTGAGGTCTAATACTGAAGTGAGGACTTAGGCCTTCCACGTTTCCCCTAAGACAAGTATATGCTTCAGCCATTGCTTCATGAATCCTCGGGTCATGCGTACTGAACCAAAACGGGTGGCCAAGTCTCTTTGCGGCAGAGTAGAATACTCCTCTTACAAAATCAACTGCTAGTAGTTCCGTTGGCCTTGGTTCCGTCTCTTTTGCCATTTAAGCTAATTGTATACTTCAATGAGATATAAACCATAAGCACTTTGGCTCCGCTTACCCGACATATTCAGAACTGACTACTATAAATCAATAATGAACGTTGGCAGGGAATTAGAGAGTGGGCTACTCGGACTTCAGTCAGAGCTCGGAGCGGTTTGATGGGCTTCTTTGTCAACTGGCTGCAAGTTATAACCAGGTATTAAGAAGCGGTCGGTCGTTAGTTCTAGTTCGTTAGAGCCCCACAATTCGGATATTGCATCTCCACAAATTTGCACTTTACGTTCTTCGTCTTGTGTTAGTACCCTAATACCCGTAACTTGCTCTATAATATCTTCTCTCTTGACAGGTAGACCTTGTTCTCTAGAAAATAATTCCCTTACTAATTGCTTGGCTGCGTTTTTTTGTCTTTCCCAGCGTACTTCAACACCTTCGGATGAATGTAAATCTTCTTTAAACTGAGCGATGCGTCGAGCATCTACCCGTCTCGCCTCTAATAAATATGGGTCTGTTAATTCTCCTGAAAGTGGCCTATCTATGTATGATTTCATTACTCATATTCACTTAATAATCCTACTTTAGGTCCGAGAATACAACCAGAAGCACTTTGGCTCGGGCTGCAGTTGGATTTAAGAATTATTTTTTAATGCTTGGATTAGTGAAAACTTTGTTATCAAGACCTGATTGCCGAATTATAGACCTGAATGTGCCAATTGGGATTTCTTTCCTAGGCGTTGGTACAATAACCGTGTTTGAAGCTTTTCGGTATTTTGCGTGACTCCCTCGCTGAGAAACAAATACAAAACCTTGATGTTGGAGTACCTTGATAACTTCTTTTGATGAGAGTAACTTAGGCATGTTGCAAACGAAGTGTATGGACAGTGGGGTGCTCTACATTTGTAGAGTAGTTGTCCCGTGGCATATCTTCTAAGTACAATACAAGTGCCTCTTGCAGGTTAGCTAAGGCTTCTTTTTCACTCTCTCCAAAACTAGAGACATCAACATTAAGACACTGGGCAACATAATATTTGCCCTCTTTGTATACAACTGATTGGTAGGTAGTTTGAGCCATAGCCATATTATACCACTTTATTACTACTAATTTGGCTCCGGAGGCCGGATTCGAACCGGCAACCGTCGCCTTAACAGGGCGCTGCTCTACCGTTGAGCTACTCCGGAATGACATACCTTAAATACTTAAATAGCAGAAGTATCTTCGGTTCCTAATAAATCTATCAGAGTATTTTGATTTAAGCTACCTTACTCATGCCTTAGTGAATCTATAGGATCTCGTTTTGCAGCTCTTATGGCTGGCATAGCTCCGAAAACAATTCCTTCCAATAGAGATACGCCAATAGCAATAGCCACGATCTCTAAGGATAGGCTTGGTGGAAGATTAGTAAACTGTGATATCGCATAATCGGCAGCTAGTGAAATAAGTACACCTATTATTCCGCCACTTAAACTTATGATAGACGCCTCGATTAGAAATTGGTTCATTATATGTTTATTGGTTGCGCCGATAGCTTTTCTAATACCAATTTCTCTGGTGCGTTCCATTACAGAAACCAACATTATGTTCATGATACCTATACCTCCGACCACTAGGGATATACCGGCAACGCTAGCTATCATGGTCGTAAGTAACGTAAGGGCTCTGTTTGATAGAGCCAGAATCTGTTTCTGCTCCAAGACAGTAAAATCTGTTTGGCCTCCGCGTTCCTGTTCTAGGGTATTAGAAATAGCCCGAGTTACCTGGTCTGTAAGCTTCGGGTTACTCGGTTTTGCCAGTATCTGATAAATATCTGGCTGATTACCGCTTAGGCTATTGCCAACAGCAAAGGGGATAAAAACACTGTTGTTATAGTCTGTGCCTGAGCTAAACTGACTTACGTCAAAGGGTGCGAATATACCAGCAACTACGAAGTTAACTCCTCTCATTTGGAATGAATTTCCGATCGGGACAGGTTCATGAAAAAGTGCCTGAGCCAAGTTTGCACCTATAACAGCAAAGTTCTGCGCATTATCAGATGCGCTAAAAAATTGCCCATAAGCTACAGTTTGGTTTAACACTTCAGGGAGTGCATCTGTGGTCGAGATTATGCTGTCACCACTATAAGTTTTATTGCCAACCTGGATATCACCCGTTACGGAAGCCATCGGCACAGCTATCCCGACGCCATTGGTCGCACCAACTAAGGTTAGGTCGCGTTCCGAAAAGGAACCACTACCAATAGCTGGAACAAAATTCAATCTTTGCGCCAAACTAAGAGTGCTACTAGTATTTTGCTCTGGCAAGATTGTAATCAAGTTTGGCCCCAGTTGATTAATTTGAGATGTAATTTGCTTTTTAATACCGTAGCCAATACTGACTGTCATCACCACACTAACAACCCCAATGACTACACCAAGCATCGTCAGAAAACTGCGCCACCTTTTGGTTTTAACTGACTGGATAGCCAGCTTTAAATTAGTGGCGAACATTAGCGCTTTCCTCTACTTGAACCACCCACTGCTAGATTATATTTCTTCGAATTTGACTTCTTCTTAGTCTGTTTCTTCCTTAGTGTTTCTTTGTGCGGAATCGCACGCATAAGCTCCGACACGCCCTTCATATCATCATCAACCGTTTTTCTGGGGATGAAGTAAAGTTCTCGAGCCAAATTAGGAACATCCCCAAATACAGAAGATTCGTCGGCCACTATCGTGCCATCACGCATAAAGACAACCCGGCTGGCAAAACGTGTCAGCTCAGGGTTGTGAGTAACTAATAGAACGGTACTACCGCTTGCATGAAGATCGCTGAGTAGTTCCATAACCAACCTAGAAGAGCTACTGTCTAGATTTCCAGTGGGTTCGTCAGCAATGATAATGTCTGGTTCATTTACAAGTGCTCTTGCTATCGCGACTCGTTGAGCCTCACCTCCGCTTAAAAAACGTGGCAGGAAATATTCACGCTCAGAAAGCCCAACTCGCTCCAAAATCTGGGCCGCTTTTTTAAGCCGTCTGGTTCTTGCAACCCCCTTGTACATAAGTGGCAGGGCAACGTTTTCTAAAACTGTCAAATTTGGGATGAGGTTGAAATTCTGAAAGATAAAACCGATCTTATCCCGTCTAGCCTTAGTTTTTTGGTTGATTTTTAATTTTTCAACTGATCGACCGTTAAGTCTATAGACACCGTTAGTTGGTCTTTCAAGCAAACCAATTATGTAAAGAAGGGTAGACTTACCGGAACCACTTGGACCCATAATGCCGACAAACTCTCCTAGATCCACCTCTAAGCTGACTTCATCAAGCGCTACGGTAGTAGCGCCAGGGAAGCCATACAGCTTGCTGACGTCTTTAAGTGATATTAATCCCATTATTTGTAGTTTACATCTGATAGCACTTCTTCCACAAGGTGTTATTTGATTTTTTTCAGATATACTGAAAAGCACTGTTAATTCATATTGCAGTAAAAATTGGAAGAGTGTCCGAGTGGTTGAAGGAGCACGCTTGGAAAGCGTGTATGCGGGCAACCGTATCGCGGGTTCGAATCCCGCCTCTTCCGCCACGTTCTAGTGATGTTTCTGCTCAAATTAAAAAAGCCGGCGGAGCTTAAGCCGGCTTTTCTTTATGGTGCTCTGGGACTAAATACCCAAGCTAATGGAGATGTTTTTGTGGTTTTTGTTTTTATGTTGAGTATGCGTTTTTGAAGTTTCATCTTTGGCTCCTTGTGGGGTTAAAGATGATACGAAAGGTATCTGCCGCTAAAACAACTGCTATTTTGCTGACTCTCATAAAGCCAGCAAAAACCTGTTTTAGATATGACAAGACATCTTGCATAGCTCCTCCGCTTGAGCCTGAGCCCGAAGACGGTATATTTGTTTTTTCTGATGTTAGAATCAGATTTTTTGTGTTTGTTTGGTTTTTTGTTTGTGTTGTTTGGTCTGTCGAACCTGAGCTCTCAGCACTGACAATCCTGGATGATTGATCAGACTTAGTAACGCTTGGGATGACTGGAATAATCCCAATTGCTACCAGGACGACTAGTAGAACGGCCACAATGTGACCAACAAATGATGTGTGAGTATCCATCACTGCTCCTTTCTACGAATCCAAAGGAGCAGTGCTAGATCTGAAATCAAAAAAATCCTAGTCGCTATTTAAAAAATAGGGGCCTAGGATATGAGATCAGAAAAATCACTTAGGGTAGGCCCGGTTACGCTATTAGCTCCACATATATCTAGCGTCCAAATAACGATATATGCTTCTACGCTTGCACTACTTCTTTGAATTGACTTTTAAATTACTATAACGAGGATAAACAAAGCTTTTTACCCTGACATTCTCGTTACGCTAAACAATATACACTATAGTTGATTATTTGTCAATATTAATGTCTCCGTTTTAAGCAGTATCGTACTTTTCAGCACTGACGGCAATCCAACCTCCAAGACAAATATCAAATATGAACATGCCTATCTCTCGCACGTTGCCCGGAATTTCTTCTTCCGGAAGAGCGGCCAGCTCATCCCGGGTAAAGCCTCTGATAGTTGTCGATTCACCTGGGGCTATTTCTTTTTTGGAATCTTTCAAAACCGTGAAGGCAAATTCGATATCCGTATGGAAGTGGTCTGCGCTAAAGAGGTGTGTCATGAGACAAACAGGGTAGGGATGTAGGGTAGCACCCTTAAGACTTCTCGGTACATTTTTGGGTTGAAGAACACTCAACTGATCCACGGTATATCCAGCTTCTTCCTCGATCTCGTGTAGTACGCCCGCCCATGGGTTTTCCTCTTTTTCGACGTGACCGCCGAATTGTAGAAAGGTTCCCAGTTTCTTGTGTCTGTGAAGAAGTAGTTTTGGTTCTGTCGTACTCAGACGCACAATAAACGCACTGGCAGTTTGATCGTGCTCGCCTGGTTGAGTGTGAATATGGGGCATAGTCCAAGCTTACCAAAATAGGGCCAAATAAAAAGCACGACCATAATTGGACAGCTTTCTAAGTACACGCGAATGGAAAGGTGTGCTGATTTATTTCTCTCGCCAAAGAGTAAAAACCAAGTCGTCTATAGCATTCCATTCTGTTTGGAAGGCATTTTGTTGATACTCTTGATTACGGTTTATTAGTCTGCCATTAATATTATAAAAGGCGTTAAATTTAAAGTCGCAATTTACGTTATAGTGATCTAACTTGTTTTGTTTTCGCCAATTTTTATCTAGGTAATAGAGTGTCATGTCCGTAATGTATCTTTGGTGAGTCGGATCTTGGAAAGCTCTCATTGACGTATAGTAGGGAGTGACAAATCTAGCAAATCCATTAAGGGGCACGTTAGGGTTATCCGGATCAAGCTTAACTGCCTTTAGAGTGCGGTAAACTTCATCAAAGAACTGAAAAAACGGATCATTAAACCCGTCACCATGTGGAATGTGTTCTATAAAATGCGAGCACTCATATTCGTCGACTGATTTATCCTTTATCTGCTTCCAGATGCTGTCTTCGCCGAAATCTAAAAGATTACCAACGTATTTAACACCTTTTAGCTTCGCGATATCCATACCAACAAAACTTTTGGGGATATTTTGCCCACCAGCTATTGATATTTTTAGTTTCGCCATGCCGCTCCTTTACCAAGCTATCTGATTGTCTTCATCCCAATGTACCACAGGTACCCTAGCATCGCACGCAAACTTATAACCAAGTCCAACGGCTTTTTCAAAAAAGTACAAATCTTGAGTGTAGGCTTTAACGCCGACATTGGGCTCAAAATTTTGCATTGTCTTAAACCATTCGCCATATTTAAATCTTTTGTCTTTAAACATCTTAAGTCTCCATAGATTAAAGCCCATACCCAGTCCATTACAGGGGGTAAGCTCATTTGGGGTGGGATTCCTGGGTATAAAGTTCAGGGGCTTAACGTTTGGATCACCATAACACATTGGTTGGCCGCCTTCGCCTTTAGTCCAGTAAAGTCCGCCTACACAATCGTATTTATCCATCCCTTCATAGAGCTTTAGTAAGCCGTCTGGGTATTGAGGGTAATTATCTTCTTCTATAGTTAAAATATATTTAAATTTAGATAAATCAGGATGTTCCAGTATCATTTTAATACCCTGGTTATATGCCGTAGCTACTTCCATGCGCTCCATAAAGATAGGACCAAAGATTTTTTGGTTCATCGGTCGCACATACTGCCAGTTGGCTACTACTCTTGAAGGTATTACGCCTCTGGTAGGACAAATTATAAGAGTAGAAAGGTCTCTATAAGTTTTCTCTTTTTCTAGTCGCTCATTCCAATTACTGTCGTTGTGATAGCTGTCGTTGGACATGACTATTTGGGGTTTAGTATCAGCCATTTTACTTAATTTTATCATACCGTCCAAGCTAAGTTTATGCCTGAAATAGGAGCAAGAGCTATCACTATCATGCCAGCAGGCAGCCTAGAAGTTGTCCAGTTACCTGTCGGAGTTTTACCACTAACAGTAGCTCCTGGGATAATAGAACCACCGACAGTATTTGATGAACTCGTAGTTATATTAGTAAGCACATAGGAAGTCCAAGCTGTAGGAGCACCCATAGTCAGTCCAGTATTAGCAGCACCAACGTCAGCCAGAATAATATCATTAGCATATGTGGTAGTTACAGAGCTAGAAGCTAATGTAGTGGCAGGTGAACTACCGTTAGTAGCTACTATAACATCGATAATGGGAGCGATAGAGTTATTCCCCGCCACTTCAAAATAGGCTATACCTTGTACACTCCCACCAGATTGAGTAGGTTCGAGGGTAGTTTCACCACCTACGGCCAGTTTATACGCCACCGCCATACTGACAGTGCCGTTATTAGCGGTAGTAGAGTTAGTAGTCCAGCCAGTTGAACCGCTAATGTTATCTGCACCCGTTATTGTGCCAATCACGCTCCCCGACACAAATGCCACTAAATAATTCCCTGCCTCAGCTGAGGTAATAGTAAGAGTAGTCGCAACTCCAGTAGTCTGTTCGTTATTCAAGACTGAGAGTGCCATTACACTACCTGCCGATAGATTCTTACCGCTACCTGATTACTTGTATTGTAGTAATTCCCAGGGCTAGAAGTAATAGAAGCAGTCATGACGAAATCTGTGTCTGCTGGGATAACTGGCTGAGACACTAAAGTAGCCCAAGTAGCCGAAACTGGAAATACCTGTGTAAAAGTAGACATTAGTAGTTCCTAAATACTAAAGCTATATTTGCTTGGGAGATATTAGCGCCTGTCTGGTTAATGTTTGCAAGACTAATCGAAACTGGTACGGCGTTAGTAGTAGCTGAAAGAATACCCATACCAGAATACCAGTTCACCGAAGTTGCAGTTAAGGCTCCTATCTCACCATAATTAAGAGCAGTTGCGATTTGGTTACCTCCATACATTGAAAGAGTTTGAGCTAAGTTGGTAGTAGCCGTTCCCACTGAACTTGAGTTAGTGCTGAAACCAAAGCCCACATAATATTCGCCAGGAGTCATATTTATATTAACTGGGACTGATATAGGCCGAATAGCCGAGTTAATTGATGACCAACTAGCCGAGTTGGAAGCGTACTGATAAGTTGTGTGAGTTGAACCACTCGATACACTAGATAAAGTTTGACCATTAAGAGTATAAATCCCAGCAATAGCGGTCAAGGCAATAGCGGCGGTATTAGCAGCAGCTGACGTACCCGCACTCCATGAAACAAGAGCATCTAGTCTGGTAGCCGTAATCCAGTTATCAGCATTAACATATTGAATAGAATAACTAGCATTAGCAGGAGCTGAGATCAGAGTAAGCATCCTATCTGGATAGAGACTGCGAGATAACATAGGGTGAATACTGCCCGTAATAGTTGAACCGTTAGTAGAGAAACTAACTCCGGCTGTGCCCACCATACTTGAAATAGCGGGCACAGAGAACAGAACTGATTGTGCTCCTGAGCTTATAGTCAGTGGTGCTCCGCCATTATTGGACATTACTACCGTGCCTGATGTGAATGTAGCGTTAGAAGCTGCAATAGCTACACCTGAAGGCACGGTGTATGATCCTGTCATCGTTGAGCCATTCAAGCCAAATGCCAATCCATTTGAGTTAGAGAAGGTTATAGCTGACAGGTTGTTGCTGGTAGAGCCACCAGAAACGTTAATGGCAGATATAAGCCCTGCAATTGAAGGCACGGTGTATGATCCTGTCATCGTTGAGCCATTCAAGCCAAACGCCAATCCATTTGAGTTAGAGAAGGTAACTTGAGTTAGGTTATTTGAAGTTGCACCGGCTGAAACATTAAGCGAACCCGGGGCGTTAGAAAAAGGGAGTAACGCCATTTTTAACTACCCGCCCAACTGACATAATCGCCGGCCGTCCCATTGATATATAAGTCATTAGTATTAACCATAGCAAATGAAATGGAGGCTCCTGGAGGAAGTAGATAACCGTTGCCGGTGCCACCGGTTGTATTGTTAACTCCTGAGCCACCAACGGATATAGAAGCCACGTTGGCTGATGAAGCAGAAATAATTATCCCGTTGGTGAGAACTTGTGAAGTGCCGCCGTTTAGCTGAACCGCTGTGCCGGTACCAGCAATTTTGCTCTGACCGACCTGCGGTGTGCTGACTAGAGGATTTGTGATGCCAACACTAGTATTTGTCAGATAAGTATTTAGTGCACTTGAGGTTGAGTTAATGGCATTGCCTGAACCATCATTTAGCCAAGTAGTAGTAAGTAGCTTTGCGGCATTAGCCTGGCCGACAATGACGTTGACAACATTATCGGCCGCCATGGCGTTGATAATAATGTTAGCTGTACCGCTGCCAGTAATCACTGGGTTAAGTCGTACTCTATACTGCTGAAACCCAGCAATGTCGCCGTACCAGATTTGATTCGCGCCTGTTAGTGTATACGTCGTTTCAAGTGTAAAAGTGTTACCACGCTGCATTGGTGCAGGCCACCAATTCGTACCATCATAAGCCTCGAAATTGACCCCGCCCGCAGTCAGTGTGCCTGAAGCCACAAAACTGACTATTATTGTGCCATAACCCGATAATGAAGAGACCGTTAAGGCCGTATTGTTAGAAGTGGCGCTTGTCCAGGCTGCAGAAGAAGCCACCGGTTGAGCAAAGACATCGTTCACATTCAACCTAGCCGATGAAATTGCACCAGCAATAGTCGCTAGGTTGCCACCTGTTTCTTGGGCAGCGTTAGACGGGAGCAGGGGGGTTTCATAGATAGGATCGGTGCTTTTGGCCTCGTATACAATCTGGAGAGAATCACCATTTGCAGCACCACCTGGGACAGCCGACAAAGTTATGACGTTATTGCTCGAGATTGTAGCGCTAGCTACAGTACTGTCAGCAAAGTTAAACAAAATAGTATTGATAGTAACGTCAGTTATGAGATAAAGACGTTTAAGATCAACTGGATACGAAGAATTGAAGTCAGACAGCGTAACTGTTTTAGCACTAGTACTAAAGCTGTAGTTGGTTACTACCTGCTTCATGGATTATCCTAGCGCTGTTGCCATTGCTATAACAAAGCCCTTACTAACGCCACCACCACCGGACCCATTTGCCGCTGCAGTGACTCGGCCTTTAACATCAATTGTTATATTAGCGCTTGTATAAGAACCTGCCGTAGTAATTGAAGCTAAAGCTGGACTAGTAGCCGAACCGGCTAAATCACCAGCCAGCTGAACGAGTCCAGGGTGAGAACTTGTTGCTAAATTATAATTTGTCCCACCCGTATAGGTGTTAATCAAGCCTGTTTGTAGTGTACCGTTACCGTTATTTGCGCCAGTGTTTTCAAGAGCTTGCTCAAGAAAGTCGTTTAGAATCCCTCCCCAAGTATTATCATCAGCACCAACCGTTGGCAAAGTCGACATATTTTTATCCTATGCTTTTATAGTTAGTGTTATCACCCCTTACAGCTGGAGTTATAATATCATAAAGGTTTGGCCAGTTCAAAACACTTAAGCTAGTGTTTCTTTAGAGACTAATACGCCTTATTTGAGTCGTAAACGTCCTTTGCGTGATGACCGCCGTATCGCCCACCACCAAAGCCAGGTATTTGGGAAGCGTTAGGATTACCTAAGCTGTGTGTTGCTTCCAAAGCACTAAGTAGCGCAGTAATCCCAATTAAAGAAACAAAACCAACACCCAGAGTGGTCATAAACTCTTTCCTAGACATTTTTTTGTTTAATAAGTGGCCAAAATTTACCACCAGGCAACCCCTAATTTATTACCCTTATGATAAAAGAAGTTTGCGCAGGCTGTCAATGACTACTTTTTCGTTTTTTATTTCTAAAGGCTTTAGTCCTACGAATAATCGAACGAACTAACGAATATACACTAAACAGTACTAAGAGAGCTATAAGCAGTAGCACTAGTAAGATTTTCCAGGGGATTACCCAAAAAGATATCGTTGAGTTAAGCAGTACCTCATGATTGCCGTTATTGTAAGCCAGCGCTAGCTTAGCAAAATATTTTCCTATCCTTAGCTTATTGATTTGGGAGAAATTCCACTTAAGCTGGAGAACTGGTTGGCCCTTTTTGTTGTAAGCGGGCTGCCCGTTCACTACAAGCGGCACAAATAATGGTGATCCGTTTTGCCAATTCGCGCTAAAACCTCTGTTGGAATCCGGTAATACGTTTCCTCCCCCTGAGTTAATTGGCAAACTATCAATTGTGTTTGTCCCGTTACTATTACGGCTGATAAATATATCTCCTGAGGGAGCTAGGAAGATGTTACCGGGATTGTGGATAACAACGTTAAATGATGCCGGTAAATATTCATAGAGATGCTTAGTTGCGCTAAAGTTTGCTACCTGAACTTGTTTTATCTCATTAGTAGATCCCGTGTCTACCAACATTAAGATTGCGTTAGAACCTGTAACAACGTTGTGGTTTGGCAGTGTTACTGGATTTGTAACTATCGGCTTAAAGACAACTGCGTAGTAATAACCCAGGGAAGCCACTTTAGGGAGAGCAATAGTTGCTTTGACATAGTTCCATACTCCAGGTTGAGCCATAAAAGTGGTAGGGGACAATTTTATATAACTGGCTGCTGGGTCAGAGCTAGGAAAATTGGTGATAGCCGCTTGTCCACTAGCCCCGTAAGCACCAAAAGTTTTTATCTGCATATTAATCTGCACAGGAGTAGAGGCGTTATTCTTGACTTGAAGGGTCTGCGTTTCACCTGAACCTGGTTTTATGTTTAAGCCCAGGGTTATGGGAGAAGTAGTTAAATTAGTACCGGAGTCTGCCAAGGCAGAGTTGTGCTTGCCAAATGTAAATAAAGATACAATTAAGAAGCAAACTAAAGCAATCAGTCTTCGACGGGTTCTCATAATTGGCTTTAAGTATAGTCCCTAAAAGCTTCCGCTGCCAATCACGGTGATGATATCTGAATAATTAGTAGCCGGTGGTGTAGTAGTCGATACGTCAGCTAACTCAACCGTTTTAAAGGTATCGCTGGCGGCTGCGGCGGAGTCTGAAGCTATTTCGTTAAAAACCGAGGAACTCATACCGCTACCAGTACCACTGTGACCGGTATCGGTGTATGCGGCTGTCGCAGAGGTGCCTCCTGTAACGGTGTAGATACCTAATCCATAATGCTCGACGCCGGTATTGGATGAGAAGTTATACGAACTACCCGTGGAAACTGAGTTAATGGTATGTAGGTTTTGGGACGAGTACAAGCCCGCCTGAGAGTCGGCTACCCAGGCAAACCACCCACTCTTGGCGTTTGTAGCAATCGTCCAGGTAACGCCATTAGAGACACTATAAGAACCCGTTGACAGAGCGCTGGCAAAAGTATCTGTACTGCCGCTATAGCTCATTGAGAAAGCAGGACTCACTATTGCGGTAACAGTGTAAGCATTAGAACCACTACTCAGTACATCAACTGCTACGGTTTGGTTGTCTGAGTTGTTACTAGTAACTGTAATAGTGACGTTATAATCGCCTGTGGCGGTTGGGTTTACTACCTCCGTTGTAGAGGAAGTAGAAGCTATCTCAGTACAGTAATTTGTGCTGGCACTTAGCGCTCCCACATTGGTGATTGTAAGCACTGCTGCGGATCCAGATGCTGACAAGGTTGAGCTTGAAGGCAGGGCAGTAGCTCCAGGGAATAAGCCGGATGCTCCTGAGCAAGTTGTACCAGCTGCGTTGTTAGACGGGGTGACTGTACCTGAGTTAACCGAGCCGCTACTACCACCAGTCCAGCCCGTAAATGTCAGTGTCACTGTACCACCGCTATTTTCTGAGTTAACTGTCGTGAAATCTATGGCAATGGCTTGCTGGTCACCCGAAATCATAGGATTTTGCTGGGTGCTACTACCCATCTCAAGCACACTCGAGTTGGTCAGTGTGCCAGCGAAAACTTTTGGGGGAAAATATATAAGACTGGCTGTTACCAGCGATAAAATAGCTAAACCAGTTACAACCCTCCTAAGGATCTTCCTCAAAATACTTCACCTATCTCTATAGTAGTTATCCAATTAGCATAATAGGGAAGTCCGGCTTGATGGTCAATCAGATACAGCCAAAAAACAACTAAACGATTTATGCTAAGGGGGAGTGATTGCTTTGAGCCTTAAAAACTACCTGCGCCGATGACAGTGATTGTATCTGAATAATCTGTTGCGGGCTGGGTAGTTCCTGAAATGTTTGCGAGCTCAACAGTTTTAAACGTATCGCTGGAAGCAGCCACTGTGTCTGAGGCAATTAAGTTATAGACGGACTCGCTCAACCCACTGCCGGTACCAGCATGACCCGTATCGGTATAGTTAGTGGCCGCCGTAGTACCGCCACCCACAGTATAAATACCCAGTCCATAGTTTTCAGCTCCCTGATTGGTTGCAAAGTTATAAGAACTACCAGTTGCCACAGTATTTATGGTATGGCCAGCTTGCGTAGAGTGCAGTCCTGCAGCAGAGTCTACTGCCCAGGCAAACCAGCCACTCTTAGCATTTGTTGAAACGGTCCACGTAACTCCGTTGGAAGTTTGATAAGCGCTACTAGATAAGTTAGATGGGAATGAATCCGTTGTGCTGCCACCTTCACTCAGTGAAAAAGTCGGGCCTACCGTACCTGTAATAGTGTAGGCATTACCTCCCGACGTTAGCACATCGATCTCAATATTTTGCGAGTCAACCAAAGTTGAAGCAGTATATGTCCCGACAGTTAGCTCGTATTGTCCAGGTGTGGCGTTGTTAGTGAAAGGAGTGCTGGCTGAGGTTGAACCTAGCTCTGTGCAATAGTTTGTCAAAGCGCCCAGTGTTCCGGTGGTTGATATCTTTAGTACCTGTCCGGTCGTAGTTGCTGACAGAGTTGCTGGCATAGCGGTTGCCCCAGAGAACATGCTTGTACAAGCCGTCCCGGCCCCACTGGTTGAAGGCGTTCCAGGTGCTGCAGCCAGGGTAAACCCAGCAGGGAACGTGATTTGCACGTTTGGGGTGGTACTGACGGCGCTAACAGTAGTGAAGTCAATTGCGAAACCTTGTTGATCGCTCGCGATCATTGGATTTTGCTCAGTAGCACTACCCATCTCAGTCAGATTTGTGGTAGTTAGTGTGCTAGCGTCGGTTTTGGGAACTATAGTTAAGAAACTTGCCAAAACGAAACTTAAGGCTATAAGCCGTAGTACAAGTTTATTGAGTCTAGTTTTCAACTTTATTGTTGCCAGTCTGTTTCTTTTTTTGTAAACGTCTTAATACTAAAATGACAAACTTCTTATGTCAATAGTAACTTCTTGTCTTTTAGATATATTACAATTCATCACCCCAGTCTTTACGGATAAGAGTTATGTCTGTTTTAGTCGTTCAAAAGTCTATACTTTCCACTCCCAAGAACTCAAAACCATGTTAAAAGTGGTCTCAAGTGGACCAACACCACTTGAATCGTCACCAATTAATGAAACCGTTGCGACAATATCCCCGTGAGAAAAAAAAGCTACTTTACTAAAACCACCGGTAAACGATTTATCCGTGAAAACAGTAATTGCTTGGTTATTCACATTCATAGAGCCTTCGCTATACATTTGCGGGTTCGTGGCCCTACTGGTATATGCTGAGGTAGCGTTTACCTGGCCACTGCCGGTTTTAGTCAAATCTATTGCCAATGTCCAACTGTATAAGTCTTTTGCGTAATAGTTGTAGCTCTCTAGGGAGGTTGCTGGATCAGCCAGGGCACTACTAAGTAAACGCATACCCTTTGGGTAATCAAAAGATATATATTTACCGGACTCTGAGACCGGGGTGAGATCAATATCATAAGATACGGTGCTTAGTGAGCTGGATTGAGTTGAGCTGACTACCCCAACAACTGGCTTATTTAAATTGTGAAGAAAATAAAAAGCACCTGTAACGAATAGGATGAGTACAAATAATAATACTAAGTACTTCTTCTTTTTTGATTTTTTACTCTTTGTTTCTTTATTTTTGGTATCGTCATCACTCATTTAGTTTGCCGTTGCTGTATATATAAGTGTCGAGGCATAGTAGCCGTTGGGGATGGTAAGATTATTGTTAGCACAAATACCGTACCAAACCGTAGTTGAAAGTGGGCTATTGTTGTTGCCCGAGGAAGTGGTTGCAAGTTCATAATTGGTGCCAGTGGGTGGGATCTTAGCAAACAGGAGGCTACTCGATGCACCATTGGTTTCGCTAGATGTTGGACCTGAACCAAAACTTTGCCAGCCATCTTCACGAAAACCCCAATCATTGATTAGGGTCTGTGGACTAGACAGGGTCGCACTGGTTGCCGGGACGTCGCTGCCACTACCATTATCGTTTAGTAGATTATTATTCGCTGATTCGTCAGATACATTTAATGTATATCCATTTGGGTCATACGTACTGACGCTAACTTGATCACTCTGTATAGTGCAGCTGGTGCTTAACGACGGAGTTATATTTAAATTGAGCGTGAAGGCACTATTGCTAATTGAAATGTCGCAATTAGATGTATTCGAGCTGTATGGACATTCACCGTAGTAGCCAGAGCCATAAGAATTTGGGCTAGCCAAGGCTGGAACGACTGTTGAACATAAAAGCAAGACTGAGACGAAAGGGATAATAAATTTGCGCTTTTTGTGTATTTTATTCATAACTCGTAACTTCTTATTTGGACTTGGTCTTATGTTTAGACTTAGATACATGCTTAGCAGTACTTATACTTCTTCTAATTATAGCCCTCAATATAGTTAGTGCTATGAGCACTGCGACTATTACCCCAAAGACAATACGGGTAGTTAAAGAGACAACCAAGACATATTTAGTAGATAATTGGCTAGACCCGTAAATCGTGGATGAACCATTGACTCGAAATAAACCAATAAAGGGAGTATACGGCCAACTGACGGTTATGCGTCGAATGGTATGGGGAAATACGACATAATGGCCATAATAAACGTACTTAGGAGACCCAAAAAGATCGTAAAAATTAACTTGAATATTGGACGTGTATTGAGCTCCTCCGTCATTTTCAAGCCTCAGTACGCTACTGAGCGGTGGGCTTTGAAAAAAGTTAGCTCCCCAGCTAGAAACTCTCCCTTTTTGGATAACCGGACCAGCCACGTCTATATAGAAGATTTCACCCAGCCTTTGGTTAATTCCAATTGTCTTATTTACGGCTGAAGGTGACGGGGGTATTGCTTCCACAAACGCTACTGCGTTGTAGTCACCAGATGACGCCAGTTTTGGGATCGTTAGGGTATAGCTAATCGTGGTAGAGCTGCCAGGATTAAGATAGCCTTTAGTATTATCAAAATTTAACCAGCTTGCTGGGTTTGGAGCTCCAGCAATAGGCGAAAAGTCGGCCGTATAATTTTCGCCTATAACGCTGTACGGCTCTGCATAGACGCTGTAGGAATACCCAACTTGACCCTGGTTCTTGACTGATATTGAACCGGTATTTATTGACCCTGGGTTAAATGTCTTGCTGATTATTGCGGGTCCAATCGTCAGGACGTTTTTAGGGTTGTTAGCCGCCCAGGCCGGGAGACTAGTGAAAATTGATAAAATTACTACTGGCAAAACAAAAACCAATATTTTCCTAAAACTTTTTCCCATGCTTAGGCTTAATCTTAGCAAATGTTAGCCATCAAAAGCCTAACTGGCCGTGAATTACTACCTCAAAGGCTAGCGCTGTTTAATTGCAACTTTTTTCGACAGGAGGTATCTGCGTTCCTGAAGCTCACCCAACCAAAAACCTACCATCATCAGGGTAACAATTATTAGGGTAGGCCATGCCAGCCATAACCAATTTTTAGAGTCCACTAAAAATCCCTCAACGCCTGTACTAGGCGTATTATTGATGGTTGAGCCTGTTATGGGTCCACCTGTAGAATTTAGGATTCCCGCCGAGCCCGGACTTCTAATTAACGCAGATAATTGCATCATGTAATGGCCTCCCTCTGAATCGGTTGCGAAAACTCGGATGGGAAAATACCCGGCCTCAATATAACTATGCGTAATTGTGAAGACTGAGTCACTGTTAAACGTCATGTTTGTAGTTTTTCCGTCCCCCCAATTGATCATGACCTTAAAGGGTGGGTTACCCCCCTGAAGATCCAGTTGCCAGGAGAAAGGACTCCCTATGGCGAAGGTTTGGTAGTGAAAACTGCTAGTTAAAAGCAAAGGCAGGACTTTAGGAACATTTACACTATTCGGAGTAGTTGTAGAAGAGCTCGGGGCAGAACTCTGGGTGGTGCCGTTGGTTGATTGCTTATATGTAACTTGAACGCTGGGAGTGGTTGGTCCAGCCTGATCCGTAAAATTATAGTCTTGAGCAATCAAGATATTATCACCGGTAAAAAGATCGACCTCTATTTGGAAAACACCGCTTTGGCAAAGAGCTGTACCTGCAAATACACCATTATTGTAAAGATTTATGTAAGAATTGTTTGGGCAATAGCCACTAACTTCGATTGGAGTTTGGGTTAAATTTGCCCCGTTTATAGGTGAAGTAATGGTCGCACCTTCTTCAAGCGGCACAGCTGGTACTACAGCGGTTATCGTAATACTGTCTGCCAAAACCCGAAAAGTCCAACCCAATATGAAAACTGCTAAACAAAGCCATACAAAAACAACCAGTGGTGACAGTAAGATTCGCTTATGAATTGTCCGCTTGCGTTTGACTTGTTTTTTTACCAAAGCCCTTACTTTGGCATTGCGAGTATGTTTTTTTACGGGAGCCACTAAAAAACGACGTGACCGTACCTTGTGGGTAGCTTTTTTCTTTTTCATATTTTTTGTTTTATTGGCTACTGTTCTAGAGCTACATTATACTCTTGTTTGAACTTGTATCATCCAGAATTTAAAAATATTTAGAATTTTCCTACAGCTTTTTTAGAAGTTGACTCCATTAAATTCGCTTGCTACATCTAATAACCACCGCTAAAGTTATTACTAGGACTAATAAAAATGAGAATTAAGTTATATTCGTGGAATGTTAACGGCATAAGGGCGGTTTGGCGAAAGAACCTCTTTACTCCTTTTATTAAAAGTGAGTTGCCAGATATTCTGTGCCTCCAAGAAACAAAAGCCGAGCAGTCACAATCTGAGGTTGATGCACCAGGTTATCAAGAATATTGGAATTCAGCCGAGAAAAAAGGCTACTCCGGGACTGCGATTTTTACAAAGATGAAACCAATTAGCGTCTCTAACGGTTTCCCGGATGACTTCACTAAAAAATATAACTTCGTGGATGAGCAAACTAGGGATGCGGCAAAGGAGGGTAGAGTACTAACCGCGGAGTTTGATAAATTCTTCGTAGTTACTGTTTATACCCCCAACGCCAAGGACGACTTAAGTCGCATACCTCTAAGGCATAATCACTGGGATCCAGCATTTCTAAAATACGTTCAAACTCTCGAGAGGTCGAAGCCAGTTATTTTCTGTGGCGACTTAAACGTTGCTCACACTCCTGATGATCTGGCTCATCCAAAGGAAAATGAAGGTAAAAAAGGTTTTACCAAGGAAGAAAGAGAAGGTTTCCAGAACTTTTTGGACGCCGGTTTTGTTGACAGCTTCAGAAAGTTCAAGTCAGGTAACGGATACTACTCTTGGTGGTCGCACTGGGCTAACGCCAGAGAAAGAAATGTCGGATGGCGGATTGACTACGTCTTAGTTTCAGCCGAGTTAGCAGGTAATGTAGTTGAGGCAGACATACGTGCCAATATCATGGGTTCTGATCATTGCCCGGTCAGCATAACCCTAGAAATATGAACAAATGAACGACTCGTGGTTGAAACAATCTGTTGAGCAACCCTTGTTTGGGGACATGCTATGGAGTAAACCCGAAAACAAACGGCTGGCAGGTAAGCTTTTAATCATCGGTGGTTCAGTCCACGGATTTGCTCAAACTGTTAGTCTATATCAAAGTGTTATAAGAGCAGGTGTCGGCACAGTTAGGGTAGTCTTGCCGGATTCACTCAGATCAACGCTAGGTAACAGCTTAGAGGATATAGATTACGTTTCCAGCAACAGGAGCGGAGGCTTCGCAGAACGCAGCCTGGCAGACTTACTTGAACAAAGCAGTTGGTCAGACGGAGTTATATTCGGACCTGAACTTGATTCAAATAGTGAGGATAAACTACTTTTTGAGAAATTTATACATGACTACTCCGGTCAGTTAACGCTTGTAGGTGATCCTCTTAATTTTTTGATTGCGTTGGGGGAAAACTACTTTAGCCGTAAGAGCACTTTGGTTGTTGGGGACTTATCGAAGTTATCCAAACTAGCCGTCAAGGCTAAAAGCACTCTGGCTATAAACCCAACGTATGATCTCGTGCGCGTGGTTGACGCAGCAAACATGCTATCAAAAAATTGTTCAATTAATATTTTAAGTATGGCTTCTGGGAATTATTTACTGTCGATAAACGGAACTGCTTGTACTACAAAGGAAGTTAAAAAGAACCAGAATTGGGAGACTGATTTAGCCGGTCACGGAGCAGTTTGGTGGGTACAACACCCCGACAAAGTACTTGAGGCACTAAGTTGCGCTTTGGTCGAAGTTCAAAGCTAGTATAAAACCTTATTAATGGTGCCGCGGGAGAGAATCGAACTCTCACAAGGTTGCCCTTACGGGATTTTGAGTCCCGCGCGTCTACCAATTCCGCCACCGCGGCATTCCATTACTAACTTACCCTCAATAGGTAGACAGGTGTAATTGTACTATAATTATACCTGTTAGCCCTAGTAACTAAAGCATGACATCACGAAGCCAAAAAAAGCACAATTTGTCCTTGAATAAGAAAGCTACTGCTGATTTTGCCAGACAAAAAATTAGTGCAATTTTTAGAGAGCCTTCTGCGAAAAACGAACTATCTGCAATAAGTCGAAAGGGTAGAAAACTATCAAAACACCAAGCCTTTATAGCTGATTTAATCTCGGCGGGTCAGTCCATGCCCGAGATACAGACCGCTTGGCATAATTACTATTTAGGTCTGTCGGATGTAGAGAAAAACGAAGTTTGGCAGGAGTTTTACGACGCCCGGCAAGCAGTGATTAACCAGAATAATGCTCAATCAGAACGGGCTGTATCCTCAAGTAACTCTGTAGTTGTACAGTTTGAAGATGATAGGCGACCCCAAACCTCATCCGAGATAAAAAATAAGCTGCTGTCTAAAATAGACAAACAGGCGAACAAAAAATGGGTTCAGCGGGGCCACTCACTGCTGTTTGGCTTGGGAATGGGCAGTTTAGTGGTGGTAATACTACTGTTTGGCTTCTTTAACGACCGATTTTTAGCTCCTTTTATAACTCCATCGCGCAGTGCTAGCGCCCAAGCTTTAATCCTCGACACTTCTGGCGTTGACATTGGTCCAACCCCCGAGGTTATTATTCCAAAGATAAACGTTCAGATACCCGTTGTTTATTCTGATACTTCAATCGATCCTAATGTTATAGAGAGTTCTTTGGAGGACGGGGTAGTCCATTTTCCAACCACTCCTCTACCAGGCCAGACTGGTAATGGCGCAATATTTGGGCATTCTAGCAATAATATCTTAAATCCGGGTATGTATAAGTTTGCCTTTGTCCTGCTACACGATTTAGTGCCTGGTGACACCTTTATGCTTACCTATAACTCAAAACTATACACTTATCAGGTTTATAAGAAATCGATCGTTAGCCCGACTGACGTGTCAGTGCTTCAAACTCAAGATCAACCAGATACTTTTTCTTTGATCACTTGCGACCCACCAGGAACCAGTTTGAATAGACTGGTTGTAGTAGGTAAACAGATTAGTCCTGACCCGACTACTAATACCGTTAGTGCCATCAATCAGAATACGGCGCCAAAACCAGCCGTGTTACCAAGCAACTCTCCTAGCCTCTGGAGCCGCTTAACTCACTGGATTTAAGAACTGGTCTTTGAACTAGAAGTAGTAGGCGGTGGAACTATAAGAGAAGTTCTTATCAAGTTCCATGCGCCAGGAGTCGTAGTTGAAGGCGTCATAGTATAAACAGCATCGAAGGCGGAATCAAAGGCAGGCGAAAAGACACCATTATCATCTGTGAATGTCACCATGTTAGTACCGTCAAAATCAAAAATATCTAATTTACCGTTGCTTGCAAGCGTTAGTCGGTCTCCGTCCATCCACTGGGATAATTCTTGCCCGGCTAGGGGCAACTTAGTGTCGTAGTGATAGTGTGTCTGCGTCATGATGTCATAGACAGCAAACTCACTACCGGCTTGTACGGCTATGGACTCAGCGGAGGTCGAAAAAGTAACTGCCTGAGGCACGCCATTTACTATCAAGAAAGTATACGGAACGGGCAGAATTAGGGAGTTAGGTGATACGTTTGCTTGGGGATTCATATAAACATAGACCTTGTTTGTGCCGCTGCTACCAACCGTAACGTAACTATTGCCGTTATAGCTAGCTATATTGAGTAGATAGTTAGAGCCAACGGGTAGAGTCCGGAGTGTATAACTGTCTGTGCCAATTAAGAGTTTTGCATCTACAAGAGCCGGGTTGGTCTTATCCGGTGTGGCGTAAACCAACTCGTTGCTAGAATAAGGCCAGAAGCCAAGCACGTTCGTAAGAGCTGGGGTAACTGTTTGCCCAGATACGCTTGCAACCGACAAAGTTCCGGTTGCTGAATTATAAAGGTAGAATTTATTGAACTGCTTGTTGTCTAACCTGACGGTGTCAAACGGTGTAGTGCTAAAGAGCTGGGTAATATTAAAGCTGTTTTGCGGGTTGAGCCTATCGACCAGGATATACTCAAAACCCCCCGCAAAGGTATTCTTTATTAAAATATGTTGATTGTCAGTTGACCACTCAACAACCGATAAATTGCCAGTTGTGTTACTAAAGACTGAGGTAGGCAGCGTAAAGCTGGTAGGCGCAGCTTTAGGATTGGTTACGTCATAAACCTCAAAACTGCCAAATTTGGATGGTACCGAACAGACTAGCCAGTGTTGATTTGGGCTTTCACTTACAATATCTGGCTGAGATGCAAAGGTTTGAACATTCGTGACTACCGGTTTTGAGGGGAACAGGAAAGGGTAGTCAAGCTGAAGGACGTTACCACCGTAAAGATTAAAAGAATTGTTCCAGTTATCGTAACCAGTTTTCCTAAGCACAAAAGTGTAGGCGCCTTCGGGCAATTCCAGTCGCGCGTTAGTAGTACCAAACGGAGTATTGTTAATGTATATGTTGGCCGAAACAGGGTGAGAATTAGCAAAAACCAACCCGTTTTGATAAACCTGACCATTCTTATGATCGATGCTATATCCCGCAGTTATTAAAGCAAGTATTAGTGTCGCTAGTATTAGTACGATTGCTACAAGCACCAACCCGATAGCCAGGCGTATGTTATAGCCACGTTTTAAACGAGGATTATAAAAATCGAGCATTATGCTTACTCATTTTAGAGATATTTGTCTGCTAACTCCAGTTTAGTATATTGCTTGCAGTAAATAAGCGTGAGCGCTAAGATTAATTTACTTACTTTTTAGAAAACTCACCTAATAGATGGGAATTAATTTTGGCGGATTCACGACTGATTGAAATAAATGGCAAAAGTTTCGATGCCATAACAGGTCGGCGGGTAGGTAGAAAGCCATTAAAAAGAGCTAGTCCAAACCTAAAAAAACAGTCGGCCCAAAAAGCTATTAGAAAATCGATTGATGGCCTGATCAGAACAACTAAAAGGACTCCGGCATCTTTGTCTAAGCCTAAACTACCGACTCAACCAAAAAAAAGGTTTCAGCACCCAGCTCCCGTGGTAAAGCTAAAGGAACGAGTTTTTAAGCTATCTCCGCTCCAAATAACTAGCCCAAGGCGAAAACCCCAACACTCAAAAACACTTATAAGAGCATCTGTTAGAAGACCAGAGTTCAAGCCAACTAAGACTGTTAAGCTCGCTAGCCGGGTGATCAAACAAAATAGAATAGCTCCCGCAGTTAGAAAACGCTTAGAGCATGTACCCAGACCAACAAACGTAGTTTCAAAAGTACCAACGAGTTTAATTTTAGAAAAAGCACGTAGGATCAAACAGAGCCAATTGGTGTCTAGATTTGGCGAGATTGACTACTCGAAAAGACACCTAACTCGCAATAAAGTAACCCTCGCAGAAACGGCCACGACCGATATTCACCAAAAGAATCTTGAGAGGCTAGCGGAAATGGATACTAACCCAGAAGATGAGGACGTATTCGCAGAAGAAGCTCTAAAATTGGCTAGCTCTCACAAAAATTTAATCAGGAAGCGCACCCCAGCATACGTGAGGCTGGCTAGAAGACTTCGCATTATGCCAAGAACACTGCTACTCAGCACTGTAGGAGTCATTGTTTTGGCTTTTTGTGCATTTGCCGTTTATCATTACTACGATTATTTAGTGGTGGATTATGCCAACTTGAGAATTCATTTTAACGGCCATCTTGCTGGGGTTACGACGCCAGGTTTTAGTGTTTCTAAGATCAATTATACGAAGAACGACCTTATATTTAGTTATTCTAGTAACAGTGGCGACGGCCGTGGCTATCAGATCTTCGAACAGCCATCAGATTGGGATAGTCAGAGCCTATTGGATTCCGTAGTAAACCCCAACGTCAGTGACTCATATGCCAACTACCAAATTGGGGGTAGAACCGTTTACGAATATGCTCACACTGCTGTTTGGGTGGATGGGGGTATTTATTACCGAATCAATAATGACGCCAACTTATCTTCATCACAGCTAACCTCGATAATTAATAGCCTCTAAGAAATAGTCACCGGCTAGTTATCTAAATAGTCTGGGGTAAAAGCTGTTAACTTATATTACAATTTAGGGGTGAATAAAGTCCGTACTCGTTTTGCGCCCAGTCCAACGGGAGCCCTCCACGCTGGAACTGTAAGAACAGCTCTGTTCGCCTGGTTAGTGGCTAGACAAAACCAGGGTGAATTTATATTGAGAATCGAGGACACTGACCAAGCTAGGTCTGATCAGAATGCAATAAACAATATCACAGCCACATTAAAGTATGTCGGCTTAGATTGGGATGAGGGCCCGGGAATTGGTGGTAAATTTGGGCCATATACCCAGAGTGAAAGACTTGATATATACCGCGATTGGGCAAATAAATTAATCGAAAATGGTCGTGCCTACCCCGATAACACTAGTCAAGAACACTTAGAAGTTATGCGCCAGGCTGACAAGAAAGCAGGTCGTGCATTTTTATTTAGAAATCATCGTCCAAAAACTACTCCCGCCAAGGCAAGCGATACGCCTCTTCGTTTCCTGTCCGATCCTAAGTCTTACTCGTGGGTCGATCTGGTAATGGGAGACTTATCGGCTGGCCCTGAAGCGGTTGATGATTTTATCTTGATTAAATCCGACGGATATCCAACCTATAATTTTGCTCATATAATCGACGATTATCTGATGGATATCTCCCATGTTATTCGATCCCAAGAGTTCATTTCGAGTGTGCCAAAATATCTAAACCTTTATGAGGCTCTGGGCATAAAAGTGCCGCTGTTTGCAACCGTACCGCAAGTTGTTGGTGAAAGCGGAACAAGGAAGCTATCTAAACGAGAAGGCGCTAAGCAACTACTTGAATACCAAACGATGGGTGTTTTGCCTGAGGCAATGCTTAACTTCTTAGCCACAATTGGGTGGAATGATGGCAGTGAACAAGAAATCTTTTCAAAAGAAGAATTGATCAAAAAATTTACTCTGCAAAGAGTTCAGAGAAGCCCAGGGCAGTTTGACGAAAAGCGGCTGCTTTGGTTAAACGGACATTATATAAGGGAACTACAATTTGATGAGCTCGTTAAATTGTCAGATGGCTACTGGTCAAAGAGTGCGAGTAAGTTCGATCAAGCATATAAAAATAGGGTACTTAAACTTGTTCAAAGTCGGTTGAAATATCTGGACGAGCTAGGCGCCTTAACCAGCTTTTTTTTCGAGGATTTACCCATTAAACCCGGACTTATATCGACTCATAAAAAATTAAAGGATTTAACTGCTCAACAATTAACAGATCTTCTGACAAAAACTCTTAACGAACTTGAGCGAAGTGACTTTAGCCTAGAAGACATAAAAACCCGCCTAGACAAGCTGCTTGAGGAGACTTCACAAACTCCGGCGGTCTTATTTAGCCTAATTCGGATAGCTACCACCCAGTCTGAAGCTTCGCCGGAACTTGCTGAAAGTCTTGAGGTTTTGGGTAAAGATACAGTGCTCAGACGAATCAAGAATTCTATATCCTCAACTGAAAAAGCCTAACGAAGATTAATAATTCTGTCTTCGCCCATATCAGAAGGTGAGTGGGGAGTTGCAGGGGTTGGGGAAGGATTTGTGTTTGAAGCATGTTTTCTTCTTCGTCTTCGCTTAGGCTTGGGTGATAATTCTGTTGTTTCAGCTACCCCTGCTAGAACATTTACAGCCGGTTCGGGCTCGGGCTCACGGCCTTGATTGGCCGTGGTGGCGGACGGGGCAGGGGTTGGTGGAACTGCTGGAGCAGCCTTGTTTTGAGCCGAAGATTCGGGTTGTCGGGTTTGATTCGTTTGATAACGCTCGTGCATAACAACCTCTATGTCAGACTTATTAAAGGCATAGCTCGATCTTGAGGATTCAATTATCTGTTGACTAAAATCAACTGTTTTTGGCGGTAAATTAATGGTTGTGCCGGAGAAAGCTTGAACTTTTTCGCCATCAATTGTCATGTTGACCGCAAAGTTACGGTTATGCATATGAATAAGATCAAAGTCGCTGAAATGGGGCTCAAAATAACGAACCATAGTCCTTGAGTCATCAGCGCTCATTCTGAAAGAAATGATTGAGCCAACATTACCAAAGACTGCGTCTTTTACAGTTTGAGGCATTTGAGCTATATATTGGTTGGCAACCGTCAAAATCAAAGAATATTTCCTAGCTTCAGAGAGAATGGTGGTAAACGAGTCAGTTGCAAAGTTTTGGAATTCATCGACATACAAGTAAAAGGGAATTCGATCATTAATATTATCAATATCGGCTCGACTCATGGCTGCCAACTGAATCTTAGTGACCAGTAGTGCTCCGAGCAGAGCAGCGTTGTCCTCCCCTATAAGCCCCCGGGAAAGGTTAACTATTAGGATCTTCCGCTCATCCATAATTTTACGGATATTAAAACTACTGTTGGGCTGTCCAATAATGTTTCGTACAACCGGGTTGGCTGTGAATGCTCCTACCTTATTGAGAACTGGGGCCACCGCTTCGGTTGCGAATCGACTGTTCCAACTAGCAAATTCAACCGTCCAGAAGTTTCTGACTACTGGATCAGTTAAGTGTTCAATTACTTTTTTGCGAAAACGTTCGTCGGTTAAGATTCTTGTGATATCTAGCATTGTGGCATTCGGGTAATCGAGTAGCGCCAGGATGCTGTAACGAAGAATGTACTCCAGTCGCGGCCCCCATGATTCAAACATTCTCTTAAGTACGCCTATAAGCTCTGAGCAGGTATGAGTTTTTAGCTTAGGATCGTTGACCTCCATAGGATTAAAGGCAATTGGGAAATCAGTGTCAGCTGGATTGAAATAGACTACGTCTTTTACTCTTGCCTCCGGGATTCTTTTCAAGGTACTAACAGCATAATCTCCATGAGGGTCAATAACCGCAAAACCGTAGGGACTATAGATGTCTGAGATAGTTAAAAGTTCCAGTAACCCAGATTTACCAACTCCAGTTTGACCCAGGATATACAAGTGCCGACTTCTGTCCTGGCGGAGTAGGCCAAACATGGCGTTTTGGCCCCGAAAGTTAGTGACAGCAATGGGGCTAATTTCAGCCCTTAGTTCAGGTGCCATGGATTCTGTTACGATCGGCAGATTGGCAGGCGGTTCAGCCGTCTTAGCATTAGCCCACAGGATATTGGGGGTTTCGACATTAGTGTGGGGCAGGTGATAAAGACTGGCAATTTCTTCAATATTTAAAACGAAGCCGGACCTACCAATACTTCTAGTCCTAAACTGCTCAATTGAAGAGTGGTCGCTGCCCAAAGATTTCTGGGCAAAACCATTCAGGTAAGTCGTATTAAACTGTTTTAAGCTGGCTGAAATAGCCTGTAAACGCATTCTGGCCTGAATGTCATCGTTTCCTTTGTAAACTATTCTTAGCGCAACTTCGTAAGCTAACTTATGACTTTTTTCTTCGGCCGCTGATGCTTGAGTCGTTTCAAATTCTGCCAGCTTAGGTGCCGAGGCAGGTTTCGTGTCCGCAGACATAACTGCTCGAACTAGAGTACTTCTACCTGGTGCTTGTCCTCTTAGATGTGCGCTAAAACGCTCGCTCTTTTTGTACCATCCCTCAGAAGCTGGACGAACCACAACCTGAATCCAAGCTTCTTCGTCTTCACTAAACTGTGCGAGAGTGGCTGTTATTGCGGCCAGGGGATCAACTTCAAAGCTAGGGAACGTCTTTATTGGTAGAGCTTCGTTGCCGGTAAGCTTCATTTCAACCGCATAGTGGCTATTGTCTAAGTCTCCCTCGGTATAGTCACTGACCTCAGATATTTGTACCGTCGGATACTGGGCATATACCTGTTCCTCAACAAAACCCTTTAGATGATTCGGCACCCACACATAGAAACCAATACGTTTGCCTTTGACCGCAATTTCAAAGCTAATCCTATCGCTTTCCAAAATTTTGAACCGACTGGTCGAAGCAGCTTGCAGGAGGCCGTGTAAACTGGCAAACATTTGTTCTGCGGCCAATTCTTTCTTGTCGTTTGTTCTGGGAACTTGCAAAAGAAGCACAGTACCCTGTACATGATCGTGGTGCGTGGGTTTCTTTCTGAAAATCATAGAGGAATTATACTTGAATTATAGGTGTATTTCAGTAATTTGATATGCCCTAAGCAGTATTTGCCCTCTTTACCCAAATACCCAAAGCCGTTGAGCTCAGTGAACAATGATCGTGCCATGGTATTTTGATGAATGAGGATTTTGTTGATCGTGGTACGTATACGTACCAGGTTTAACGAATATGAAGCTAAGGCTGTCTTTGGGTTGCAGAGCAATATCGGAATCAAAATCTGAGATGGAATTGTCAGCCGGGTAGGGATCAGCCCCTATAGCATGAACTTTACTGTCGTTATTAGTCCAGGTAACTTCGCTGCCTGAGTTTATGGTGATGACCTTGGGTACAAAACCATTTTTTGTAATCGAAATTTCATTGGTTGCAACTGGCGTCGACTTAGGGTTTGATCCATGGATAGAGGCAATAGTAAGAATTAGCAGGGTAAACACCGCTAGACCAACAACTAGCTTCACTATTTTTTTTCTACTAAAACGAGGCTGGGAGGGAGGCAATATAGGCTGCTCGCTAGGTGATACTTGTAGCGGCTGAGGAACATAGCCAATTGGTGGTAGGGGATTATCGTTTTGAGCAGGCCTAGTGGGAACGATTATTTTCCCTCTGTTGTCGCTACTTGGATTCATTTGGAACTTGCTTCAAGAGCTGGTCCTGGACTATGAACTCGGGGGTAGATGAATTTACATTTTGCTTAAATTGCATAATTTTTTTGATTTCATTCACCATACTCCAGTCAGTTAAAAACACTTACGGTTAAGTATAAATCCAAAAAAGTAAAATTCAAAACTGCTAGGCATAAGTATATTGCTACTGCTAAAATGGCTTCACGATGCTCGATGATTTCAAGTCTGGCAAGTCAAAATCAAAGCTGCCAGTTAAAGAAGAGAAACCCATGCCAGAAATCGAAGCTAAAGAACCAGAGCCTGATATTGAAGTAAACATAGATAAGGACAATAACTTATCCGACCTTATTGCCCCAGATACGGCGGAGAATAAAGAGGCGGTCGTGGGTAGCGTTCCCCCTAAGTCCAAGAAAAAGGGTCGTTTTAAAGCGATGCTGAACTGGAAATCATTCTCCAAGAAAAAGAAGATTCTGGTCATTTGCGGTGGAGTCATACTGCTCCTTTTAATAGTAGGGGGTGTAATCCTACTAACCGACAGGTCTCATCCTAAACAGGCCGCAATTTATAAAGTCGTAAAACCAAAGCCCGTTACTTACATTTCAAGACTTACCGGTCTTCCAGTCAGCCAAGCACAAAGTGTTTTACCAGTAACTGGAATTATGATAGAGAATCTTGATGCTGCAAGACCTCAATCTGGGCTAAGCGCAGCTGGAGTAGTTTTTGAAGCAGTAGCTGAAGGCGGGATTACGAGGTTCCTAGCCCTATACGAAGACCAGGAACCTAGTTCTGTCGGACCAATTAGAAGTGCTAGGCCATACTATGTTGATTGGTTACTTGGTTTTGACGCTGCTTACGCCCACGTAGGAGGTAGCCCTGACGGCTTGGCTGCCATTGCATCTCTACACGTAAAAGACTTAGATCAATTTTATAACGGCAGCTCATATACCCGCATTACCAGCAGACCTGCTCCTCATAATGTCTATACAAGTTTGGCAGACTTAATTAGCTTAGAGGACTCAAAAGGTTATAAGACCAGTACATTCACGGGCTTCCCAAGAAAAGCTGATCAACCCTCAAAAACCCCAAGTGCTACAAGTATTGATTTCACCCCATCCAGTGTCGATTACTCGGTCCACTATGATTACGATTCATCATTAAACAGCTATAAGCGAAGTGAAGGCGAAGCACCGCAAGTTGACGCTAACACTAACAAACAATTGGAGCCAAAAGTAGTCATTGGCATCGTCGTACCTCAGAGCCAAGGTGCGTTAGATGCTTCAGGAGCTTATTACACAGAATACCAAGACATTGGAAGTGGTACGGCTGACGTATTCCAAGACGGCACAGTGACTCAAGGCACGTGGGTGAAAACCGCACCTACCAGTCAGATTCAGTTTTTGGATGCTGCTGGCAAACCAATCGATCTCAATGCGGGGCAAACCTGGATCACGGTCCTTGGCTCGGCCAATGAAATATCATATAAATAATTCCTACTCTTCAATGATTAGAGTATTGATTCTAAGGAAGCCACCTATTTAACCCCGAAAGATAATCGGACAAGGCTTATACTATTACCTATGATGTCCGAGCTCAGAAGGTATCTATGGCTTAGCCAAGTAATACTTTTTAGTAGTTTGATTATATGTAGCCTTATTATCCCTAGCGTCGTTATTAAGAACGGGGGAGTTAGTAACTTTGGAAATCATATATCAACAGTTGGCCTCTACGCTCTTGGCTTCTTGTCGAATATTGCCTTTATTTATTTGGCAGCAAGCTCGCTGCTTAGACAAGGACGCAAATTCAATTACATCGTACGTAGCTTAGTAATCCTTTCCGCGCTTGAACTTATTGTATTCATTAGTACTTTCCCTCGACACTTCAGTTTTACGTTTTCTGACATTCATGATTATTTAGGTATAGCACTGTTTAGTTACGAATTTATTCTTTCGCTTTGGATTGTTTTTAAAAATAAGTCTGTGTTCGCAATACTTCTTTTACTCGTGGAAGCAACTGGATCGATTGTTGGTCTACTTTCCGCAATGAAAGTAATTCATTTCCTATTTTTTGGGCAAGTCACGGCTGCCTTAGCGTTTGGCTTACTGCTATGCTTAGTATTCCCAAAAGCTATCGAGGAAACATTAAATAACCAACCAGGCAAAACGTAACTACTATGGCTGGGAATCAAGGTTGAATTCCGTACCGTGACCTTGTAGGAATTAGGTATTGATTTCAGAATCAAGTATCCGAGAAAGTGCGGACATACTGTTAAATTCGTAGAATGCCAGATATGCCAGTGCTAGTTCTTTAGCACTAACTTTACGTAGACTAAACCCCCTACCGATGGAACTGATTAATATGGCATTTGCAAGCATACGTCCTGTACGCTTATTACCGTCTTCGAATAATTGCAGGTATGGAATCAGAGTAAGGACAAATAGACTTCTTGTAACTGGGTTAAGAGGTTTGTTTATTATATCTAGTACTACATCAGCGTATTCTCGAAGTTGATGAGGGTTTGCAAGCGGTACATAATTGCTAGCGCTAATTTTGACTAGTTTTTTTCGCAAGCCCTTTTCAATACCTAAGTTAAACGCGATCAGCTTGTGTAACTCTTCAACGGTAGAAAATCTAATCTTATTGTTAAACAATTCTGGGTTTTCTATTATGAACTTAATAACTTCTTTGTGATTAAGAATCATTTGCGTTTCAAATTCAGTTCGGTTCTTTGCCTTTATGCCCTCAGTAAGTAATAATTGCGTATCTAGCAGGGTATATGTATTACCTTCAAGGGCAGAGGATTTCCACGATAGCTCTATAGTTAAATATTCTAGCTCTTTTGCAGTCATTCGCTTCTTTGAAGCAAGATTGTTTGGGGTAGCAATAATCTTGTCTAGATCATTTTGCTTACTGTTGAGCCAATTTACTAGCCCGTGATTGAAGCGTGTTTCTGGTCGATTCTCATCTTCAAGCAACCTGGTTGGTATTTCGGTGACGAGTAACTTGTCATATGAGACCGAGTATGAAGGGTTGTTCCTAGGTCCACTCCTATTCACTATCCTTAGCTCTACTAGCCTTGTTAGGGCACGTTGAATGGAACGGATATCAACACCTGGCATTAACTTGCTTATTCCTGATCCTTTTTTACCTCCAACAAGCAGATAAAGGAGTACATAAGAAGTGCTTTTGTTTAGTCTCATACGACAATATTAGCACAATAAACTAAATTTTACTATGTTTTTGTCGTATGAAACGAAAACGCTTATGGCTAGGAATCGAGGTTGAGTTCCGTACCTTAAAATAAGTCGTCCGAACCTTCAAAATATCCCGTAATGCCTAAATTAGATCGTATCTCTGCCATATCAGGATCTGTTTGTTCTGGCCCAACTTTCATAAGTGCATCCATAGGACACATTGTTACCTCGAGAAGGCTAGCTCCGCCAGCACCAATTATGCATTCGGCCATGCCTTGGCGCAGTCGTTTATTGATATCAGAAGCCTCATCGCCAAACCTATCACATTTTCCCGAAAAACACGGAGGTAAATACTCACTCATAAATTATACTGTAACATATAGTTACTAATCACGCAATGTTCTGAGGCGGCGACTATCCCCTCAAAGCAAGTAACGTATGTTTCTAGTTCGAATCCTTCAAGCCCTTCTACAACAAAGTCGTCTAAGCAACCCCGTCAGTGTATTGTTTCAATATCTCTTGACCAACTAAACCACGAGCGCAATCAATCCTTAAAGCTAAAGTGTCAAGCGCGATAGCACTATCCCAATCTGGATGGAGCTCGCCTTGATGAACTGCAAGATCGTGAAAGAAGCTAAGCACCTCAGGTTTTACCCTGATTCCAGCCTCAGCCCTTTCAGCAACTCGTTCAATATCCTCATGGCCATATAAAAGAGTTGCTGTATTGTATGCTAAATGACTAAAATCTCCCGTTTCTCCGCAAGGTCCTGGTATAGACATGTGTACTCCTTTCTTAAAAAAGTATAAATTCTTATTATCTGGGATTAATTTCAAAAGGGCTATCAGCAAAGGCTATTAGCATGTGCTCAGCTGTATCGGTGTCCCGAATTATGTACATGTCTGGCTCTTCGCCAAAGTGCCTGCTCCAACCACCATCGATTGATAGGTCAACAACTAAATGTATACCTTCAAAAGATCCATCACTTACTCTGTGTTGGGCGCATAGAGTTTGTGTTTCTCGGCCAGGAAGTGCAACACAACCTTTTGGTACTTCGTATATCCCTACGGCGCCATCTCCGTCTCCGTGAGAACATGTAAAATCTTGGTGGGGGTCTGTTCTTACCAGGTCTATTAGTCTCTGAGTCTCAGTATAGTATTCTCCCTCAACGCTTGGTTCCTTGTCACCTGATACTGCCATATTTTGATTATACATAAGAAAATCTGAGAAATGTTAAATTGTACGGAATTCAACTTCGAGTCCCACCCAAAATGGTTACTTGCTGTGAGGGGATAGTCGCCTCTGAGGCCGTAAAGGATTCGAACTGAGGTAGACATAAATGTTCTCAGAGGTGAAACATTGGCTAGGAATCGAGGTTGAGTTCCGTACCGTTTAGGCCGCTTCTAGTCGTGTAATTCTATGTTCGTGATCTTTTAGATGCCTACTAACGTCAGTAACTGCCGCTTTGATAACCTTAATGTCAGACTTTACTTCTTTCATATCCTCTTCAAGAAGGTCGACTTTCTTAGAAATCTTTGGGACATCATGAACGGACTCTCTAATAGCTTTTAGCTCATCAGCTAAAACTTCTCCTAATACTTCTTTTCGTTCGTTGTCACTGAGACTTTGCATACATCTATTGTATCAAAAATAATTCATAGACCTCACATGGTCTCAAAACGCATTTGGCTGGGAATCGAGGTTGAGTTCCGTGCGGCCGAAACCTACAGCGAAACAACTCTGGACCAGCTGTCGTCTGTCGCTAAGGCGTAAGCACTTGCAGCCATTTCGCCTTCACTATACTTTGGGGCAGGTACGTCTATGCCTGCAGCCTCTAGCGACAACGCATCCTTCTTTGCAGCTCTATAGACAGTTGTTGAAGCAAGCGCAACGCCAGCGAGCATTACCCCAGCGCTAGAAGCCGGAAGAGCTACACCATCGCCAAGTGTTTCAATTGCAGTTATGAACCCAACGGAAGCTGCGGTAATACCCCCTAAGGCACCTCCCATATATAGAACGGCTTTATTGCGCAGTCTCCGAATTGAGTCCTGGCGGTCTCGATTAAGCCTATTAGCTAATAACATTCCTGTTGCATGGTGGAGCTCGTGAGCTAAAACATTTGATAGAGTCGGAGGGTTATCAGAATTAAAAATCCCAAGATGATCATCAACGTTATTTAAGTCCGATGATAAATTTAGTACCGTTAGTACTTCCTGTCCTAAGGATTGGCGCAGTACCCACTTAGCTGAAGGATACTCAGCTGAATTTAGCGGAGAGAATAGCCAGCGAGCTAGGTTAGTTCCCGCATATATCATGCGTCCTGAACGGTGATGCAAACCAGTTACGTCTATAGTAAAACCACCAATGTCTTTGTGCAAGGTGTCCGTTACATAAATAATATTGTGATCCCAATCAGACTGTGTTAATTCAGGGAAATCCATTTGCAGGTTCTCTCCCAAAGCGTCAGTATCAATAACGGCCGATCTGTTAGCTTCACCTAGACTGGAGTTCACATAAATCTTGGGACCAAATGCAGGGTCTAAATCTTGTTGACCAGCAGAAATTAACATGTACTTACTCCAGCATATTGATTCGCTAAAGGCAAGCACGACCAGATTGAGGCAAACGGGATTCGAACTGGGGTGGCCTTAAACTTTGTCAGAGGTGAAATATTGGCTGGGAATCGAGGTTGAGTTCCGTACGCACACAAACTATTTGTAATCAGGTCACTAAAGTGATATAAAAAAGGATTATGACCGTTGGAGATCCGTCGGATAAATATCCAGTACGATTAAACCCTGTTGAAGTATTTTCTTCAGAGATAGGCATGCGCCAAGAACAGCTAGTTTACTTAGCTGGTGCTCTTGAAGAAGGTATGGAATTAATAGGCGATATAAATGTAGTAAATGAACTGCTCGCCGCCTCATCGAGACCCGACCTTGTAATGAGCGAACCAGTTGAGCAGATGCCCTTAAATAGCCTTAGGGATATAAACCATGTTAATAATTTCATCCCAAGCTGGACAGCCTTTGGAGTAAGAGTATTCCGAGATGAGGTTACAAGTTACGATTGGGAAAAGGAGCAGAAGATTGAGCCAGTATATAAAGGCAGACGCCCTTTTACTGATGAAGAGAGGGCTAGAGTATTTCTACTCTCAGCTAGAGGGGGCTATGAAGGAACAAAAGACTTTGCGGCGCAGCAAGGTTTTGATAATGACTTTGTTCGAGATATGATCCTGCAGACACATATTGATGGAGAAGCTTTCTTGCGTATGTGGATACTAATGCCAGAGCTAACCGAAAGACTTATGAGTTGGTGTCTAGATGAGGTGGACAATAGATATAGAGACATTGACGAAGAGATATTCGTAGCTTACTCAATAATGTCTAGGTTGGTAGATAGAAACGATCACGGCGCACTTAAAGATGACGGCACGATAGACACTTGGCTGCTGTGTCATTAGAGTACGGGCTAAAACTGCTTATGCTTGGCTGGGAATCGAGGTTGAGTTCCGTACTGAACTCGATTAGTTGATTCCCTTGGATGCAATGTAAGCCAAAACATCAAAATCGGGACTATGTAGCTCGAGTAAGTCTAGATCGTCTCTCGGGAATACGCGCATTTTTTCGCCCTCTTTCTCGCTCAGAGATTGTTTAAGTACCTTATATTTTTCAGGACTTAGTACGAAATCGACGTCGCCAACCTGTGATCGCCATGGGTCTGGCTTCCTAATATATAGGTATGTGTAGGTAGCGCTTGGTATATCGTCTTGAACAGGTATTACTAAAGGCTCTTTTAGTCTGTAGTATTTCCCGTTAAAGCTATCTTCTTTGTTTGTTAGCTTATCTAGTAGACTATCGAGGTACTTATATTCATTATCATAATGACAAAAGATTACTAACGTACCTCTGTTAGGTAGATATTCTCCGTATGCTCCTTTACATAACTTTTGAGTAGAGCTATGGATGTATTCAAAAGCCTTAAATAGTTGTTCTTCGCTTTCAATTGGGCTGAATCTATATAACTTCATAAGACTATAATATCAGACCAAAATGCTTATGCTTGGCTGGGAATCGAGGTTGAGCTCCGTACCGTTGGATATTTGCAGTGACTGAATATCTACTCCTCTGTATGATCAGTTACTTGCCTAAGTCTACGTTCTTCGATAGCTAGGGTTGCAGCTTCGTGGAATCTTCTCAAGGCGCGACCTTCATTCCACTCATATGGTCCATCAGGAGGACTAAAATAATCCTCGAGAGCATTAACAAGAGAAGGATCAATAGGTGGATCTACTGAATCTCTCTTTTCCTTTGCACCTTGTAGGTCTATTACATTGTCTTGCTCAGTCATAGTAACTAATTATAGATCTATTTGTATGACATAAAAGCGTAACCATTTTGGCTAGGATCGAGGTTGAGTTCCGTACCTCTTGATGGTATAAAATAAGTCTATGGAAAGACTTGTTGATAATGGCTTAACTCCCAAGTTTCAACGCTTAAGACAAGTAGGGGATATATTAAGTACTGGATGGACGGGCTTTCTTATGGGTGAATTACCTCCAACAATAGCAGTAGAACTTCAAGCTATCGAAGATAGAGGGTTTGATCCAGAAACTATCCAAGCTCATCTTGATAGACTTCAGACACAAGGGGATCAAGGACTACGAACAGCCGCTATGTTAAGGGGCGCGTTTAACGATCTATTGGGACAAATTGAACACCCAGGCACAGAACCCGGTGAGTTATAAAAGTTTTCTCTACCTGACAGGGACTTGACTGGTCTATCGTTTAGGAAAATTGCTGAATTACAAAAAGCTTATGCTTGGCTGGGAATTGAGGTTGAATTCCGTACGGTTTAACTATCTGGCAAAATCTATCAAATATGTTACGGTATATAGATTATGGCGAGTTTAAGACCTACTCTATGCTTTGAATCAGTTGGCGTGCTTGATATAGAGGTTTTACAGCAAGAAATACCTGGCCTCGAAGGCGTAGTTTACGATCTGGATAAAACATTAACCCATCAACATGGTGAGGGAATGCCAAATGCTCATTTAGACGTAATTGGGGCGATAAATGAACTTGGGCTTGTTCAAGGAATCATAAGTAATGCTGCTAGTGAAGAACGAGAAGAAAGAGTAAGAGTATTTGCTAAAGGTATAGGAGCTCATATAGGGGCAGAAGTTGAAGTGGTTACATCACGTATGGTTGGCGGTAAGAAGAAACCCCTAAGACCTGTTTTCGATAAGATGTCGGAATTATTGGATATCCCGAATGAACATCTTTGTTATATTGGAGACCAACTTCTAAAAGATGTTCTAGGTGCAAACAGGGCTGGATACGGTGGCAGTGTTCTGGTGGCTCCTTATGGCGAGGGTGATGACCCACGAGTAAGATTCTTGCAGCGTCCTGTCGAAGCGGTTATACGTCCTTTTATAGGACTGCCTTTTCTGGCAGACAATTTCTGGAAAATAGAACACTAAAAAGCTTATGCTTGGCTGGGAATTGAGGTTGAGTTCCGTACCATAATTGACTGATTGCCTAATGGATAGTATAAATATGATTATATGGAACAGGAGCCTGTTATAGAAAGTGTTGGTGATACATCTGATAACTTTGTAAATTGTATTTTAGTAAGGATGGTTGAAAACAGAGTTCAAGGTTCTGATCCTTCTATCCATGAAGGCTTGGTAAGTGAGATGATAGATAAGCGTGGCAAATTAGGCATGTTACTCTGTGATTATATTGACTGTAATGTGTCATGCGTTGTTCGAGATGAGGGTAGTACTGTTCGGCCTGTAGATACACACGGAAATTGTTTGAGAGATATTGTAAGGCTTAGAACTGCAGAATAATATTTCTGGATTAGCTTTAAGACGCTTATGCTTGGCTGGGTTGCTAGGATTCGAACCTGGGACCGAGTACAACTTGCTACGGAAGGTGATCGCCCTCTTTATTAATATCCCAATAAGCATTACTATAACTAATTAGTAGGTACGCGAGATAATAGGGCTCTATTTCCATGGAGAGTAAGATAAAAAAGCATCGGAAGTTATTTAATCTAAATTTGTCTCAATTCAGATTTAGTATTTTTGTCGGGGTGAGGGCGTAGACAACTATGTCTAGACCCGTAATTTCGTGGCTATCATACGTCATTACTTTGGTTGGGCTTTTTATTATTTTAGCTATTGTAGCCGCCAAGAACTACCGGACTAGAATTAACCGTGGTTTTATCCTGTTCGGTCTCTTCGTAGCACTATACGTTGGCGCTTCTTTCGTCCCAGAATTTACAAATTCTTATCAGCTTGAGCTAATCTGGACACGCACAGCTCTAATGGTGGCAAATTTTATACCAGTTTTTTTTTATGTATTCACAAAGGCACTTGTTAATAAAAGATTGGTTAATAAATATGTTGAATACTCCATTTACTTGGCCCCATTCGTATTAGCGCCGATTGCTTATCTGCCATCTAATATTTCAACTATTGTACCGAGTCCTTATGGAATTAATCTTGGTAAACTGGGGCCGCTACTCTGGATAACACTCGTATACTTTCTGATAGTTTTTGCCATATGTTTTATAGGTCTATTTCGTTATAGCAAGGTAGCAGATAAGACTGCGAAGCTGCAGATCAACATAATAAGTATGAGCATCGGCCTGACCGTAGGCATAAATCTGGTCACCCAATTAGTGCTCCCGGAATTTCATATTTCAAACCTAGGTAATTTAGTAGGGAATCCTTCAGATATTATACTTGTCGGAGGGATTAGCTACGCAATTTTGCGGCATAAACTATTCGATATTAGGTCCGTAGTGCTACGCTCAATCGGCTACATCATAATGTTGGGGGTCGCAGCATTTATATATAGCTTTGTAATACTTGGAGCCAGTAAAGCTATTTTCACCAATCTACACTTAACTTTCCTGGAAGATGTTTATTTTGTCCTGGCCTCACTTTTGATAACGTTTAGTTTCCCAACTTTCTCACGGTTAATTAGCAAAACTACCGACAGACTCTTTTATAGAGACCACTACAATAGCGAAGATTTAATTAACCAGATAGGGCGGCTGTTGGCATCAGAAATAAAACTTGAAAGCCTATCTCAGAGAGTTATAGAGATAATTTGCCGAGAAATGAAGATTAAGATGGTTGATATCATAGTCTTGGATAAGGGTCACGTTTACTATGACGCTAAGCAGATTTTTACCGTGAGCCTGCCAGAATTCACGCTAGACATGGAAAGGCAAGGCTATTCCACCGTCGTGACGGACGAGTTACCTGAAAATGAACAAAAAGCCACTTTGAGAGGATATGGTATTAGTGTTTTCAGTGTGCTTAAAACCAGGGATGAAAAAGTAGGTTATATGTTATTTAGCGACAAGCGTAGCGGAACACTCTATAACAATAACGACGTTAGGGTTATCAATATTATGGCCGATGAGCTTGCTATAGCAATTCAAAACAGTCGTTCTTACTCTCAAATTACTGAATTTAATGTGACACTACAGTCACGAGTCGAAGAAGCCACTCAAAAACTCCGCCAAGCCAATGAACAGTTAAAAGAAACCAACGCTACGAAAGATGACTTCATATCCATGGCATCTCACCAATTAAGTACTCCTCTAGCCGTCATGGATGGGTATTTATCGCTTATAACAAAAGGTATATACGGCCAAGCCGACAGCAAAATCAACCACGCGCTTGAGGTCGCATTGTCTAGAACTAGAATGATGAAAAGTTTAGTATTCGACCTGCTCAACCTTAGTCGTATGACAGCCGGTAAGTTTTTCTTAGAACTTGCTGATGCAGACATGAATCAAATAGTAACCGATCAAATTTCTCAACTAAAGACTCAGGCCGAAGAGAAGAAGGTTATTGTAACTTACCGTCCGCCCGATATACCCGTTCCAACGATAAGAGTTGATATTCAAAAAACCACTCAGGCGGTTATGAACCTTATTAACAATGCAATTTTCTACGCACCAAATGGAAAGGTTGATATTTACTTAACAGCCGAGGGGCCAAATGTCGTCTTTAAAGTTACTGATAACGGCATTGGTGTTCCCGATGAGGAAAAGCCAAAACTATTCACGAAATTCTTTCGAGCAGACAACGCCAAGAAAGAAAGCCCCAACGGCACCGGTATTGGTTTATACCTAGTAAAAAGGGTAGTGGAAGATCAAAAAGGAGAAATTATTTTTTCAAGCCAACTTGGCCATGGATCGACATTTGGTTTTAAGCTGCCGGTTGTCAGCGCAGTTCCATCTCCAGCACCACTTAAATAACAATCTAAAGTACCGGCTGGGCAAATTCTTATATAATTTAACTAATACTATGAACGACATAGGCAAACTTCAAAAAATGGTTATCAAATTCCGTGATGATCGTGATTGGAAACAATTCCACAACCCCAAAGATTTATCGATTTCTTTGGTTTTAGAAGCCAGCGAGCTCCTTGAACACTTTCAATGGAAAAATAAACAAGAGACAGACAAGCATCTCAAAGTCTCCTACGACGACATAGCAGGTGAGTTAGCAGACGTATTTTATTGGGTTCTGCTAATAGCTAACGATCTGAGGATTGACCTAGATAAGGCCTTAAATAAAAAGATAGTTGAGAATAATGCCAAGTATCCAATAAAAAAATCTAAGGGTAATCATTCAAAATACAATAATCTTTAGATCAGACTCGCTTCTTTCATCATTTTCAATTCATCGGCTATAATATCTGAAGATATAAATCCACCCTGCAAAACCCTGTCATTGCTCGTGACGTAAAAGGGCATGTGGTCTTCACCTAAAGAGCAACTAACAATCTGTTCGGTGTTGTTGGATATTTGTTTATAAGTTAAGCAAAAGGTGAAAGTATGAATGAGTTTTTGGACAAATTGGAAGAAATCCACGACAAGCATCGTGAGAAAAATTTCCACCGCAGCGAAGAGAGTATGAAACATTGGCGGGCTTGGGGTTCATGGTTCAGCTGGGGCTCTCCAGTTGGCTTAGGTCTATTTTACGCACTGGTGATCATTTCAACAGGCGTGTTCATTTGGCTAATACACCATAAGTAGGCTAATCAGCTTCGTAAAAACACCGCTCGCCTATGCGGTGTTTTTACTATGAAAGATCAACTTGGCTCAGGAGTAGGATTCAGAACTCCCGCAAACTCTTCTCTTACTATTGCAGGAACATCAGTAACCATATCACCATAGCGTCGGAAACTTATATCTACAAAATGAGGAGCACCCAAAGCCAAGAAGGTTAACCGCAAACCTATAAACTGGCAGCGTTTGAAAGCTAGGGTTCGCTACCTAGCGGAAAACTTTGACGAACTCCTATTAAAACAGATTGATCCAATTAAAAAAGCGCAGTTTTTTGCTGCACTTTTCGATAAATTACCGACATTTGATGATCTGAATAGCGGAACACCCGGCAAGTCGCTTTTTACAGGGATAAATCCAATATTTTCGCTTGCCAAATTACCTACTACCCGAATGGTGACCCCTACGGGAGTCGAACCCGTGTTTCCGGGATGAGAACCCGGTGTCCTAACCACTAGACGAAGGGGCCAATCAATAAATACGTACTGCTTGACAGGTAATAATATAACAGATAGAGGTCTTATTGGTTATACCTAGTTATCCGGTTCTAATTTTCGTATACTTAAGCCATAAGGACTTTGGATGCAGATAGAAGTAGCAAACCGTTGGTACAGACTTTATAATTGGATTCTTCTTAGTATAAGCGCTGTTCTTCTAGTTAGCGCAGTAATAGTCCACGCTGACCACAGCCTATTAAAGTACTCAGTCCTATTTGGTCTAACCCCTTTTACTGGGGTCTTAGCGCTAGCCTACCTAATAAATGGAAGTCTTGTATATTTTTGGGTAGCCAAAAAACAGTCCCACTTCCATGCGGCATTGCTCAGCGGGTTAGTTTTCTTAGTTAATGAGCTGAACTTGCTCAGTACAACCAGCTCCAGACCCTTACTTATATATATTTTGATCTTTTTCTTTATGACAGCCTTCAGTGGCATCTTCGGACTAGAAGTAATTTTGGAGTGGAATTTTCTTGCCACGTTCTTTGTTCTTTTTGCGATCAGGTTTAACGTATCACTTATTACGGCTGAACTTGGGATGCTGCTAGCTGGTAGTTATGTTTTAAGCTTCGTTTTTTATTTCTTAATCTGGAAGACTATTTACAACAAGTCCAAATCACATGAGCTACAGCGTTTTAGTAGGCTGTCAAGCATGTTCAAGGACAATAAGAGCCAATCCGAGATTTTGGTTGAGTCGATTGCCGACGGTGTAATTGTTTTTGACAATGAACGCAATATTAGCCTTATGAACCAGTCCGCTGCACGAATGACCGGTAATGCAGTTAAAGATTCTATGGGTACCGATATTAACCAAGTTGTAAAGCTAGCCAGCGACAAGGGGATTGGGCTAGGCCCCGAACAAAGCCCATTTAAAATTGCCATAGACAACAGAGCTGCATCCGATCAAACCTTAACCCTAATAAGTAAGCAACAAAAGAAATTAACAGTCTCGCTCGTTATATCGCCAGTTATTCTGCCCAACGAGCAAGAGAAAGTCTTGGTTGGTGGGGTGGCAATACTTAGAGATATAAGTGTCCAAAAACAAGCTGAGCAGCAACGGGCGGACTTTATTTCAACGGCTAGTCACGAGATGAGAACTCCCGTCGCTGCAATCGAAGGCTACTTATCCCTAGCTATGAATGATCGAGTTAGCAACATAGACTCCAAAGCCCGGGGATATCTAGAGAAGGCACATGAGTCAACGCGGCAGCTCGGAAAGCTATTTCAAGATTTGCTAACGAGTTCCAAAGCTGAAGATGGCCGGCTAGTAAACCATCCTGTCGTAGTTGAAATGGGAGAATTTACTGCGAAAATGAACGAGAATCTTCAATTGGCAGCTCAAAAAAAGAGCCTATTCGTGGAATTAATCAACAATACTGAAGTTAACCCCGCCCAAGCTGCCCCAGCAGGTAAACCGACTATACCAAAACCTCTTTATTATGTATTCATCGACCCAGACAGAATGAGAGAAGTCATAACCAACTTATTCGATAACGCCATGAAATATACGGAGTCAGGAAAAATAACTTTAGGTATTGGCGGAACTAAAGACACGGTTGAATTTTTTATTAAAGATACCGGGTTTGGCATACCGCCTGAGGACTTACCACATTTATTCCAAAAATTTTACCGCGTAGACAGCTCAGCCGTGAGGACAATTGGCGGAACAGGCCTAGGTCTTTATATATGTCGTAAGATTGTGGAGCTATATAAAGGTAAGATTTGGGCAGCCAGCGAGATCGGAACTGGCAGTGTTTTTCATATTAGCTTACCCCGGTTAAGCAACGCCCAGGCACAAGAACTTAAAAACCGTCAATCGACCGGAAATAAGGTAGAAATGCCGGCTACTAACTCAACTTGATATAATCATGATACAATTTGTATTAACATAAGTATTAAACCATTTAGAAAGATATAGCGAGGGTCAAAAAAAGTGTCAAAAATAATGCTCGTCGAGGATGACAACAGCCTTAGAGAGATTTATCAGGCAAGGTTGGCGGCAGAAGGTTACGAAATAGTTACAGCTCAAGATGGAGAAGAAGCTTTAGCACTCGTAGGAAAAGAGAAACCCGACTTGATCATTCTTGACGTCATGATGCCCAAAATAAGTGGCTTTGATACGCTAGACATAATTAGAAGCACACCCAATACTAAGGACATAAAAGTCATTATGATGACAGCGTTGTCCCAGGCCGAGGATAAAGCCAGAGCAGAAAAATTAGGCGCAGATCGTTACCTGGTTAAGTCACAGGTTACTTTAGAAGATATCGTGAAAGCCGCAAAAGAGGTAATCGCGGGGGATGGAACCGCTCAAGCATCCACAAGTGACCCTAACGCATCAACAACTCCAACAGAAGGGAATAACAATATGAGTATTTTAAACACACCTCCGTCAGGCTCAACTACACCTGACCCAATGAATCCTAGTCCATCAAGCGATAGCACTGTTCCGCCAGCATCAGCTAGCCCAGCTCCAGACAACTCTCTGAACATAACCCATCCCGATGATGGCAGTGATCCAGCTAGTGCCAATCCTGCGACTTCATCCGATGGTTCGCAGTCTAGCCCAACAACTATCCAACCCTTGAGTGACTCAACTCCATCTGATCCACCAGCTTCTCAGGCAGATGCTGCGGTCACTTCAGACCCAAACCCACTCGATAACAAACCAGGGGATAGTGTTTCACCAACCCAGGCACCCGATGTTCAAATACCAGCACCGGACCCCACACCTCCGTCAGGCTCAACTACACCTGACCCAATGGGCGTAGCTCCAGCTGTCAGTTCAGCAGAAGCTAGTGCAAGTGGTGCTACACCAAGCACACCCCCAATAGCCGCTATGCCTAATCCAAGCGCCGACTCGAGTACTCCAGATGCAGACAAACAGCAATCTGGGGGACAAAGAGTTATTCAGCCACTAGACAATGATCCTGGCCAAAATACCACTAGTATTGATACGTTACTTGCGAACGAAGCTCTTAGAGAATCAGCCTCAACCGTACCTCCACCACCCACCGGAAATGTAATTGGTTCGGATTCAGGTGTAACAGTATCAGAAGCACACACTACTCCTCCTCCCGCAGATGATTCCCAGCCATCAACTGACACACCAGTCAGTCCTGCAAGCTAGATAAAGAAGTAAACCTATCCTTAGTGCGTATAAATCGGTTCGTCGCAAAAGCAACTGGCCTAGGTCGTCGAGCTGTAGACACATATATATCCGAACAACGAATTTTAGTTAACGGTAGCGCCGCTAAACTTGGCCAGGAAGTAGAAATCACTGACCGGATTGAAGTTGACGGCAGCAGGGTAGATCTGCCATCCGAAAACATTACAATCTTATTTAATAAGCCAGTTGGCTACATAAGTTCAAGGAAAGAGCAGGGAAGCCCGACGATTTACGAGCTTCTGCCTTCTGAGTTTAAGAATCTGAAAACCGCTGGTCGACTAGATAGAGAGTCTTCAGGACTTATGATTTTAACCAGCGATGGTGAATTAAGCTATAGATTAACTCATCCTAAATTCGCAAAATCAAAAATTTACCAAGTTCAGCTTAATAAAGCTTTGTCGCCTAGTCAGCAACAAATTATTGAACGTGGTGAGATTAAACTGGACGGCCGTCCCAGCAAATTAAACTTTAAAAAAATGCTTGGTGGACGAGATGCCTGGGAGATCGAAATATCTGAAGGCCGAAATCGTCAGATTAGGAGAACTTTTGACTGCTTAGGTTACGAAGTTAAAGGGTTACATCGGATACAGATAGGTCCCTTTGTATTGTCCGATCTGGGGGACAAGCCTTACCTGAAACTAGAAAAAATACCTGATTTATGACATAGTATAGGTAGTTTTTAAACATTCTAATGACATCTTCAGTAAAAGTACCAGTAGTAGCGATTGTCGGAAGGACCAATGTTGGTAAGTCCAGTATCTTTAATACGCTCCTTGGTAGGCGCGAGACAATAGTGGCAAGAGAAGAGGGAACAACCAGAGATTCAATTTTCGGAAGAACTTCTTATTTCGGACACGATTTCTATATAGTCGATACAGCCGGGTTAAAGGATCCGGACGACGAATTTGAGCTTACAATCCAAGATCAGATCAACCAAGCAGTTGAAAGTGCTGACATTATATGGGTTGTGATTGAATCAGACACGGTGATCACTCAGGACGACAGGTTAATAGCCAAGAAAGCATTGAAGAGTAAGAAACCGGTGGTGCTTTTGGTTAACAAAGTAGATAAAGTAAAAGCTTTTGACAAAAAAAACTACCAGAGTTTAGGCATATCGGACATATTCCCAATCAGTGCAACCCAGAGACGCGGTTTCGAGGCACTGCTAGACTCACTCATAGCTATTATCCCCAGAAAGAGAGTAAAACAAGATACAGATGTAGTTAGATTGGCAATTGTCGGCAGACCAAACGTTGGTAAGTCCCAGTTATTTAATTCCATGCTTAAAAAGCAGCAGGCGATTGTGTCTGCGCGGGCCGGTACAACTAGAGATGTCAACCGTAGTAGCATTCGCTTTGAGAATAAAACTATAGAGATACTAGATACTGCCGGAATCAGGCGCTCGGGCAAAATCGAGAGAGGAGTAGAGCATTTCAGTGTTCTTAGAACCATTGCAGCCATAGAAGAATCTGAAGTTTGTTTACTGGTTATGGACATTTCCGAACTAAATGTAGCTTTGGATCAAAAAATTGCGGGCATAGTCAAAGAAGCTGGGAAGGGACTTATACTAGTGGTCAGCAAAATAGACACGATTGACGACACTCACACATATTGGAAGAACGATATATCCGCTCAGGTAAAAAGAAATTACGAATTTGTTCCTTGGGCTGGATTGGTTTTTACTAGTTCAAAAACGGGAGAGAATGTAACGAAGATTTTTGACTTAGTCTTAGATATCTACAAGGAACGAGGCAAAAAAATTAAAACTAGTGAGCTTAATCAGTGGCTTAAGATAGCTACCGCTAAGCATCCGCCGGCTGGACTTAAATCATTTTCGCCAAAACTAAACTACATTATTCAAGAGGCTGATAATCCGAGTCCAACCTTTAAAGTCTACGGCTCACATACAAGATTGCTGCATTGGAGTTACAAAAGGTTTCTAGGTCGAGAGCTTAGAGTAAGGTTTGGGTTTTCTGGGACCCCAATAAAGTTTTGGTTTTTTGAAAAGCATGTTGACAGATTCCCGAAAAATACCAAAACTGAAGCCAGGACAAAACACTAAATGGCTCTGTTTGTAAAAAACCCTAATACCAACGACAATAAACCTCTTTTTACGGTAGGTTTAAGCAAAACTTTTTTAGTCGTAGGGTTGGGAAATCCCGGCGATAAGTACGATCTAACTAGACATAATGTTGGCTTTTTTTGCTCAGATTATATGGTTGAGTCAAATGATCAAATGTCAGACTGGGTCAATAAAAAAGACCTGAAGTGCCATTTCAGCAGCGGTAATCTGGGTGACACCAGATTAATCGTAATAAAACCCCAGACCTTTATGAATTCATCTGGAGAATCTGTCCTAGCTGTCACTAGGTTCTTTAATGTACCAATGAATAATGTGCTGGTAGTGCATGATGATTTAGATATTAACTTCGGTCAAATAAGGAGCAGAGTAGGCGGTAGTAGTGCTGGACATAACGGCGTTCAATCTATCATGGACCTAGTAGGGGAATCTTTCGGAAGGATAAGGGTGGGTATTGGGCCATTGCCTGAGAAATTTGAAAAAGATAAGTTTGTTCTATCCAAATTTAACTCAGATCAGACTTCAAACCTTGAACCTCTAAAAAAGGAGGTTAACTCACTAGCTATGGAATTTATATACGGTGGTCAGATCAACGCTGAAACTAGATCTTTCCTTATATAGAACTTGAATAAATAAAAACGAGCCTACAGAGGGGGTGGGCACCGCTGTAGACTCGATTACACCCTTCAACCCACCTTAAGCGAAGCGTCAAAACTAATTATTCTAATACAGTTATGCGCCGATCAAATGATCATCCTAGCAGACTCGCTGACCCACTCAAAGAAAGGGTCCAGTCTGACATAAACAAGTTATATCAGAGGAGTAGTTAAAGGGATTAGTTTGCTTTAGAGCGCATGTCTGCGAGCTAGCAATAAAGCTATCTCACAAGCGCACAATTAGCTCGTGGAGGGTAACAACTTACTACGGCACGCTCTAAGGCAATCTAACAAATTGTTAGAAATAGGGGGTATAAAGTACATAAGCAAATATCATGCTTACGGATTGCGATTCTAGCAAATATATTGCGTTATGTCAATACTTTTAAACAATTCTGCTTAATTGTCAAATTGGTTAAGTTTATCTATAATGTAGTTGTGCATAGAAAATTTTATATAGGATTAAACGTATTGGTCGTCTCAACTATAGGGGGTTGGTTGGGTGAAGTATTATTCGGTGGCGGTGCTTTCGGTATACCCAGTTTGATAGGGGGAACCATTTTCATCGCCGTTGGCTACTACACAGGCCACAAAATGGCTGATTACTTAGGTGGTTAGCTCAGTAATTCGCCCTTATAACCCATATGTTGCATTTAGCTAAACAATCCAGTACTCTTACATCTTATGTTAATAGACTATGCCTATACAGGGGTTGAATGAAAAAACAATTAGTAATAGTAGAGAGTCCCGCAAAAGCAAAGACAATCGAGAGATTTTTGGGAAATGATTACAATGTCCTGAGTAGCTTTGGGCATATTAGAGATTTACCAAAAAAAGGTTTGAGCGTTGATATTGAGCACGATTTTAAGCCTACCTATGAAATAAGCCCAGACAAAACTAAGGTCGTAGCTTCGCTCAAAAAAGCCGCTAAATCAGCGGACAAAGTTTGGTTAGCAAGCGATGAGGACAGGGAAGGCGAGGCCATCGCCTGGCACCTCTGTTCTGCATTGGATATCCCACCATCGCAAGCTAAGAGAATCGTTTTCCATGAAATAACTAAGACAGCTATCGACAATGCCATTAAAAACCCCCGTTCAATTGATATAAAACTAGTTGATGCCCAACAGGCGAGAAGAATACTAGATCGTCTAGTTGGTTATGAACTCAGCCCTATCCTTTGGAAGAAAGTTCGTCCAGGTTTAAGTGCTGGTAGAGTCCAGTCTGTGGCGGTAAGACTGGTTGTAGAACGCGAGAGAGAAATAAATAAGTTCAAACCAGAGGATAACTTTAAAGTCACAGGGGAGTTCCATGCCAAGAACGGCATTTTAAGCGCAGAATTGGATAAGCGGTTTACTCAAGCAAAACAGGCTGAGGAATTCTTAAAAGACTGTATTAAGTCTGATTTTACTGTCTTAAAAATTGATGAAAAACCCAGTCGAAGGAGTCCAAGCGCACCCTTTACTACCAGTACTCTCCAGCAGGAGGCAGCTCGTAAGCTTGGTTATAGCGTTAAACAGACAATGACTTTAGCACAGAGGTTATACGAAGAAGGACATATAACCTACATGAGAACAGATAGCACGCTCATTGCAGAAGAAGCCCTGAAGGCAGCAGGTGACTATATAAAGACCAGTTTTGGAGATAAATATTACTCACGGCGGCAGTTTCAGACTAAACAAGCCAGCGCCCAGGAAGCGCACGAGGCCATCCGCCCAACCCATTTCAAAAAAGAATCCGCTAGTTCAGATGAGGGACAGAATAAACTATATAAACTGATCTGGCGAAGAACGTTAGCTAGTCAAATGTCTGACGCACAACTTGCTAGAACTGAAGTATCTATAACTATCAGTAAACGAAAAGAAATATTTTTAGCTAAAGGTGAAGTTGTGACTTTTGATGGCTTCCTGAAGGTTTATGGACGAAGCAAAGAAGATTCAATTTTGCCAAAAACCGCCGTTGGTGAGAAGTTGGACCCGAAAGCTATCGAGGCTAGGCAAACTTTTTCCAAGCCTCCGGCTAGGTATTCTGAAGCTAGTTTAGTGAGAAAATTAGAAGATTTGGGAATTGGCCGTCCAAGTACTTACGCTCCGACAATATCAACCATACAAAGTCGGGGATATATTGAAAAAACCGACATAGAAGGCAATCAAAGAGACGTATCCTTAATTAGCCTAGAAAAGGGAAGTATAAAGAGTAAAACAGAGGCAGAAAACTACGGTAACGATAAGTCCAAGCTACTACCAACACCGATGGCTGATGTAACAACTGACTTTTTGACTAAATATTTCTCTTCAATCGTAGACTTTGATTTTACTGCTAAAGTCGAAAAGGACTTTGACTTGATCGCAGAGGGTAGGGAAGAGTGGGTAAAGATGCTTGCTAACTTCTGGCGAGACTTTAAGCCTCTGATTAAAAAGTCTGAGTCTGTATCAAGAGCGGAAAGTACCCAAGCGAAGAAATTGGGTACAGACCCAGTTTCCAAGAAACCGATTTTCGCACGGTATGGTAGATATGGCCCAATGTTACAAAAAGGGGAGACTACTGACGAAGAAAAGCCAGATTTTGCCTCTTTGCCAGAAGGAGCCACACTTGAAGACGTGACTCTAGAACAAGCTCTAGAAATGTTCAAGCTACCAAGAGTAGTAGGCAAAACAGAAGAAGGTAGCGAGATAGTCGCCAATATAGGTAGGTTTGGTCCTTATATACAGATAGATAAGGTGTTTGTATCAATAAAAGACCAGGACCCGTTCAAAATAACCGAGAAAGAAGCAATCAAACTATATAAAGAGAAGCAAACCCAAACTAAAAACAAATATATTAAAGAGTTTGAGGGCGGATTAAAGGTTGCTAACGGCCCTTATGGTCCATACATAACCAATGGTAAGCGTAATGTTAAAGTCCCTGATGAGCTAAAACCAGACAAAATAACAGAAAAAGAAGCCAAAGATCTATTGAAGCAGGCTCCAGAGCGAAAAGGGTCGTTTAGACGTCGAAAGAAGGCCAAAACAGTCAAAACATAAGAATTACTGCTAAGTAATGTTTTTCTGATTTGATCACCTAAATTATATGGTAGTACTGTAGTCACATATATTGTGCGTGATTGTCCATTTAGTGCTACAATAATGATAGTAAATATAGGGATTGACCAGAAAAGGGTTTTATTATACAATAAGTATATATTCAGACATTAGGAATATTTATGGTAAAAAAAGCGAACGAATTTAACGTAAAGAAAATAACTACAGATATTCTGGCGACGATTGAACGTGAGCGTGAAAGGGAAATAATTTCCAGACGCTTTGGTTTGTTTGACAGAAAAGAAACCCTAGAACAAATAGGGGAGCTATTGGTTATTACTCGAGAACGCGTTAGACAGCTCGAAAAGGCTGTGCTGCAGAAGCTAAAGCTTAGTGCCAAAGAAGGCAAATTGCCACATATTAATGATGTCCAATCGATTCTTAAAGAAACTATCCACGAGAGTGGCGACATTATAAGAATTGCTGACTTAAGTAATTATCTAACAGAGAACAACACTAAATTCGATAGAGCTCAAGTATCCTTCTTGGCTGAGCTTTGCCCTAATTTAGTAGTTATTAACGAAAATGACGATTTCTACCACGCAGTTACGATAAAATCAATCCATGACCAAAAGCAGGTGGAAGCTCTAATCAATGAGATCATCGCTGTAATAGGTAAAATGGGTGCACCAGCACCAATTGAAAAAATTGCTAAGTCTCTTGATAAAGACCTCGGTACACAACATGTTAAAGCACTTGCGACCGTCTCAAAACATTTAGCTAGCTTAAACGGGCAGTGGGGGCTAAACAAATGGCCAACTGTAAATCCAAAGAACATACGGGACAAGATCTACGTCATACTCAAAGAACAAGGTCGTCACATGCACTTTAACGAGATTTCTGATGCTATTAAGAAATCAGATTTTAAACGAAAGAACGTAACGACTCAAGCAATCCATAACGAACTTATAAAAGACAAGCGATTCGTTTTGATTGGACGCGGTATTTATGCACTTAAGGAATGGGGATACGAAAAGGGTACGGTAGCAGATATTATTACCGAAGTACTCAAGAACGCCCAGAAACCCCTTCACAGAGATGAGATTATAAAACAGGTACTTAAGAGCAGGTTCGTTAAAGAAACCACTATCCTATTGAATCTTCAGGGTAAGCCTCAGTTCAAACGAGTTGCAAAAGCAACTTATGCTTTAGTAGACTAAAAGCTAAAATTTAGGTGATTAAATGCGATGTTTAGAAGTTGGTTACGGTAATTCCCGTAACAGCGCACTTATTACTGGCGGTAATATATTTTGTGATGAAATGGTCGATTTTCATACAGTATCGCTTCCTGATGACTGGACCTATGTTAATAGAGAAGACCGGGATGCAATTAGACCAGTTACAGGGAATTGGGCTGCTCTGCCTTACAGAAGCAATGCTTTCAGCGCAGTACTGATGAGAAGTTGCTTTGGGCAGTTTACGTCTAATTCTGATTCTCCGTCACTAGAACATTCTCTCCATTTTGGTTTGTATGAGGTATCTCGAGTCATAGAAGAAGGGGGTACCTTATTTATATCTGAGGAGAATACACCCCAAGACCTCGATAGGGTTATACCATTTATCATGGATGCTGGTTTTGAAATAGATAGATTTGAGCGAGAATTTAAAGAAGGTAAGCCTAACCCAGCATATAACGGCTTGAGATCTACTTACTACGGCGATTCGCCGCTTGGAACAAGATCACGAGGCAGAGGACCGTCCTTACACAATCAGGCGTATGTAATAGTGGCTACTAAAGCCGGTGACTTAGAGTATTCAACTAGAAGGGTCCCAGCCGTAAATGTATTAGCTCACAGGAATGATACTAGTGACCGATGGCGAGAACCTGTTGAAGATATAGAAGTTGAATTCCAAATACCGGCCGATAAAGACACTTTGCAGCGAAAAATTGAGATCGGTGGAACAATGGTCAGAATCGCAGGCCTTCATTATCAATATATGATAGATCCTTATGAGCAAATGTTAGCAGAGACTGAACAGAGATGACCCCATCGTCTTTATCTGTTAATGATCTGTTTAAATTTTTTACTGAACATTTTACGAACTTAATAAATAGGGTACTAATCAAAAAGAAGTAGTCGGATATATAAATAGGGGCTTGAAGCTAGGGCAGTAGAGCAAAACAAAATAAATAAATAACAATTTAATTTTGGGGGGAGAGAAAAGCATAGCAGGGTGACATATAAAATATCATCACAAACCTACAGATACTACGTCGCACAATGTATATTTTATGACATAGATTATTAGGCATTAGAGTGGTTTCTCGTTAGGGGAGTAGTAACCTACGATTCATACATTCTATGTTTAATCCAGCTGTGGCGAGCACTACTGTTCTCCCCATACCGGGTTCCTGTATATTTATCGTTTGCATAGATAGAGTCTCGCTAAGTGATATTTGACACACCGACTATTACAGTTTATGACATTTGACTTTTCCACAGTTTCATATTATATAATATACTTTTCTTCTCTCTCCTTCTCTGCTCCCCTGTTAGTAGTGTGTTGTGATTTTCTTAAAGAATAACTAATAAACAGATTGGTTAAGATAAAAATCCAGTAATCAAAAAAGAACAAAAAGCGAACAGTCGGGGGACGGTAGTAGGGGTTTTACTGATAGTACGCTCTGCCATCTACACGCAAATCTATGTAGTGAGCCGGCAATGACGCACCTAATTGCTTAACAGCCGCTAAGTAGGTGCCCACCTCTACCCCGGCATTGCCCAGTAGGTTAAATTTTAGATAATATGGGTGACCAGATAAATATACATCTAACTCGTAAGGAACGGCTGGGAATATCATTGAAGAGATTGGTATTGATTTTGCCTTAAATTGCGAAGTAACTGTATCTATAAAACTGATCGTGTTATCAGATATGGTTTGAACACCGAGTTTGACGGGTAGTCCACTTTGATCCGTAATTTGCGGTAGATTTAGACTAGCTAATTTAGCTTTAGGCTCCGCTAGTATTGCTCTACCAGAGCTATCAATAACGTAACTTCCTCGAGAATTATTAAGAATAAATACAGGGACAGCAGGTTGAATCTCTAGCAATGGCACATGATTTACAAGAGGTATGATTAAGGAAACGCTTTTTATCTCAGGGTATTGAGTTTCAAATTGCTGTGCGATCCTATTAGTATTGATTGTAAGCTTTGTGCGACTCGAGAGAGAGCTATTAATAATGTTTCGCGCAGCCAGTTGATAAACTGCTAATGGTCTTAGCAAAGAAGTGTTGCTGCCTGAAATCACTTCAACTTTTGGGTTTGAGGTGAGAGTTATTGCATAAAAAAAGCATGCAATAATGACAATAATCGCAATGAGCCCGGGGATCTGACGCCATACTGACTTTCTAGTTATATTCTGGGTCTCTTTGGATGTTAATTCCCTGTTCAGCCTTTCAGAATCCTCTTTATTCAAATACCTGCTGGTTTGATAATAGAAGGGGATTTTTTTGGTTCGACCAATGCTTTTACGACCTGTTTTTTGATTTTTTTGTTTATTCTTCAAGAACATTTAAACTCAGTTCTTTATTTTTATTAATTAGACCTGGATAACAAAAGTTGAGCAATATTCTTAGCTGCTTCAGCACTTCCTATCTTTTTAATTTTATCACTTAACTCTTTCCTTTTCTTGGGATTCTTTAACAGATCTGAAACCCTTTCAAGGATAATTTCAGGGTTCGCTTTCAGATCCTTTTCTTCGAGCACGATGGCTAAGTTCTTTGAACCTAATTCTTGTGCATTCTTTTCTTGATGACCAGCTGTTAGCAGAGGATTTGGGATAATTATTGCTGCTCTTCCCTGCACTGCCAATTCAGCTATTGACGTGGCGCCACCCCTAGTGATAACCATATCAGCGGCTCCGGTGTATCTATAGGAATCTGGAATAAACTCAAAAACCATAAGTCTTTTTGACTTGATAATATCCTTATAAATTCCGGAATTGCCCTTGCCTACTTGATGTACGACAACTAATTTAGGGAACCTATCTAACAGTTCAGGCATAACACGAACAACTATACGATTAAGCTGTTTCGCACCCAAGCTGCCACCTATTATAAGGAGCAGTTGTTTATCCGCATCTATACCTATCTCTTTCCTGTAGGTTTTAACTAGCCCTGGGGTTGATCCTTCATATTCTGTAGCAAGTGGGATACCAACAAACTTTATTTTTTTCTTGGGGTAAGAATACAATCCTCCCGGTAGGCCAGTTGCGTTATATTTAGCCCATCTTGCCACTAAACGGTTAGACAAGCTTGGGATAGCATCAGAATCATGGGTTATGAAAGGTTTACCGGTAGCTGAGGCCGCAATACCAATAGGTAGGCCTACGTAACCCCCTTTTAAGAAAATTATATCGGGGTTGATCCTTTTTATTAGAATAAAGCTCTGTAGAATGCCGATGATTACATATAGTAGGTCTCTCGCATTTAAAAAGTTAGTTTTAAAGTCTAGTAAGCGAATTATCCAAGCCTCTTTATGATATCGTCGGAATTTACCTGCAAATATCGTATGAACTTCATCAATAGAGGTCTGATTCTTAATCAAATGAGCAAACTTACCGCCATGTTCTCCTACATAATATATCTTGCAGTATGGGTCTTGTCTCTTTAGTTCATGCGCGATTGCCAAGATGGGCGTAATATGCCCGCCTGTGCCGCCCCCGCATAGCAGTATTTTCATCACTGTATCCCCTTGCCTGCTCATCAGACTCAATTAATCTAGTGTTTGTGTAATAGGATATGTTGAAAACAAGTCCAATTGCAACCATAACAAAGACAATACTTGTACCTCCGTAACTTATAAGAGGCAGAGTAATGCCCTTTAACGGTAAGAGGCCTATCATGGCGCCAATATTTATAAGAGTTTGAGCACCTAACCAAGCTAGAACACCGGCTACGACGAATCTACTAAACTGATCCGGAGCTCTCTCCATAATATTTTTTATTCTTCTAAATAGAGCGAGGAAAATACCAAGAAGTATCGCAGACCCGACAAAACCAAACTGTTCTGCGTAAACCGCAAATATGGAGTCGTTATAAGTTTCTGGCAGATATCCATAGTCCTGGACGCCCTTAGCCAGCCCTTTCCCGAATAAACCACCTGAACCAACTGCAATCATAGCCTGACAAGCCTGATATCCGGTTCCTGTAGTCTGGCAATTCTGAGCAGGATGGAGGAACGTAAGTAACCTTTCTCTCCTATAAGAACTGCTACCAATAGCCAGGATTAACCCAATTGCGACAATCCCACCTATAATTGCTACTTTCTTGAGTGGTAGACCAGCTACAAAACACATAACTGCCATCATAACCACTATTACACCAGTAGAACCAAGGTCACTCTCCAATCCTGCGACAACAACACCCACTACTATTAAAACTATCAGAAGTGGTTTGAGCGTTTGTCTAGTATTTCTTATACTGCCTTCCATAACTCTACGCGCTAAAAATGCCGCTAACCAGATAAGTACTGTAAATTTTATAAGCTCAACTGCCTGAAAAGAGAATCCACCTATTTGAATCCATCTGTAAGCACCGTTTACTCGCTGACCAACAAACCTAACCGCGAGTGCAGATACGAGAGAGATCCCAACCAAATACTTTAGATATTTACCCCATATATTTAGCGGTAAATAAGCAACCAAGATAAAGCCAACTACTCCAATCGCAATAGCTATCAGCTGCTTTATGACATAATAACTGGCGCTGACGTTATTAGAAGCAGCTAGCCCTGGACTAATGGCATAGATAGTTATTAGCCCAACTACGAGTAAAACAGCGCACAAGACCAGTAAGACGTAGTCTGGCTTATGTCGTCTTAATAGACCGGAAGACGGGGACTGGTAACCCCTCGCACTATTAGAGCTTCTTACCGAAGCCGAAGGTCTCATAGGTGTTTCCTCAGTAAGAATATGACTATTCCCGCTGCTGCACCTATTTGCCCAATCAACCAGAAACGCATAGTTACTTTGGTCTCGGGCCAGCCTTTTGCCTCAAAATGATGATGAATTGGTGACGACAAAAAGACCTTCTTCCCTTTTCTGAGCATCTTTGAGAGGCGGTTTATAATAACTGACCCTGTTTCTGCAACGTAAACTATACCTATAATCGGGAGTACGTATATAGTGTCTGTTTGCATCGCTATGATACCTAGAGCCGTACCAAGCCCGAATGCTCCAATATCACCCATGAAGAAGCGAGCTGGGAATATGTTAAACCAAGTGTAACTAAGTAGAGCGCCAACTACAGTTAAGCAAAACCCTGCTAGGGCATACTTCTGCTCAGCCACAGATATAAAGGTATAGGCAGTGAATGAGGAAACTAACAGACCTCCGGCCAAACCGTCGAGGCCATCAGTTATATTAACGGCATTGGCGGTAGCCACGACCACAAACCAGAATAGAATGATTACAAGCGCTCCTATATGTACACTACTAAATCCAGGTATATAGATCGAAGTAACACCCAATTTAACGAATAACCACCATCCACCAACTAGAGCAACTATGCTGTGAAGTAAAAATTTTATTTTGGGGCGCATACCCGCAATCCCACTGTAGCCACGGATATTAATAACATCGTCGATTAAACCTATAAAGCCAGATCCAACCATCCCTGCCAGAGGAAGCCATGTTTGACCCCTGTTCAAGTTAGCAAAAAGCGTAACTAAGCCTATGGAGGTTATAAAAATCAAACCAGCCATGGTTGGGATATTTCGCTTATGTTTTTCAGCATGAAGCTGGTTATAAACAGTTGCTTCTTTGCCGTCCCAACTATCTGTACGTGGCCGCTTCCACCACTGCCCTCGATAAGCCAGGGTTGTATAAATCGGAGTTAGAATAAAACTTATGACTAAACTAAATAAGCCTAGCAATGCTAGGTGTTCAATTCGGTTTGCTCCGATTACGAGGCTTATTTTCTCAGTCATTTTATAATTTATTTCTAGTATACATCAGTTTTATTATTTGTTCTTCCGCCACACTTTGATCATCTGAGTATCTTATTAGTTCTTATGTCAGTTTAATAACTCCCTAAGACTAAACTGAACACTAATTTTGTACATTAGTTGAACTTACTGGCGATGTAAGTTGTTGGGCAATCGTACTGTTTGATATGCGATTTACAGATTGCAAGGTCGCTGAACTAACCTCTAGCTGTTCATGCTGAGATTGAAGTTGACTCTGTTGCTGCTGAAGTGAGTTAATCTGATAACTGTAGGCATTTGTTTTCGTAACCTGAGTTAAGTAGAGCAAACCCAACAAGCAAGCCAGTACGATTAGAATTATTGTATTACTAATCGGACCAATCGTACCTTCTTTGGCCTTAAACTTTGTAGTATTTTGATTGCGACTAGTATAACGTTGCCTACTAGCCACTAAAGAGTTTGAGTATGTCATGTTTGTTTTTGTTTTCTTTTCGCCCGCGCCTGCACAAATAGTGCAAGCACGAGCTGGTCATCTAGGGTATCTATCCTACTCGGACTTTTACTCTATACGACCGGGAGAGATCTTTTACCTGTATAGGCATTAAACTCCCCCTTTCTTGTTTATTTTTACGGCGGCTCGCAGTTTAGCACTACGCGCTCGCGGATTTTTAACTATTTCATCGTACTGAGGGCTTACAGGGTGTTTTGTTAGTAAGCTGAGCTCAGCATCATAGGTTTTACCAGAAAGCTCCCTAAAATAAGCTTTTACGGCTGCATCTTCAAGACTATGGAAGGATATAACGACAATTCTGCCACCTGGCTTAAGTAAGTTAATCCATATGGGTAAACTTTCCTTCAGCTGGGTTAGCTCATCGTTCACTTCAATCCTAATTGCTTGAAATGTTCTGGTTGCCGGGTGTTTTTTACTAGCTATTGGCCATACACGCTTAACAATGCTCGCCAATTGTTTCGTTGAGGTAATTGGACGATTTATCACTATTAAGTGGGCTATTTTACTAGCTTTAGGCTCTTCACCGTAGCTTTTAATAACAGATGCTAATTTGCTTTCGCTGTATCTGTTAACAATAGCGTGAGCGTCTAGTTCTTGATCCTGATCCATTCGCATATCTAGTGGACCATCGTTAGAGAAACTAAAACCCCGACTCGTTTGATTAATGTGCTGTGACGATACTCCTAAATCTGCCAAAACTAAATCAAACTTGGCTTCTTCGGTTTCTAATACCTTCGATGCGCCTAGATAATCACTTTTAATTATCTTGGCTCCATTTTCACCAAACAAATCTTTTAAATGATCAATCGCGCTCTGATCACGATCAATCAAGACTGCTTGGCTTGGATTTTTCGTACGCTTAAGTACTGCGCTGGCGTGGCCACCGTATCCAGCCGTCAAATCAAGATACGAATCATCTTGAGATGGGTTTAGATACTCTAGCACCGCTTCGAGCATTACCGGCGTGTGAATGTTTTTGTTTTGGTTTTTTTGTGGTGTATTTTTCATGCTTTTTTGTTTTTGCAAGGTCACCTAACCAGCAGCCAACTTTTTGTTTTTGTTTTGTTTTTGTTTTTAGATTGATAAGTCGTTATGTAAAGGAGTTTTACGAAGTTAGATTGTGAAATCTAGCAACTCCAAACTTCTTATCAAATCGAGAGACTTATGTGTGAGGTGGAGTTTTGGGAGGTGTTTTGTGTAAGGTACGAGGGTGTTTAGGGTGGTTACCCTACGAGCCACCTGCTGACTGCCGAATAGCTGACCTCGAGTCATTGCTATTTGCTGGTTTTTTAATTGTTAAATTACTTGCCTTGAGAGAAGTTGTTAGCTTGAACTAAGCCGCCAATATCTCCCTGCACGAACCGCAACTACGCCTTTAGTTATTCCGGCATAATCTAGAAGGTCTTGCTCAATAGCAATCCGGCCTTGTTTGCCGTCTAATGCCCCCTCCGTCTTACCAGTCCTGAATTGAATGTTTAGGTCAGCTATTTTTTCATCTAGTATATTGCCGTTTAATTGTGACTCAACTTGATCATCCCAAACTGACTTAGGGTACAAATGCAGATATTTCTGGAAACCTCTGGTTATGACTACGCCGCTAATAAACTCACTTCTTAGTTCTGAAGGTATTGTTAGTCGCCTTTTGTCATCGAGTCTTCGCTCGAAATAATCTATTGTTGCCATTCAACCCAATTTAAGTTGCTAGTGGTATTTTTGTTTTTGACGTCAGGTAATCTGTTTTGGATTACCCACGATTACCCACTAACGAAGACTATACAGGTATGCTCTACCCACGAGCAAGGATTTTATAGAGAAAATAGCCACAGAAGTGACTATTTATCCACAGTTTTTAATCTGATAGAGTTTTTCCACAACATATGGTGTGTCAGGTGTTGAGCTCTACGCTAGTATTACTCGGAAGGTTGAGCGTATTTCTTGTAAGCTTCCGGTAAATGTATCACTTCACCTGGCTGTAATTCACTATCTTCACCAACTTGTAGGTTAATTCGCTGTACCTCATCCGCTAACAATTGGGGATCATCTGCAACCCTTGGGTCCATACTTGCTATGCCCCAAGGGGTATCCCCGGATTTAGCAACATACTTTACTGGATTATCTTTAAGGTTAACGTGTGAGATGTCCGTACCGTTATATTTGACTGAATTTTCAACCGCAGTGACTGCAGCGCCAGCTTGACTGCTCGCAGATTCGCCTAGTTTAACAAGCCCGAAAACAGAAGAAGCACCTAAAGCACCTGTCAGAAATATCCTTCTGCCGTAGTGGTTTGCTTTTCGCCTTTCGGGGTTTTGTATTGCTAGTTTTTTCATGTCTAATATAATATCACTTAATATGAAACCGGTCAAGCTTATTTTGTTAAAAGGTTTCCGACGTTAAGACAGCTTACCAGCCCAAACCTCTCAGAGGACGGTTGAAACAAAACCGTCCTTCTTATTTACCTATACCCGAGGAGTAAAAGATAGGTTTGGACCGTAATTAGCTCAGGACCTTTGCAACATTTCAGCGGGTGTTCGGTACTGTAAGCTAGAGTGTAATCTTTCATGGTTGTAGTAAGCAAGATAGTCTTCTAACTGGTTATGTATTGTCTCTGGTTTAGGGAATGATCTATGTA
>DATKHC010000005.1:0-41731 GCA_035510465.1 Saccharimonadales bacterium (SeqCode)
ACGGCTTAAGTTAAAGTTAGAGTGGTTTATTTCTCAAGAGAATCCTATTTCATTCGCCGAGCCCTTAACAAAACCTACAGATGCTCAGTATAGATACAGGATCGGGAATTATAGGATCCTATTTGATGTTGATGGCGATAAGATAATAGTTTTACTGGTTAGGCACAGAAAAGACGCCTATAAACGATAGCAGCCATCAAGTTTTGGTACGGAACTCAACCTCAATTCCCAGTCAAAGTATAAGCGGTTTGATGACCGTTAATTCTAACATTTCCTTTAGTGAAGGATGATTATTATATAATAGAAGTATGAGCGTACCATTTGGGCCAGTATATCCAGAGTCAGCATACAGAAAGATTTTTCAACTAGTGGCCGATTCGGAGAAGCCCGCCCTACACGAACACCTACAATGGGAAATTGAATACGGCGAAAGAGCTGATGAATTTGAATGTTTAGGTCCCAGGCCTAGAAGAGGTGATTTGTTTCTTATCTTGGGTGACCTAGAAGATGAGGGAGCTCTAGTTGCTACTCCTGAGGGTATAGAAGTACCCGACGTTAATCCTCCAAATATGGATACTGTTATAGGTAATCTTGCATCGAGGGGATTAGTCGTTACTTCAGCTTGAGGTACGGAATTCAACCTCGATTCCCAGTCAACCATAAGCGTTTTAAACCCAACAATTAATTATTGACAACTTCTTAATTCAGCGTTAATATTAGAAGCATGACTACAATAAGTTTTTCAGTCGAAGATGATATAAAGAAAGATTTCGCAACTTGGGCCAAACGCGCCAAAAAATCAAAGAGCGATCTTTTCCGCGATATGGTAGCTGCCTACAGTTTTAATCAATTTTTTGATGAGCAAATGGAAAAAGCTAGCCCGGTTTTAAAACGTCTTGGGATAAAAACCGAACAAGAATTATATGACTACCTGGAGAGTGATGAAACCTATACGGACCGTATTCGACACCAACGTCTATCTAGCGGCAGTTAAAAAGCACAGTTACGCCAGTACACATCTGAAGAGATCGCAGCCTAACGGACCATATGCGCTATTTATTTCGCCGGAGATAATTATAGAGATACGTAGGAAACTGGAAGAGAAGTTTAACTATTCAACTGAGGATTCAGCCCTGTTCATAGACATGATTATGCTTTATGCAAATCTTGTGCAACCAAAACAAAAAGTTCACGGAGTTCTAGAGGACTTGGATGACCATATAATTCTAGAATGTGCTCTTGAGGCCAAAGCCGAGATGATTGTCAGTTCTGATCGCGGGCTATTACGACTCAAAGAGTTCCAAGGTATTAAGATAATCCATCCATCAATTCTTAAATATCTCAGTTGAATAACAAGTACGGAATTCAACCTCGATTCCCAGCCAAGATGCTTATGTTTGCAAATAAATGATTGTTGTCTAATAATTCATGTCATGAGAAGAGATGGTGAATGTATAGTGATTGAAACTACTACTGATGGAGTTATTGCGGCCGACGCTGCTGCAATCAGTACGGGAGATGGTTTAGTTGAAATGTATAGGAATTTAGACGAAACTGAAGTGCCTAAAACTATGGGTAAGTGGGCATCAGCAGATGTTATTTCAGGCCTAAAAGACATAAAAAATATGGGCTTAACTGTCCACGGTTACCTTGACGCCAATGCTGCAGGTGTTTACCTTCATTTTCTTGGAATTGAAAGCTGAACCAATTCGAGCATACTCATAGTACGGAATTCAACCTCGATGCTGTCCAGACCAGTTGATATGTTTATCAACGAGTGGTTAACAATTTACATCTGTTAGGCCATTGTATTTTATTGGTACGAAAATAATTATCTTAGAATTTACTTAGTCTGGTCTTTTTTGTTAAATGCAGGATCTCGACTATCACGCCAGCCCTGTAGATACATAATTTATGTAATAGTTCGAAAATATATCAACCTAATTTCTTATTTAGCAACTAAATATAACCCAAAGGCATTAACTTAGAGCGTTCACTTCGCTATACACTTCGTCCATAGGCTAAATTCTATTAATAACAGGGTGATTTAACTATATCGGCACGGGGTTTACACATTTCATTTAATTAATATGAATAAGCTTACCTCTGTTAATGCGAGCCCGAAAATCGTTATTTAACGACTACAAAACAACACGCAGCTCCCATAGGAGATTTAATTGGCTAATCCTCCCTGAGCCACTTCCAAGTGCACGGAGTTACTGTGCGAACGGCTTGCACACCTTGGCTTTCGTTGCCGAAAAGATCAGGCTGACTTTCCTCTTGTGTACGGGCAGGGCGCTTACAGCGACCTTGGTGCTTCCGTTCCCAGGAGTGCAGGTCATCTCTGAAAGAGACATGAGCACCTTTGCCTTGTGGGCTTGGGCTGCAGTTCTCTCGGCTATAGCAGATTCTTGCTTTCTCCTGTTCTTTGCCTGACGACGACTCTCAGAGCCTTTGTACATGCTCACAAGTGAATCGATACCGCCGATCGCAAGCAATACGATGACAATAGCCACCAGTAGAGCAACGATCGAAAGATCAACTCGCCAGAAGATGCCCCAGTATCCGAGAAACGACAGCTTGTAAGCAAGGTCCATAGCTTGGGCGTGCTTACCCGTAAACTGACCTCCGTTAGCTTGGCCCTGCTCGCAGAAGAAGACAAGACTCGGTACCACCGTCAGCACGATTGGGTTGATCAGATTCAACGGAGAGAAGTGCTTACGACCTCTCTTATCGTGGAACCAGACCGAACCGTCATCGACGCCGTCGACATGACCGGTGAGGTGCCCTCGCCAGGGATGCAGAAGCTCCCCCCAATCCATTCCTCGGAAACCTCCGAAGAACATGAAGACGAAGACGATGATCAGCTTGAGTAGCTGACCGTACGTCAAGAGCAAGAAAGCCTGTATAACGCTGGCGATTTTTCTTCCTCTCATGTGGCACTCATCGCGCTCACGATCGGGGTAGAATCGTCTGACCAACTTCTTGGTTCTCTCGCTCGGAGGGTCTGCAAACATCTCCTTCGGCACCGTGACCTCAACATGGACGTTGAGTTCGATGTACTTCAGCGTGGCGTGTGTTGTTGCTCTCGACAGCGAGCCATCCCTGTTGTAGAGATTTCCGCTTTCTCGAGAAATCAAACGTCGAAGCGCTTCAGCAGCATCTTTGTTGCCTCTGTCCACGATGAACACTCGGATCTCGTTGTTCCCCGGACGCCGGAAGCTCACGTAAGTGAGTTCAAGCTCCAAAGGAACGACTTTCACCGAGGTCTCGGTCGGGTTGACAATGGTAATGTCGCCATCTGTCTCCTCGCCCAAGGATCGCACCACGACGACCAACTGCGGTCTGGTGAAGTCACGACGTTCCAGGTCCTGGATCAAATCGCGGCTTACACACCACCGAATTGGGACCGTGGCGTCAACTTGGCCTTCTGCTGACAATGGAACGTGCAGCTCGAGACGCATATCAGGACGCGGCTCAGTAGCTGTACTCCCGTTCGTAGTATCAGACATGGAATTGTTAACTCCCATTCTCTTGGGTCACCAAGGGACTTCCTTGGTTCATAACAGAGGGACTTCCTCAGTTAATGAGAGATATTATAACATATTTATGTATATTAGATCAAGTGCTATTGATCAATTCTTGCGTCGTACATTAACGATTTTACACCAAACAAAACAACCGCAGTCTCCCATCTATACCCTCAACAGATTTATGAAAAGCTGTTCTGATGAGCCGTAAACGGCGAAAGGGAAAAATAAGAGCATTTTTTCAGTTATAAAAGGTACTGAAATCGGTCTGGAGACTATTCCCAGCCAAATCGGTTATGCTTGCATATAAAAAATGTAGTTGCATAATTACTCCCTATGAGCTTGAGTCCAGAAATTGATGTTGAAGTACAGTTAAGGTTGGGGTTCCCTGATGCTTCTCATAGGGAAGCTATTTCGGAGTTACTTGCACATGCAGAAAAGCTTGGCGGACTAGTTATAGGAGTGACTACAGATCTTACCCATACACACGAGGGTTCTGGAGATATGGCTCCATTTCTAATAGGAATGTCTGAATTTACTGATTACGCCAGAGGAGTAGTTTCATCTAGCTGGGCTGCAAGAAGCTGGGACGCAGGCGTTTATGCTAGCAATGAGATCGGCAGAGCAAAAGCAGATTCTGTAGATACCCCTTTCGTAAACAGGGACGGGTATACGGTTGATCCAAATAACATACTAGATTATATGCGTGGGGTTGAGAGAGGAGACTTAAGGACAAGTAGTTTTGCTAAAACAGCCTGGAATCTTTTCGGGGCAATCATTAATCATAGGTTTAGACAGGACGGAGAAACAGTGGTTTTGGGGTGGATAGAGGAAATACATAAGAAATTCCGCCTTAATGCGGCTGACTCGACAAATAAGGAAGGCGTCTCTGCATTAAAAGATTTATACCAAGCATGCCTCTAACTTTAGATCCCAGCTGAAAACTAAGATTTTAGGGTACGGAATTCAACCTCAATTTCCAGCCATATGTGGCCTGAAGTTTATTTACACAACGGTGGTAAACTAGTCTTATGGCCCTTATTCAAAATTTGATTGTTTGGATTTGGTTAGTTTTTTGGATTTATTGGATGGTGTCGGCTTTTGGATCTAAGAGGAATATTTCACGGGGAATTAATAGTTTTGCGGGTGTTCGCCTTGCTGTATTCGTACTGCTACTTATATTTCTTCGTTTTTCGGTTTCACCAGCCCATTTCTTAAAAAATAACCAAGTCGCTTCCCAGGACCAAAGCTTGGTAGTCTTGGGGTTCTTTTTGTTTTTACTAGGTCTAGCACTAGCTGTATGGGCACGAATATATTTGGGAAAAAACTGGGGTATGCCTATGTCGAAGAAACAAAATCCGGAACTTGTTACCGCAGGACCATATAGTTTTATCCGTCATCCCATATATACAGGCATCTTGAGCGCAGTACTTGGAACCGCTTTTGCAAGTAGTTTTTATTGGCTAATTCTTCTAGTTATCCTAGGAACCTATTTTATTTATAGTGCAACGATTGAAGAAAAAATTATGTTGAATGAATTTCCCAAGACTTATCCTGCCTACAAAAATAAAACAAAAATGCTAATACCGTTTATTTTCTAAAAGTTATTGATATCAACTCATTTGAAGGGCATGTTATAGTGATATGCAATGAAGGATAAAGTCGAGAAGAATCGATTATTTGCAATATACGTTGCTAGTCTCTTGATCTTTATAGCACTGGGTGTAGTAGCAATCCTATGGTCTGGTAGGGCCGATTTTCAAATTACGTCTAGTTACCTGACGAGTAACGATTTGGCGAGTCAAACCACCACCGTTTTTGCACCAGCTTCAAGAGTCTTGTGGGCTATTCAGTATCGGCAGGTTTTAATCGTAATGATCGTACTAGCTCTATTTTTACCGGTGTCATTTATCAGATACAAGTTAAATCCGGGGCTCTCTATCCTTGCCGAAAACTACCGTAAGTGGAGGTCGGCAGACAAGGCGATCTGTTCTGCTATAGCGGTATTCTTAGCGGCAGAGCTGACTGGCTTACAAGATTTTTTCAGCCTGATCGTTGTAGTTCTCTCGGTTCTTGGGATATATGGTCTGGTTTATTTGGCTGAAAGTCGAGCTCAATCAGAACCTGGACTTAGTCTATTTGCTCAAACTATAGTACGTTGGTTCTTTGTATTACCATACCTGGCTATTATCTTGGTTGCAGGAGGAACTTGGTTCTTCGGTATGATCAGATCACCGTGGTACGTTTACGTGCTAGACGTTTTGGCTTTAGTCTACGTCTCTTTGGGCATCTGTACAGTCGAGCATAGACCAGCTAAAAAAATCGGACCGATTAATATTAAAGCTGGTACAGTTGGATTTACGTTAATTGACCAGCTTGTCAAAGCAACATTTATATTCATTTTGATTTTTGCTATTCACAAGCAATAAATTGAGACCATGGCATTGGCTAGACGAGTTAACATTACTACGTTAGGTTGCCTGTAATTGCTTGTATCTATAGCAGCTAATTAAATGATCATTAACTATGCCAGTTGCTTGCATGAAAGCGTAGCAAATAGTTGGTCCGACGAAACTGAAACCTCTTTTTTTCAAATCTGAGCTCATAGATATAGCAATCTCATCTTGGGAAGGTAATCCCCCTAATTGTGAGAAATTATGGATTATCGGTTTCCCTCCCACGAATTGCCAGATATATTTATCAAAGCTACCAAATTCAGTCTGAATTCTAAGGATTGCTTTAGCATTTTCTACAACAGAAAAAATTTTGAGTTTGTTGCGTATTATCTCGGAATTCGTTAGTAGCTTTAACATGTCCTTTTCCTTAAAAGTAGCAACGATCTCGGGTTTGAAATTTTTAAAGGCCTGTTGGTAACCTCTCCTTTTCTTTAGAACTGTTAACCAATTCAAACCTGCCTGTGCCCCCTCTAAGCATAAAAGTTCAAATAACTTGTTGTTGTCATGGAGAGGGACTCCCCACTCCTTGTCGTGATAATCAATATATAGGGGATTATCGCCTGACCACGGGCACCTAGTGAGAGTTTCTTTATTTGTCATATGACTATCTTAGCAATCAGAACCTAAATTTAAATTTAAAAAAGACGGTTAGGAGTGCTAGGTTCAACTTTGGTACAATAAACTTAATGACAAAGACTCCTGTTTACAGTAGACATCGGAGCCAGCCATACAAACCAGGACAAAGCGAAACCTTTAAACTCTCGAGATCTAAAATTGATCTATTCTTAAATTGCCCTGCTTGTTTTTGGTTGGACAGACGGCTAAAAATTAGTCGTCCTGAGGGTTTTCCATTTCAAATTAATAAAGCTGTTGATGAACTGTTAAAAAAAGAATTTGATACCTACCGGTTAAAGAGAAAACCGCATCCTTATATGGTTGAGTATAAGATCGATGCAATACCATACCAACATGAAAACCTTAACACTTGGCGGGAAAATTTTGTTGGAATTCAGTACTTACATGAGCCAACTAACCTATTAATCTTTGGAGCTGTCGATGATGTCTGGGTTAACCCTGCTGGAGAGCTCATAGTAGTCGATTACAAGGCTACTTCTAAGCGGACTGAAGTTACTCTTGATGCTCCGTGGCAGATTGGCTACAAGCGTCAAATGGAGGTCTATCAGTGGCTACTCAAACGAAATGGCTTTGAAGTTTCAGATACAGGCTATTTTGTTTACTGTAATGGTCGTTTGGATCCAGAGGGGTTTTTCAACAAGATCGAGTTTAATACAAAGGTTATTGACTACACAGGCAACTCTGATTGGGTAGAACCAACTCTCGAAAAAATTAAGAAGGCCCTTGAATCCAAAGCGATGCCCCAAAGAAGTCCAGAATGTGAGTATTGCTCATATGCTGAGTCTAGAGTTAAATTGTTTGAGCAAAACCGAGTTAAACAACAATCCTGAGGTTTATAATTAAACTATGCTAGACATTCAATTTATTAGGGACAATCCGAAACTGGTCTCAGAAAAATCTAAACAAAAGAACGTATCTGTTGAGATAGATAAATTGTTAGAACTGGATGTCAAGCGCAGAGAGCTAATAAATAAGGTAGACACACTTAAAGCCGAGCAGAGGGAGCTAAACCCAAAAACTAAGTCTAAACCTGATCATGCAACTATCGAGAAGGCAACCGAGCTAAAAACTGAAATATCAAAAGTTGAATCTGATCTTATACCAGTTGAAAAAAGCTATCTAAAATTACTTAGGCAAGTACCCAATATGCCGACTGAAGACGTGCCTATTGGGGCTGATGAATCAGCCAATGTCGTTCAAAAAACAGTTGGCGAAGCTCCAGGATTTGATTTTAAACCCAAAGCTCACTGGGAAATTGGAGAGAGCAGGGACCTAATTGACAGAGAAAGAGCAGTCAAAATAAGTGGTAGCCGATTCGTCTATCTAAAAGGGGACCTAGTTAGGCTACAATTTGCCCTAAATCAACTGGCGATAGATCAGTTAACCGATGAAAAAGTTATTGAAAACCTAATCACCAAACACAAGCTGAATCTTGTGGCTAAGCCTTACGTACCTGTTTTACCCCCAATTATGATAAAAACTGACGCCTACGAAGCTACCGGTAGGCTAAAAGCCGAGGAGACTACATATAAGATTGATGGCGATGATTTATGGTTGATAGCCAGCGCCGAACATAGTCTTTGTTCCATGTATATCAACGAAATTATCGACGAATCAAAGCTCCCCATTCGTTACTTAGGTTATAGCACCAGTTTTAGGCGAGAAGCTGGGACATACGGCAAAGATACAAACGGCTTAATCAGACTACATCACTTCGATAAAATGGAAATGGAAGTCTTCTCAACACCGGAGACAGGGTTAGACGAACACCTACTTCAAATTGCTATTCAGGAGCACTTAATGGGTCTACTAAACTTGCCATATCACGTTCTGCTAAAATCTACCGGTGACATCGGTGACCCTAATGCTCGGGGAGTAGATATAGAAGCTTGGTTTCCTTCACAGAAAACATACAGAGAAACTCATACAGCTGACTTCATGGGCGATTATCAGGCTCGATCTCTAAAAACCCGACTTAAGCGAGCTAATGGTGAGATTATCTTCCCTCATACTAACGACGCAACTGCTTTTGCTGCCGGTAGGACGATGGCTGCGATAATTGAGAATTACCAAACTGCGGATGATCATATCGTTATCCCTGAAGTGTTGAGGCCCTACATGGGAGGCCAAGAAGAAATATAATATGTTAAAACTGCAAATAAACAATATAAAAACGCCGATCAAAGATGATTTGGATAAATATGTCAGCAAAAAACTTGGCAAACTGGATAAATATATTCCCCGACAATTCAGGAGCAACGCACATGCCGAAGTTTTCCTAAAAGAATTTCATGTAAAATCCAAGAAACAATGTACCTGTGAGGTTATTATGCATTTGCCAGGTACGGAAATAGCTGCCACTGAAACTACTCTTAATATATTTGCAGCAGTTGATATCGTCGAAGTAAAACTTAAAAATCAGTTGAAGAAATATAAAGGTAAACATTTGCCGAAAACTAGGATTCTATCTCTAATTAGACGGGGAAACCGCAGGAATAAGACTCGCTAATGTATTCCTTAAACCCTGTCACAAAACGGGGATAGTAGGGTACAATAATCATATTGTTTTTTGGGCAGTCGACTCTGAAGTAAGCAACCAGCCCAATTATTTTTAGGAGATTTGATGAAATCAAAGATAGTTAAACGATTACTCGGTGACCCTCAGGCCAAGACAATTAAGAGACTCAAAAAACGGGTAGTCAAGATTAACAGCCACGCTGGTGAATATGAAAAATTAAGCGACAGTAAGCTAAAGGCAAAAACAGATGAATTTAAAAAACGACTCGAAAAAGAGTCGCTTGATCAAATTTTGCCCGAAGCCTTTGCAACAGTAAGAGAAGCAGCTAAGAGAACCCTGAATCAAAGACCATTCGATGTGCAGTTAATCGGAGGTATGGTGCTACATGAAGGTAGCGTGGCAGAAATGAAAACCGGTGAAGGTAAAACTCTAGTTGCAACAATGCCAGTTTATCTTAATGCCTTATCTGGAAAGGGCGTCCATGTGGTTACAGTTAACGATTTCTTAGCCCAGCGTGACGCAGGCTGGATGGCGCAGATTTACGATTTTCTGGGACTAAGCGTCGGTGTAATTATTGCCGACGAATCTTATATTTACGACCCAAAATTCAATAACACCAAACACGAAGATCAACGTTTTGCCCACCTAAAACCAGCCACTAGACAGGAGTCTTACCAAGCCGATATTACCTATGGCACAAATAACGAATTCGGCTTCGATTACTTAAGAGACAACATGGTAAGAGAAGTTGATCAACTACGTCAGCGAGACTTAAACTATGCCATCGTCGACGAAGTAGACTCCATTTTGGTTGATGAGGCCAGAACACCGCTTATTATTTCCTCACCTTCTGTCACGACTGGTAGCGCCTACTCACAGTTTGCGAAAGTAGCCCGTCAACTTGAAAAAGATAAAGATTACGAAGTTGACGAAAAAAGAAAAACAGTAATTTTAACAGACGACGGAGTAGAACATGCTCAAAAGATTTTAGGTCTGGAACGTTTGTATGCTACTGAAAATATCCGAACAATTTATCATTTGGAACAAGCCCTAAGAGCCCAGGCTCTATTTAAAAGAGACAAGGACTACGTTAGTACCGCAGACGGTGAAATAGTTATAGTGGATGAGTTTACCGGGCGTTTACTAAAAGGAAGACGCTATAACGAAGGTTTACATCAAGCCATTGAGGCCAAAGAAGGCGTTGAAGTTAAAGAAGAATCTGTTACTTTGGCAACGATATCGTTTCAAAATTATTTTAGACTTTATTCAAAACTGGCTGGGATGACTGGTACAGCCATGACTGAGAGTGAAGAATTCCACCAGATCTATAAACTTAATGTAGTCGAAGTACCCTCAAACCGACCAATCGTGAGAATTGATCGTCCTGATAGAATTTACCGTACAGAACTCGGAAAATTCAAAGCAATTGCTCGTGAGGTAGCTGCACTAAATCAAAAAGGGCAGCCGGTTTTGATCGGTTCTGCATCAATTGAGAAAAACGAATCCCTAAGCCAACTACTTAATCAGGCTAATATCACACACCACACACTAAACGCTAAAAATAACGAGAGAGAAGCAACAATTGTTGCCAAAGCTGGTCAAAAAGGTGCGGTAACTCTAGCTACCAATATAGCCGGCCGAGGTACGGACATTATCCTAGGAGAAGGTGTCAAAGATCTTGGCGGTTTGTTCGTACTTGGTTCCGAGCGGCATGAGTCAAGACGAATCGATAATCAGCTACGAGGGCGTTCGGGACGGCAAGGCGACCCAGGAATGACCCAATTCTTTGTCAGTACTGAAGACGATCTAATGCGTATCTTTGGCGGAGAGAGAATAGCCAGCATTATGACAAGGCTTGGTGTTGACGATCACATACCAATTGAGAATCGAGTTATTTCTAGATCACTGGAAGGTGCCCAAAAGAAAGTTGAGGGATACAACTTCGATACCCGTAAAAATGTGGTTCAATACGACGACGTAATGAATCGTCACCGTAAGGCAACATATGCTATGCGCCGTGAAATATTACTCCAATCTGACATATCCAAGCGAGTAAAATTATTTATCGAACAAGAAGTAGATGAGCTTTCAAGATCAGAAGCGCTACTTGGGGCTAACTACGAAGAAGCGATTACCTCAGTTTTCCCATTTGAGCCTGACAAACTAGAGAAGTTACTAAGCACTCCGGCAACCGAGTTTCGTAAGGTCCTAGAAGATGAGGTAAACAAACTCTACAAAGAACGTGAAACCAGTTTTACGCCTGATATTATGCGCAAAATTGAGCGAGAAATTTACTTGCAGATTTTAGATAATCTTTGGATGCAGCATCTGGAAAACATGGATCACCTTAAGGAAGGCATACACTGGATGAGTGTTGGGCAACGTGATCCTTTAGTTGAATATAGGAAACAAGCCCAAATAATGTTCGAGGCAATGCAGGTCAACCTGAGGACACAAATAATGAGCACAATTTTCCATGCTCAGCCTGTCGACGCTCAAACCTTGGCAGCTCCAATCGAGACTGATATCACAAGAGCAGCCCGCTATTCTGTCGACAATGCCAGCAGAATCGTTGAAGCTGATGAATTTGAGGAATCAGACTTTGTAGTTAAGAAAAGTGAACAGAAAAAAGCTAAATCTGAACATACTAAGAGGCAAAAACAGCGAAAAGCCGAGCGTCAACGCAAAAATAAGGCCAAACGTAGGAAGTAAGGTTTTTGAATATGAGACATACCGTACATGAAGTTAAGCTAAAAAACGGTTCTCGGGGCCTATTCGTCGATATTCCCGATGCCAGCGTAATGACGTTCGAGTTTAATTTTCGAGCAGGTGAGTATTTGGTAGACAAACCAAAATGGGAAACGCCCCACTTAATGGAACACTTACTGTTGGGCGCAAACCAGTTAATCCCAAAAGCGCGTGATTTCCAAGCTGAGTTTGAAAAAAATGGAGCATACTGTAATGCTTCAACGGGTACTTACGATGTTATATACGAAGCAGAGTGTGCGGATTTTGAGTGGGAAAGAATTGCAGGCCTACTAAAAGCTGCCATTGCTCAACCTCTTTTTCTGGAAGATGAATTCAATGCTGAGTTTGGTAATGTACGCGAAGAGCTGGTCGGCAGATCTAATAATCATTTCCGACACTTAGGACTGGCACTTAGGCAAGCCAGCGGATTCTTGGCATTAACAGATCAAGAACGACTTGAATTAATGACAAACGTTAAGCTAGCCGATATAAGGCAACATTATAAAAAAACCCACTCCACCTCTAATTTACGTTTTGTAATTGGTGGTATTTTGCCCTCCGACCGAAGGACGCAACTCGAAGAAATGCTCGAGAGCTTGCCATTACCTAAGGGTACTGGGCGGATTGATCTACCCCGTGAACGGCCAATTAATTTGGAACATTCACTGTACATTGATAACGACACTGTTCAGAATCTTTATTTCTCGATAGATACTTATATACCGAGAAAGTTATTAACAAAAGAGTTAGACGCCCTGCAGATGCTAAGTATTCTACTAACTGAGACATATTATTCGAGAATTTTGGGTAGCGCTCGTGAACAGGGCTTAATCTATCACATTGGCTCGGGTAGTAGCCAAAGCCGCAGCGCACTTGAGTGGTCACTGGGCGGCCAAGTCTCTCAGGATAATGCGGAGGCCCTGTTTGATCTTATATCTAATGAACTATCTATAGTGAAAAAAGGCGGCATAAAGAGCGAAGAAGTTGAAACTGCTAAACAATATGCTCTAGGTAGATACCAACGCAGTGCTCAAACCGTTGCTGGTACAACTAATGGTTACAGTTATCGTTATTTCTTTGATGAAGTCATTGAAGATTACTATAAAATACCCGAGAGAATAGAAAAAATAACCAAAAACGATACAGTTGATGTAACCAAAGAACTGTTTGCTAGAAATATTTGGGCAATGGGTGGGTTGGGCAGTTGCGGCGGAGACTTCCTCGAGCAACTTAGACAAAAAGTTTCTCAACTTTGGTAACGGGCAAGGAGATTCAGTCATGCAGGAATTACTTAAGCGGGCAGAAAGCCTAAGCGATAAGGTAACCAGCGCTCTAAAAAAACTTCGAATCGATGACCTAAAAGAGGAAAGAGACGATCTAAAGAACCAGTCTACCTCCAGCGATTTTTGGATTGACAACAAACTCGCTGGCGAGAAGATGCAACGCTTAAGTGAACTTGATGCCCAAATTGAACCCTGGGATGAGCTCAAGAAACTAGTTAGGGATACCCTGGAGCTTATTAAAACAAACGACCAGACCTTAAGTTCTGATCTTGCCCAAAATCTAGATCAGGCGGAAGGTAAACTTAATGACCTGTCAGAACAACTTCGCTACAGTGGCCCACTTGACGACCACTCAGCTATTTTAAATATTTATGCTGGGGCTGGTGGTACTGATGCCCAAGACTGGGCTCAGATGTTGCTTCGAATGTATTTAAGGTGGGCTGAGCGTAAGGGGTATAAAACGGAGATCATCAGTCAATCTAGTGGCGAAGAAGCTGGCCTAAAGAGTGTTTCAGTAGGGGTTCTAGCTCCCCATAGCTACGGCCTGTTAAAGGGTGAGAATGGTGTTCATCGACTGGTTAGACTTAGCCCATTTAATGCTGATCATCTAAGACAGACTAGTTTTGCTAAAGTTGAAGTTATGCCAAGAATTGATAAGCCCGATGAAATTGCACTAGATGAAAAGGATCTAAAAATTGATGTATTTAGAAGTGGCGGACACGGAGGGCAAAGTGTTAACACTACCGATTCTGCGGTTCGAGTAACTCATATTCCGAGCTCTATCACTGTAACTATCCAAAACGAACGCTCCCAAATCCAAAACCGGCAAATGGCAATGACAATTTTACGCTCTAGACTAGCGCAGCTCCAGTTAGAGCAACACCAGGCTGATTTGAATAAAATAAAGGGACCCAACCTATCGGCGGAGTGGGGGAATCAAATTAGATCATATGTCCTACACCCCTATAAGCAGGTAAAAGACTTGAGAACAAAGTACGAATCATCCAACCCTAACGATATCTTAGATGGTGAAATCGACGAACTGATCGGAAGCTATGCCAACTACAGCCAAGAGTAATTTTAATTTAACCGGTTTGAGTCTATAATAGTCCCAGATAAAGCTGTATATGACCTAAGGTTGAATACAAAGAGGGAATAATGGCAAACGTAGGTGATTTCACGAAGAAAGGCTCCAAAAAAGCTCGAAGAATTAGTTTATCGATTTTTTTCTTTTTAGCTATAGTTGGGCTGACCTGCTTCTACTTTTTAGATTACCGTTATAACCATAATAGCGCTGAGCTGTCTCTCCCTAATTTAAGCCAGAAAGTTAGTTCGGATATTAATGTGCGTAACTATTCAGGAGCCGTAAAACTGATTAATCGCCAACCTAGAAATAAGCTAAATACAGAGAATGAACAGTTACTACTCGGCAGTGTCTATATCAATGCGGGTAACTATCAAAAATCACTGACAGTCTACAGGTCAGCTATAAGCAAATACGGCATAAGTTTACCATTAGCCCAAGCCGCAGCTCAGGCAGCGCTTTCGGCAAATGACTATAAAGATGCCGTCTACTATTACAACCAATCTGCCAACTTAATTAAGCAACAAAATATACCCCTAGCGGGTACAACCTCGCAATACTACAGCGCTCGCGCTAAACAAATTACCCAGGAGTACAATTTATGAACAGGCAAGGCTTTCTCCGAAGAAACCGGTTTATTTTAACCGGCTTTGCCTTATTGATAATTGCTACTGGGGTTTGGCTTAGCTTAGGTAGCAAGACCAGCGCCTTCTACCCTATTGGCAAAACTTACCATGGCTATTTTTTTGGGAAAAATGCAGTGAAAACCGACGACGACGCCAATATTCTGTCCTGTGGAGTTAATCCGTATAGCAACAACAGCTACGGTCTGGCTAATTTTATTAATGATGTGGGTGATTACTATTTCGACAACTACACCACTCCCTTAGCCTATAACCTTCAATTGGTTTATAACCAAAGTGGAACGGTGTTACTTTGCGATAACGGTGTGCCTACTGCTCAAGCAGCTACTGAAGACACCGTTGGGGCTTCCTTTTATATCCAGTCGATGATGGATTGGGCACCAGCCCCGCCAGTTTACCATGCATCAGTTATAAATATCCCAAGCTCACCATTGGTAAGCCCTACTGACCCCTATCCCCCAGAAATTGCCCAAGGCGCCTCAGCTAACTCATCAGACACAGACTATGTAGCTGGTGCGGTTTATCATGGTTCTTGGGTGGCTTTTATAAAGGGGGTATACGATCAGAACCGGATTAATTTCACTTATCAAAATTATCCGATTTGGAAAAATTCAGCCTATGACCAGAATATTAATGATGAATTCGATTGGTGCAAGGCAGGTCACGGCCCGGATGGATGTAGTCTAACTCCTTTCGAATTTGCCAACTCTATTGTAATTTCCAATGCTGCTGGTACCCCGCAATATGTCATGGAGCAGGTATGTGGCAATGTTCTTTTAGCAAATACTGTTACGCCGCCGCAGTACACAATATCCGGTACGGTTTATCAAGAGCCAAATGCCTCAGGTCCCCTAACCCCCATTACTACCCCTCTAACCATAAGTTATTGTGACAACTCGTCTACTCCAAACGGAACCACCACAACTAGTGTGTTTAATGGACAATACTCATTTCCCTTAAGCGCGAGTGCTACTGTCGCAGGTACACCTTTTTGCATTGAAATAAATGGTCAACCACCCCCGGGTTTAACAGGTCCATATGCTATACCACAGCCACCGCCGGGTTTTCCTCCCTACACGTGTAATAACTCAAATGGTACTCCATATGAAGCCGATAGTTATCAATATCAAACAGCAGGGGATACCATTGCATCCAGTGTAGTTCCAAATTGCAATCGGCCAGCCCTCTCAACTTTTGATTTTGTGTACTACTCTGCGGCTCCACCTACCCTTACTTGTAGCCTGACTTTTTCAAATACTAATCCTGAGCCAGGAGATAGTGTTTCAGTCTATCTTAGTTTTTCAGTCTCATCAGGTACCCAAGCCCTAGAAGGCCCCCAAGTTAGTTTAAGTTCTAACCCATCGGCTGGTGTGACAGGAGCGAGTGGGAATTTAGTAAACGTAGATTACGGTGGGAACGCTGCTAACCCACAGATTGCTTCTGGTACGGATCCTTCTGCACCGCCCCCACCGTATTCAAGCAACGATCCATACACATTCACCGTTAGTACGCCGGGCCTTAACACTTATACGTTTACCGGGACAATAACAGGAGCAAATGGCGGCCCCGAACAGTGTTCTTCGTCGGTAACCACTGGTTATCATCCATATTTCCAAGTCAAAGGGGGTGATATAACTACGGGAAGTACGGGGGATTGCAGTTTGCCTTCGGAAAGTCCACCCCCAGGGATCTACGGCGCGGATGGGGCCAGTCCTACGATTGGTTCACAACTAGCCGCCTATGCCCTTGGAGCAATCTCTGGCTATGCCTCAAGCGAGCTATCGCCTGGTGCGGGTAGTACCGATCTAGATTTCGCTAACACGGGAGCCGGTACTCCTGGCAGCCTTGGCTCGGCGCCGTGCATGCCAAGTTACGGTACTGACACTAGCAGCTGTAGTTCATCTGGCACGTTAGATGTATCCGCATTAGCTCCCGCTACCCCCAGCCCACAAATATCTTGCTACAACCCCCCAGCCGATGGCGGAAGAGGGCTAGTGGTAGATTACGGAAATGCTAGCAACATACCTCCATTACCATTACTGCCAGTACCTTCATACTATGATATTGCTAACGGTGTAGACGCCATAATCTACGTAAACGGTAATCTGACTATAGACAGCAATATAACGTATGGAACTAATCCAGCTAATTCTTGGACTGACCCATCACAGATACCCTCATTGACTTTTGTGGTCACTGGTAATACCTACATAGACGCTTATAGCTCGAATATAACCGGCGCTCAAACCATCAATACGTTATATGGTAACTACATTGATCCGACTGGCACTATCTATACTTGTAATGATCCAGCATTCACTCCGGCTGGTGTTTACGCCAAAGGAGCCTACTGTGGGCAGAATAATGATGGCACACCTAAAAACTCTCTCCAGTTCTATGGTTCCATGGTGGCAAACCAAATAGCCTTCGAGCGAACCTACGGAGATATAGAAGTAAACCCAACTGAGCATAACGTCCAAGCGCCAGCTGAGCTATTCAATTACGGCCCGGGTGTCTGGCTATCAGGCTATAACTCGAACAATATCGGCAATAACTATCAATCCATAACCAACCTGCCGCCAGTCCTATAAAAAGACCTGCTTAGGTGAGTGGGTGGTGTGGGTTATAATATTAGTTCGATGATATTACTTGATAGGGTGTCTAAGGTTTATTCGGGCAAAGGCGTGGCTCTAAAAAGGGTCAGTCTAAAAATCGACCCCAAAGAATTTGTCATAATTATTGGCCAAACAGGGGCTGGTAAGACCACTCTACTTAGGCTACTTACAAGGGAAGAAAAACAATCGTCTGGGAAGATAATTGTCGGGGGGATAGATTACGACAAGCTTAAAGACAAAGACATACACCTGCTAAGACGCAAGATCGGAGTGGTCTTCCAGGACTACAAGTTACTTCCCAATAAAACAGTTTTTGAAAACGTAGCATTTGCTCTTGAAATGGTTGGAATAAGTAAACGAGATATTGATGTAACCGTGCCCAGAGTACTTGATATCGTTGGTATAAAGAATAAAGCCTCTCACATGCCTTTACAGTTGTCTGGAGGGGAGAGACAGCGTGTAGCTATTGCTCGGGCTATTGTAAGACAACCGAAAATATTAATAGCCGATGAGCCGACTGGTAACCTAGACCCCAAAAAAGCCTGGGATATCATTAGAATTTTAGAGAAAATAAACCGTTATGGTACCACAGTAGTTCTGACGACTCACAATAAAGAGATCGTAGACAAACTTAAGCGCAGAGTAGTAACAATAAAAGACGGCCAGGTCGTATCTGATCATGCTCGCTCAGGTTATAAGAACGTCTAATGAAAGCACTAATTACTCTTTGGCGCGTAATTAAATCGGGTACTCAAAACGTGCTTCGAAACGCTACTTTAGCTGTTGCAGCTATTGCGGTTATGACTATCACTTTAACAACTGTCCTATTCCTATACATAGTAAACATAACTTTCGATAACACGATCCATCAAATTAACGCCAAAATAGACATATCAATCTACTTAAATGACCAGGTAACAGATACGCAAACGAACAACTTAATTGTTCAACTTAAGCACACGGGTGAAGTACAATCGGTCCAGTATATTTCCAAATCTCAAGCTCTAGCTCTCTATATTCAGCAAAACAGCGGCAACTCTCAGCTTCAATCAGCCATTGCAGAGACCAATAATCCGTTGCCCGCTACGGTTATTGTTAAACCGATAAACCCATCCGACCTAGGTCAGATAAAGAACTTACTTAATGAGCCCCAGATATTGGTTTTACAATCAGATCCGTCTTCGTATTCAGGCTCACTCAAAACGGCGATTGATAGAATTGCTAAGACCACCACTGTTTTTAGAGAGATTGGAATAATCGGCACTGTGGTCTTTGCGGTTGTGTCGATGTTAATTATCTTTAACACAATTAGAATAGCTATCTTTAACCGCCGGGATGAGCTGACTATTATGCGACTTTTGGGAGCTAGCAATTGGTTTATCAGGGGTCCTTATATAGTTGAGTCAACTCTTTATGGGATTATTTCAGCGCTTGTTTCAATGCTAATTGTTAATAGCATTTTTTATACAGTATCAAACTCATTTCAAGCAAATAGTCTTGGCCTGCTGAATCTTGGTTACGCCACTTCCTATTTCAGACGTAATTTGATTTGGATATTGTTAATCCAACTGGGTCTGGGTATACTCATTGGAGCCGTATCGTCCTTAATCGCTACGCGGCGTTACCTAAAGTTTAAAACCAGAAAATAACTTCAAATAAAATTATCAATCATCCACTGTTTTGCTAAACAGGGCTGTGGACAATTTTTTACAGAGGGCAGGGGGCTGTGCTATGATACTTATGTTAACTAAAAAAATTAAAATGCCAAAAAATAAAAGAGGCTGGTTCAGCTCAAGAAAATTATTATATTTAGTCTCCGGCTTGGCCTTTGCTCTCGCTACACCTATGACTTGGGCCGATACTTATACCGATCAAATTAACAGCTTAAACACTCAGAATAGCCAAACTCAAGCAACTATAGATGCCCTCAGCCAGCAGGCCGGTAGTTATCAGGCCGAAATCGCCCAGCTGAACGCACAGATTAGCGGCGTGGAGGCTGCGATTTCAACAAATCAAACGAAACAAGCTCAGGTTGAAGCTCAGATTCAAAGTGACCAGACCCAGATAGCGCAGAATAAAGCATTGCTTGGGAACGTTATCAAGACCATGTATATCGGTGGCCAAGTATCAACCACCGAAATGTTAGCTACCAGTAATTCAATTAGTGCTTTTGTTGACGCTGAAACGTACCGCAGCGCGGTTGGCAATGAGGTTCAAAACCTACTCTCGCAAATTGCTACCTTGAAGGCCCAACAGGAGCAGCAGGACGCTCAGTTAAAGATAGTTATAAATACTGAAAGTCAGCAGAATAACCAATTGGCTAGTGCCGAATCTCAGCAGCAGCAGTTTCTATCATATAACCAAGGCCAGCAAGCTGCCTATAACGCACAAGTCCAAGTCAATCAACAAAAGATATCCTTACTTCAGCAAGAACAGGTCATTGCAAACGAAAAACTTATTAGTAACGGCAATGGTTCCATTGATGCCGAAGGCAGCTGCGGTGGTGGATATCCGGCTGAGGTAAATGGAACGTGGGGCTGCGATTTTGGCCTAGATGCTTCGCTTGACAGCTTCGGAATGGATAATCGCGAATGCGTTAGTTACACAGCTTGGATGGTTTATGAAACATATGGCTATAAAGTAACTTGGGGTTTTGAAGACAAGGGAAACGCCAACCAGTGGCCTGGCGATGCGGCAGCCGCCGGTATTCCTATCGGTACTACGCCAAAAGTCGGTTCAGTTGCAATTTATATGGGAGGCTCAGGCGACCCGTTTGGTCATGCCATGTGGGTACAAAGTGTTAACGGGAACGGTACAATTACTGTCCAACAATACAACCTGGAATATGACGGTAACTATTACCAAACAACTATAAGCAGTGCTGGACTGATTTACATATACTTCGGTGGCTAAGCCGCTTAGGCTAGATTCCAAACAAATCATAAACAAAAGCTGAACTAATTGTTTTTATATCCTAGAATTTGATCAGCTTAGATAGTAAGATTAGTTCCTGTGGAATTTATAAAGAAAACTCTCAAACGTTTTTGGCCTAAACAAAAGAAACAGATAAAAGAAGTGTCTGTTTTGTTAATTTACGGGGTGGCGCTTTTTATTTTAGGTATAAATGTAGGTAGTGGCTGGATTCAAAATAGAGTAGATGAAGTCCTTCACAAGAATGATCAAACTAGCAATCTGCCAAACAGTCTTAATCTGTCTGCAATTCAACAAGAATACCAAGACATAAAAGATAACTACGATGGTAAATTAACTGTCTCGCAATTGGAAGACGGCATTGCGCACGGACTGGCTAACGCAACTGGCGATCCCTACACTGAGTATTTCGATCCCTCAGAAGCTCAGGCATTTAATAACGACCTAAACAGTACGTTTAGTGGGATTGGTGCCGGGCTTGATAAAGATTCCTCGGGTAATCTAATAGTCCAGGAAGTTTTGAGCGATACCCCCGCCCAACGGGCAGGACTTAAGGTCAACGATGTCATCACTTCGATTAATGGTACTTCCACCACTAACATAAACGTTGATACGGCAGTTACGGATATTCGAGGTGCAGCTGGTACTATAGTTAAATTGGATGTGTTAAGGGGTGGTAGCCAAGTCCTGAATTTCAGTATCAAACGAGCTGTTATCAAAGTACCTAGTGTTAATAGCAAAATAATTGACGGTAACATTGGCTATATGCAGATTACAACTTTTGGAAACGACACTTCATCCCTAGCCCAAACTGCCGCCAACATGTTTAAACAAAAGGATGTTAAGGGGGTGATTTTGGACCTAAGAGGTAATGGTGGCGGTCTTGTAACCGCTGCAATCAATGTTTCTAGTCTATGGCTGGAACCAGGTGCCACTATTTTTACAGAAAAACATGATAACCAGGTCGTAGCGACGAATACCGCCAACGGCAATGATCCGCTGATTGGTATACCGACCGTAGTTTTAATTGACGGCGATAGTGCCAGCGCCAGTGAGATTACGGCTGGAGCTTTGCATGATAACAAGGCAGCCTATCTAATAGGCGAAAAAAGCTTTGGTAAGGGTAGTGAACAAACTATAGACAATCTCCCAGGTGGAGCCGAAATAAAAGTGACAATAGCCCATTGGTATACACCTGGTGACAAAAATATTAACAAAATTGGCATCACGCCCAATGAGGTTGTCAGTTTGCCGAGTAATTCAACTACCGACACACAAGAAAACGCTGCAATTTTGTATTTGCAAAGTAAATTCTAACTTGCCTAGGTGGTGACCTCTAAGGTAGTATTCAAGCATAAATAGAGAGGTAAAAAGGGTAGGTGGCAAAGAAACCGACTAGTTATATTTTTGTTACGGGTGGTGTTCTTTCCGGGTTAGGGAAGGGCATAACAGCAGCCTCCATAGGTAAAATACTAAAATCCAGAGGTTTAAGTGTTAACCTCCAAAAATGTGATCCCTACCTAAATGTAGACGCTGGAACACTGAATCCAGCTGAGCATGGCGAGTGTTTTGTTACTAAAGATGGTGCTGAGACAGACCTAGATCTTGGTCATTATGAACGCTTCATAGATGAAGAACTAACTTCAAGTAGTTCGCTTATGAGCGGCAGAGTCTTAGACAAGGTTATAAAAGACGAGCGGGCAGGGAGGTATCTTGGTGATACAGTCCAAATAATTCCTCACGTCACTAACGCTATTCAAAAAGAAATCGTCAATGCTTCGGCTGGATTTGACGTTCATATAGTTGAGGTTGGTGGAACAGTAGGAGACTACGAAAGCCTAAGTTTTTTTGAAGCTATCCGCGAATTCCCACAAATTGTTGGTAGAGAACATTGTTTATACGTGCACGTTGTTTATATGCCGTACCTTGGCGCTAGCCAGGAGTATAAGACCAAACCAGCCCAGAACTCCGTGAGGGAACTAAGAGGACTAGGAATCGTTCCAGATATTTTAGTTGCCAGATGCGAAGATGTCCCTCCTAGCAATGTTAAACATAAACTAAGTCTATTCTCAGGTTTATCAGAGGAAGATATAGCGCTTCTACCCAATGCCAAGACTATTTACGAAGTTCCGTTGACACTTGAAAGCAGTAAGATCCCAGATGTAATAGTAAGAAAACTCCATCTTAAATCTTCAAAGCCCAAACTAGGTGATTGGCAAAAAGTAGTCGGAAAAGCCCAGTCGAGCTACCCAAAAACCGTGACTATAGGCATGGTTGCTAAGTATTTGGATAATCAAGACACATATTTATCGGTTACGGAGGCATTAAAGGCAGCGGCCTGGCAGAACAGTGTAAACCTGAAGTTGGTATGGGTTAATGCGGTAGATTTAAAAAGCTATGCAGATTGCAAAAAGGCTCTCTCAAAATGTGATGGAATGGTAGTGCCAGGTGGCTTTGGTATTAGGGGGATTGAAGGTAAAATCCAAGCTGCTCAGTATTCCCTAAAGCAACAACTACCCTATTTAGGTCTATGTTTGGGTCTTCACATGGCAGTTATCGCTGCGGCCCGAAACGCAGGCCTAAAAGAAGCCAATTCATCTGAATTTAGCAGTGCTACTCCAGATCCTGTTATTAATACTATGGTCGACCAAAAGGGTAAGGAAAATACGGGTGGAACAATGAGACTCGGTAATTATCCATGCGTTATCGAAAAGGGCAGTTTGGCCTCTAAACTGTACGGTAAAAAAGAAATACTTGAGCGTCACAGACATCGATATGAGTGCAATAACAAGTACCGAGAAGACTATGAAAATTGGGGCATTAAAGCAGTAGGTCTAAGCCCTGACGGAAATCTAATCGAGATGATAGAGGGCGTTAATCATCCATACTTAATTGCCTCTCAGTTTCATCCGGAATTTAAATCCAGACCGAACAGAGCACACCCCATGTTTGATGGATTAATTAAAGCTTGTCTATAAAAATCAGCTTGAGATTTTCACACAAAAAACTAAAAACCTATAAAGTTTTGATTGAAAAAAGGTATATTATTTAAATTGTGGGTTTTTAGATAAGTCCATGGAAATAACACAACCTATTCTATTTTATACGATCGGATACCCAGGTTCCGGGAAGACAACGTTTGCGATAAGTTTTTCTAAAGACTCAAACGCAGAACACCTTTACGCCGATAAACTGGGAATTCAAATATTTCAAACGCCACGTTATTCTCAAGAAGAACGTAAGCACGTTCTGGAAGAGATGGATTGGTTGGCTTTGACCAACCTGCAGGGTAACGTAGGCGTTGTTTACGACGCAAATATCAACTCGTTTTCAGAGCGAGAACACCTGCGTGATATCGCAAAGAAGGCGAACACCGTCGCTGTAGGTATATGGATAAAAACACCAATATCTATTGCCAAAAGAAGACTCTCAGAGATTCGGCGGATTGGAAATGTAAACATACGACAGATGACGGACAAAAACCGTGCTAATAACGAATTCAAGAAAATTGTTAACAGGTTTGAAGCTCCTCGCTCCAGCGAAATGACGCTAATGATATCGGGCATAGATCCCTATGATCAGCAGCTGAAAGAGATCGGAAAATCACTGAGAAATATTCAGGTTAAGTAGTGAAAACAATTTGGGAATAAAGTTATTTTGAAGACAGAAGAGCCTTGGTTACTTCCCAATTTGAGCGGTCATGACCTGAGTGACCCGATGTTGTCCAGAAAAGCTCTGCATTTTTCAATTTCTGGGAGATCTCAAATGCTGTAAAAGGCGGGCAGACGCTGTCATACCTACCTTGGACAAGCTTAATAGGCATAGAAAGTTTATCAAGATTGTCGATTACATAGGACTCGGGCAAGAAACATCCGTTACTCGTATAATGAAGCTCAATTATAGTTGAGGCAGGTTCAAAATCCTTGTAATTTTCAATATGAACCCGATCATCAATACTGATAATTGAGCTTTCCAATTCTGCGAATGCATAGGCCGAGCGCTTGGCCTCACTTTTTGTACCCTTAAAAACCCTTTGCAAATGATAGGAGCTAGGGTCGGCTCTAAAATTTTCCGGAACGCTGTCAACGAATTTTTCCCAGACATCAGGGAAGTAAGCCATAAAGTGGCCTTTATCTACAAATTCAATTTCACTTTTCCTGCCAGTAAATATCCCCCTAAGTACCATTCTTGTTACCCTCCGAGGGTTTTTAATAGAATATGTTAGAGCCAAACAGCATCCCCAGGAGCCACCTGTAAGCGCAAACGTATCGAAACCAAACGAGTCAGCAATTTTACTGATGTCATCTACCATATGATCCGTGTTGTTAGCGATAAGTGATCCGTTGGGGGTGCTTTTGCCGCTACCGCGTTGGTCAAAGAAAATCACTTTTTGTTTGGTTGGGTCAAACAGGGTCTTGTGGTTATCACTGCAACCACTGCCTGGGCCACCGTGCAGAAAAATAATTGCTTCATCGGCGGCTTTGTTGCCCCAGAACTGTACGTATAGTTTGTGGCCATGTCCCACGCCGATCATCTTTTCTTCGATGGTATATTGATCAGGTGTCATAATGAACTGCTCCTAATTCTCTAATTTATTCCTAGTATAGCCTACACAGGTGTCTGCTAGAACCGATAGTGTATCGATGACCTTTAAAGCTGAGGTAGATGGGAAGTATTTATCCAGCGTATTAAAGTATAATATCGTTATGAATAAGATAGCTTTACTAGGCTTCGGCGGTACAATCGGTATGGTCCCAGGCAGCAGCGGCGCCCTAGTACCAGCTAAAAACATCGAGGATCTGATTACCTTTGTACCAGGACTAGCTAACTTAGCTGACATACAACTCATTCAGTTAGAAAACAGGGATAGTACAAATATTAGCCCAGATCATTGGTCTAGTTTGGCAATGAAAATATGGTCACTAAAAGATCAGGTTGATGCCATTATTGTTACGCACGGAACTGACACTATGGCCTACACGGCTAGTGCAATATCAATAGCTCTTGGTGGTAGCGTTAGCATACCAGTTGTATTTACGGGATCTCAACTTCCGATAGCGGAACCAGGTAATGATGCTAGGTTTAATCTCGAGAACTCCGTGAAAACGGCTATACGTGCTACGAGAGAGGGCATAGCTGAGGTTATGATCGTATTTTCAGACAAAGCGTTGAGAGCTAACCGTACTATAAAAACTAGTGAGTCTCGTTTTGATGCGTTTGACTCTCCCGCGTTTCCTTATCTAGGGCAGATTACTGCTTCGGGGGTTATTTTTAACCCCATAGCAATGAAAGCTTCCAACAACCAAGAAAATAATACTAACCCTTCGTTTGAGTTTAATAGAGAAATCTTTGCGGTGGATGTTGTCCCAGGGTTGGATCCTGAGATTATCCGATCTGTGATAGCCACAGGGCGATGTCGAGCACTGCTACTAAAATCGCTTGGAGCGGGCAACGTCCCTTCAGAAGGTCAATATTCACTTCTCCCTGTAATCGAAGAGTTTACTTCTAAAAACATTCCTGTATTGATTTCAACTAAATTCGTTGGCGGGCGTACTATACCGGATATGTATGAACCTGGGAAACAGGCTCTACAAGCAGGCGCAATTCCAACTAACGATATGACCGATGTCGCTGCCCAGGTAAAGTTAATGTGGCTACTTGCAAAAGGCTTTACGTCTATAGAAAATCTCAAGTACGATATGCTTCATAGCTATGTCGGCGAAGTCGGCCAGACATGACACCTAAAGATTACTCAACGACAACTTCGGTACGTCTAGCTGTCTTGCCACTGAAAAGTTTGAACTGTCGGGTTTGATACTTAACAATACCGTCAACGGCCGCGTGAATTGTGTAATCTCTTGCTAGAAATGTGCCCTTACCGGATCGTTTATTAAGACCTGTTTGACGGATTATTATCTGTCCAGTCCTAACTTTTTCTCCACCAAATAACTTGACTCCTAGTCTTTGGCCAGGGCTATCATGAACGTTTTTACTGGATCCACCTGCTTTAACGTGGGACATCTTAACTCCTCTTGATTAACACGATTTGCCTAGCGACTAGCTGCCCAGGTCTGTGGTAGGTTAAGTCTTTAGCATTAGTCGTTTTGAAACTCAACAGATTGTAGCCGATTTTCTCTAATTTTTCAAGTAGTGGCAATCTGTAAAAGCCATCGCCAAGCTTCCAGGCAGGCAAAGCCAAGCACAATTTCGTGCCACTACTTACTTGTCCTGCAAGGTTTAATAAAAAATTTTTTAGCAGAGTATTAATTTCCCCGGCCTGAGCTTCCAGCTCAAATTTCGTCATTTCCTTAAACAGTGGCTTTCCGAGATATAACTCAGAGACAACCCCACCAATCTTAGTCTCCCAGCGCATCGTCATGGCGTCACCAAGACCTAGTTTCCATTCAGGCAGCCCTGGATGACCCTTTGATAGCCAGACAAGGTTTACCTTTGAGTATTCGGCCATTCTCTCGCTAATATCACTACCGAAAGCTCCATAACCCATCAAAAGAGCTTCCTGGAGGACTACACCGCTGCCACAGAAAGGATCCAGAATAACTGAATCAGCAGGGGGGTTCGCTATATTTATCATAATTTGAGCCAATTTAGGAGGGATCATCCCAACTCTCGCATCCCTTTTTGGCCTGGCTTGATCACGAGCCGAATAGGCCTCGATATCTTGGATAACGATGGTTTTAGCAATGGCTATCTTCTTGTCGCTCTTAATAACTAGTAGCTCAAAACCGCCACTTTTATCTAATTTATTGTGAAAAACTTGAGCTGAAGATAACTCAGCTGAAACATTCGGGACAAACCTGACTGAACGACCACTTTGTTTTAGGACCTTTTTTATATTATTGGCAGCCATAACTACTTCTGAACCAGATAAACTCCAACCGTAGGTACTGATCCCAAAACGGATTTTTCCCGCTGGGATCGTCTCTTCAATGACTTTAGGCAGCTCAGAGTTTAGGTATGTAAGTGCGCTATCCCAGGTTGAACCATCTATAACTGTAAGTAAATGACCGACCTTGGTGATACCGCCAAATCGGCTCAATGGAAAATCTAAATGATCAAATGAGCAAATTACTGAGCTGTCACTAAAAACCTCTAGCTTATCAGGACCTAGAACACTTTCAAGCTCGGCAATGCCAAATTCAGGCTGACGACCCAAAATACAAATAGACTTTGTCATAAGGGTAGTATACGTCTTATCGTATATAATTATTGGTTAATGGCCAGAAAAACCAAAAGCACCAACTGGAGATTACTACTTACATACGTAACACTGGTTGGTTTTTTGATCCTTATCTTTGCGATAAGAAAACAGATATTTAGCACCATAGACACTATTCATACGGTAGACTTTTGGGCCCTAGCCCTGATTGTTCCAATTGAAGCTCTAAACTACCATGCTCAAGCTAAGCTTTATCAAGAATCTATGGAGATTTTAGGCACTAAACTAAGTTATAAATTTTTGTACCGCTTTAGCCTAGAACTTAACTTTTTTACGACAATTTTCCCGAGTGGGGGCATATCAGCTTTTACTTACATGAATGTTAGGCTAAAAAACAAAAAAATATCGGCTGCCCAGTCTACTCTTATCCAACTTACGAAATTTGCAATGGTATTTGCTTCGTTTCAAATACTTTTGATTGTCGGCCTTCTACTGCTGGCTATAGGTGGTCATGCCAATGAATTGATGGTTCTTATTGCTGGGGCATTAATGATGCTACTAGTAGTTTTAACTGGAGCCACTATATTTGTTATAGGCAGCGAGTCTCGCATAAACACCGTCTTCACATATATAACCAGACTTATAAATAGCGTCATTAAGCTAATTAGGCCAAGCGTCACGGAAGGTATAAAAATTGATACAGTTAAGCGGGTTTTTAAGGAACTCCATCAAAACTATTTATTACTAAGAGGTAATTTAAAAGCCCTTAAATGGCCTTTTATTTGGGGGATGATTGCCAATATAACTGAGATAGCAGCTGTTTATATTGTCTACGTTGCATTTGGGCACTGGGAGAATCCAGGCGGCATAATTATGGCTTACGCAGTTGCCAATTTTGCAGGGATTGTATCAATACTTCCCGCTGGCATCGGTGTTTACGAAACACTGATGACAGTAATACTAGCGGCCGCAGGCATAAGTCCATCTCTGAGTATCCCAGTTACCATTATGTACCGAGTTGTTAACACTTCAATTCAAGTTATCCCAGGCTATGCGTTATATCAACGGGCGTTAAGACGAGGAGAGATCGCTAGTGGATGAGTTGATTTATAGTGTTTCTGATTTCGTAGCGGTCTTCAATCAAATAGTTTCTTATGCCTATCCGAGTGTGATTATCGAAGGCGAGATAGATAGCTTTAGGATCTCAAAAAATCGTTTTGTCTACTTTGACATTAAAGATGCTGATTCAAGCGTTAAGTGTTTTGCGATTATTTATCAGATACCAGGACCACTTGAGGATGGATTAATGGTGCGTATTAAAGGATCACCTCAACTTCATCAAAGATATGGCTTTAGCGTTAACATCACATCTATAATGCCGGTAGGTGAAGGCTCACTCAAACGTGCGGCTCAGCTTCTAGAGTCTAAATTAACCAAAGAAGGCTTGTTTGACCCATCCAGGAAACGCATACTCCCTTATCCGCCACAAAAGGTAGGACTTGTCACTTCAACTGAGTCAGCTGCTTACCACGATTTCATTAAGATCTTAAATGAACGTTGGAGTGGGCTTGAGATTCTTGTCTATGATAGCTTGGTTCAAGGCGATATGGCGGCCGAGCAGGTAGAAGCTGGCCTGACTTTCTTTAATACTTCCAGTGAAGTTGATGTGGTTGTTATCACCAGGGGTGGTGGGAGTGCCCAAGATCTAGCTGCTTTTAACGACGAGAGGCTAGTTAGGGCTGTCGGACTTAGCCGCATACCTACTTTAGTAGCTATTGGTCATGAGGTTGATATAAGCCTAGCTGAGAAAGCGGCTGACCAGCGAGCTTCAACACCATCAAATGCAGCTGAGCTACTCACACCAGACAAGAAACATATATTAAAGCAACTTGAAGGCATGAACTACCAGCTCAAACAATCAGTTAGTAATTATTTAGAGAGCCTGCTTACGAGCACGAAACTTATGAAACAGTCTCTTTTAGATAGTTTTGATCAGCTCTTTAAACAAACCAGTTTTCAACTCGCCAATAAACGTGATCTACTTGAAGCTCTAAGCCCTTTTAAAGCCCTGACAAGGGGTTATGCTATTGTTAGAAAAGCTGGAGTTGTTATTAGCTCAGCTAAAAGCTTGAAAGTAGCTGACGAGTTGAGCATAGAACTTACGGATTCAAAATTACTTAGTTCAGTTAAATCAATAAGCTCAAAGTAGAATTAGGTTATGAAGAATGACAAAGTGAATTTTACGCAGTTAAGTCAGGAATTAGAGCTTATTATTTCTAAGCTAAGCTCAGGGGACACGGATATAGACAGTGCGGTCTCAGAGTACGAGAAAGGGATAGCGATAGTGTCTAAACTGGAAGCGTATTTAAAAGACACCAAGAATAAAATTAGCAAAGTTAAAGCGCCCCAAAAAACCGGGGAATAAACCGGGATGGATCACAGTTCTTTTTGGCAAATAGCTTGGGCAATAGGATTCGGAGTATTTTTCTTATTTACCTTCGTAATAATCTACGGCGCACCATTTCTGCCCACGATGAAAAAACAATTGCCAGAAGCGATAAAACTACTAGATTTAAAACCCGGCCAGACTATGCTAGAACTGGGCTGCGGAGACGGTAGGATGTTAATAGAAGCAGCTAAGAATGGTATTAATGCTGTCGGTTACGAACTAAACCCCCTATTGTTTGTTTACTGTTGGCTCAGAACCCGGAAATACAAGCGCAAAATTAAGGTAATTTTAGGAAATTATTGGAGAAAACAGTGGCCCGAGGTTGAAGGCATTTTCGTATTCCTACTTAGTCCTTATATGGAAAGATTGAACACTAAGATTATTCAAACTTACAAGAGTAAAGTCAAGTTGGTAAGTTTCGCCTACCCCATAAAAAGCAAAAATCCAGTTAAGACTAAAACAGGGCTTTATTTATATATTTATAACGGATGAGGATACACAATTTTCGCAAATGAAATGGCGTATATAAATATAAAAACTTACAATGCGTCCGGCTACTTTCACTATCGACCACATCTCTATCAGTTCAGACTTAACCTGATTACTGAAACTGAACAATTTGCAAATGTAGTTCTGAAAATAACAGAAGAACACGTTAATAGGCGATATTATTCCCGTAAACCTGCCAGGCTGCAGTCTGACTAGCACTTAGCTGTTTGCTAGAAGAAATTAAAGACTGTAATTGATAAATATTGAGGGTCACATTTTGCCCTGGATATATCAAATTATTATCACCTAAGTCCTGTACCATAGTGCCCTCTACAAATGCTTCCTCTGCACTCGTTAGTTCGTGATTAGGATCTAGAAGGTGAATTTCCTGCCTCACCATAAGTGATTCTGAGTCCCCACTAGTTACTGTTACATTAGCTATATTGCTACTTTTATTAGTAGCCGTAGGAACTGTAGACGAAGTACCCTCGGCTTGATTAATTAGTTGCCGTAGATACGTCAGATTAAGATTAATATCCTGTCCTGGATAAATTAAGTTACTATCTCCAATATAGTTCACCATCTCGGTTTCAACCGTAGAATATTCGCTAGAAGTTAGTAGACCATTTTTGTTAAGGTTATTTATCTGAGAACCTACTATTGACGATTCCGAATCACCTTGGTTTACTGTAACCATAACTTCTTGCGACGACGGAGTCGTAGGGGTTGCCGGATGCACACTAGTGGTAACGCTAACCTTTGTTGATGATTTTTTAGTCGCGGTAATAGGTAAGCCAACAGACGGTAAGTGCAAGCTTTTAAGAGCAAAAATCATATAAGAATTTTTGTCATATATAAGGTCATAGTACTTGTTGTATGCTGCTCTATGCGGCAAATAACTATTGTCGTAAACACCAACTGGAGTAGCGTAGCCAGTACTACCGTTGCTAAGTATTACATATGATACATATTTTTGCGGTTTTGCTAGCGCTTTTCGCCATAGACCACTGTCTCCTTCCTGGATATAGTCCTTGAAAGGTAATCCGATAGAATGTATAAGTCCTATAGTTCCCCCCGACGTACTGCCTAATATGTTCCCGCCTTTATAATCTTTCTGAAAGGCTGATACGGCATTTGTAGTCTGTAGCGAGTAAATAGCGCTTGCATCATTGGTTACCGGGGACTTGAGGGTTGCGGTAACGGACATAAATAAGTATGTTATTGCCAGTATGGTACAGACAGTTAACCCAAGGTAAACTACTTTGATTTTGCTTAGCACTAGTGCAATTAATACGGCAATAAGAGGGATGGTCTCAAGCCCGTAACGAACACCCTCCAGATTGTTCATACTAGTTGATATATAGATGCTGCCGCTATAGAGGCTAACTATATCTAGTACTGCAGGTGCAATTAAAACTAATATAGCGACCATCACTAGGTTGTTGTGCTTTATTCTTCTATTAGCCCAACTTAAGAGTAAGATAATGAGTGCTGCCAGACCAGCGAACAGAACAACAGGGCCTAAATCTAAGTTAAGTGTTCTTATCATCGTCGTGAAAGATAAGACTAGGTTGTGCTTGGTGGGCAATAAACCCTGGTTTGCAAGAGTCTGCTGCTGATTTTGTGGAGAGTATGGCCCATTAAACCAATACAGAATATTTTTAAATATAACCAAGTTCCAAAGTAGCCATAAAGCAATCCCAAATGCGCTCAATGTCCCAAATAAGAAAAACTTACCATTTATATTTTTGCGCGAGTTTCTATGGTATATTGATTGCGCTAAAATAATTGCTCCGCAAAAGATCAGAACCATCCACGCTTCATATCTAATCATTGTGGCAAGCAATATACAAAAGGCTGATTTGACTAAGTCAAGGTTATTTTGCTTATCGAACCACCGTATAAAATAGAAAGTGCCTGCGAGTAAGGTTGCCAGAAGTAAGAGCTCGGACATAGGCGTTGACTGCATGTATAAAACGTTTGGGTTCAACATCAGTATGGCTGTAGCGATTACTCCGCCGGACATTCTTTTAGTTAAATACTTCCCAATTCTATATATATATGTCGCTGCAATCACAAAAGAAATCATCGATACGAAACTACCTGCTAACCCGTTATGCCATAAGCCCGTAAAAGCCACAAAAGGTATTATCAATAGTTGAGGTAGCGGTAGCCAGATACCTCCTAGCTGTTGTAAGCCGAGTTGCTTAAAGTCTATGACTCTTCGTGCTATATCAATACGACTTATAGCGTCGTCGTATAGCAATGTGTCATGGTGGGTAAAATAATATACTGTGGAAATTATAGATACAATCAATGCGGCCAATGCAACTAACCATACGTCGTACTTTTGGACAAATTGTCGTATGTTACGCACTTTCGGCCTCTGGTATTTTAGAATCTAGTCGTAATGTGTCCAAAGCAGCATGTTCAATATTTTCTACGCCAAGATGATGCCCGTGTAGAGTTTTGTGCCAATAATAAGGTCTGAAGACCAGTTCAAATACAGCTACGTATGCGGCAGCACTCATTGCTAACCAATAAAAAGGCATGAGATAAACAATTTTAACTATCTGCCAGTGTTCACGCTTAGCACAACCCAACATGTAATAATACAAGTACATAAAGTTACCGAATAAAATACAGCCTACAGCCATGTAAAGTATGGGGGCAGGGAAGAAGCCGCGGACTGTTGCCCCTATAGTCGCATCGAGGGAAAAATATAAGATAGTAATCAAAAGCATTATTGGATTAATAAACATCAAAGCTACCTTGCCACCAACAACCATTTGAAATAGCTGGCTATTTGGCTTGCGGATAGTACTCTTAAATTCCCTTAAATGTCGAGTGTGAACAAAAAATGTTTGTATGTATCCTTTTATCCAACGGCAACGTTGCTTAAACCAGTTTTTGGGACGTGAGCTGGCTTCTTCAAATGTGAAAGAGTTCATTATGACCGTCCGGAATCCTTGTTTTGCTAATCTTATGCCGAGGTCAGCATCTTCGGTGACATTAAAAGCATCCCATCCACCTAGTTCTTTTAGTAATTTTTTCTGGAAATGATTGGATGTTCCACCCAGCGGTATTGGTGCCTTGATTGATTGAAGGCCTGGCAAAACCAAGCTAAACAATGAGGCATATTCAGCCGTAAAAAGTCGAGTTAATAAATTCTGGTCAGCGTTGTAGTAGTCTAATTTACTCTGTATGCAAGCAACGTCGGGTTCTACTCTTTGATATGCCAGCACAGCCTGCTTTAATTGACGAGGTTCTGGTATATCTTCAGCATCATAGACGACTATATATTCACCAGTAGCTCGTTTTAAGCCATAATTGAGTGCTTTAGGCTTTGTTTGTGGTTGGGATTCGGGAACAATAACAATTTCAAAACTTTTTCCCAGCCTCATATTTTTGGCAGCTTTAATTGTCTCGTCGTCGTTAGATTCAAGAAGAAGCATTATCTGTAGCTTATCGGCTGGATATTCCAGCTTCTTCATTGCACTAACAAATTGCGGGAGAATATTGGCTTCATCATATAAGGGACAAAGAATGGTGTATTTTGGCCACTCCATGCTGTACTTATTAACTTCTTGGGTGCTTATCTCAATTTCGTTGTCACGAGACAAGCTGCGGTAACACAAGAAAGAATCAAACCCAATCTGAATGACGTAATATGCAGTCAGAATTGCCACCAGGGTGAGCAGGGTTGCGTGCCAGTTCAATATAAAACCGATAATTACGAGGGCACAAATAACGGCTATGATAATAATCTGTTTTCGTATTAATCGATGGAATGCTGTGTCTTTTACGCTAAGCCCGCTATGGTGAATATACTCTTGGCCGTGTTGTATAAATCCAGGTTCAATAATGTCGAATGAGTTTTCTTCAGAATTATTCAAGACAGCCACAAATCCCTCAACTAATTTCGTTCATAACCACCTAATATTAATGAGTAATGTAACAAAGTAAATCTATATTAGCAAACAATTTATAATAATCGTCAATATGCTAATGGTTTTACAGTCTATGTATTGAGTTGCATAATATATTTGTTCGTTTTTTTCTTTACAGTAGTCAAAATAGCCTGTTTGGTCGTCTAAGCAAGTTGACCCATTCATTTCTGATACCAATATCATCGTCTAGTAGACATTTAACTTCACTTATGTCTGTGTTTGAAATATCGATGGTGCAGGGGTAGCAGGAGATGTCCTAAAGGCGGTCATTAGACAACGCCAACCTGAATAGTTCTAACCCAGTCCCTTAGCTGATAACTTTCTTTGCTATGTTGTCGGCTTATACCCATAGTAGTCAATTAAATGTAAGCTTTAACGCGTCTAGCTCACAGTTATATATACGCACAGGCTGATTTAGCTAGTAGCTCCCCGAAAAAGAAAAATAGAACAGAGGTTTTTAGAGGGTTTGAAGGAAGTGTTGCGCTTGCAGAACACAACCTTAGAATAATATGTGAAGCTATATCTAACCGAAAGTTAAATCCACATTTCTATCCTGAAGAAAAACCAGTTTCGAATATCCAGTAGTGCTATACTTAAAGGTAAGAAGGCAAGATAAATAGCGGGGTTATTTAAACAGTGGACACTGCTGATTATTGGCTCAATAACAGGCTTATAAGGGTAGTAATGGAGCAGCTCAAACTGCCTCTCCTTCAAATTGCCAGGCAAGCTGAGCTGAGCTCAGAAAATGTATCTGAGAGTGGCTATATTACGGATATGGCAGATATCGCTATAAAGACTATAGACAGCTGTTTACTTAGTCTTTCAGAAGGGAATCAGGCCTCATTAATTCTTGAACCGGTTTCTGTTTCGGCGACTATAAATTCTGCTGCTGAAAGCCTAGGCTCACTGGCAAAGATATATAACTGTGAGCTAGAAATTGAACTGCCTGTAAAAATTCTGCCCGTAATGTCTGATAAGGTTCGTCTAGAAGCTGCTCTTACTATGCTGGGATATGCGTTTATTGAAGCTCAATTCCCGTCCCTCCCGACAAAAAAGAGCAGGGGGATGGTTAAATTTAAGGCCTATAGAACTGATAGTGGAGTTGCGGCTGGTATTTTTAGCCCAAACATTGAAATGTCAAATGGCTACTTCAAAAAGGCTATGTTATCAAAGGACCAGTCTAGACAGTTTTTACCTGAGTTTAGTGCATCGAGTGGGGCGGGTATTATGCTCGCTGACAATTTGTTATCAGATATCTCTTCTCACCTAAGAGTTGCTCACCAGCAACATTTAACCGGTTTAGTAGCTAATCTTGCACCTAGTGGTCAGCTAAATTGGTCGTTCTAGTATGAAAAAAATACTAATCATTGAGCCGGACTACCTGCTGTCAAAGACCTACGAACGATACTTAACTCAACAAAGTTTTCGAGTCGTATTAGCCGGGGATGCAGCCACGGCCATTAAAAAATTAGATAAAGCGCTGGTTGACGTAATTGTGCTGGAATTGCAGTTGCCTGGTCACAGTGGTTTCGAATTCTTACACGAGCTTAGATCCTATCCAGAATGGTTATCAATACCAGTGGTGATTAACAGTGTTATCCCGAAAACAGAGCTACAAACCAAAGACTTAAATTCAGAATTCGGCATAGTTAACTACTTATACAAACCAACAACTAGTCTGTCCGAACTGGGTTATATATTAGGCCGTCACCTGAGTACCCAAGTTGTATGAACCAAATTGTAAGCACCGGAATTATCCTAAACAGAATAAACTATCAGGAAGCTGATCGAATTATCACCTTTTTGAGTCCAGACTACGGCAAGCTAAGAACGATCGCTAAAGGTGTCAGAAAGGCAAAGGCTAAGTTGGCCGGCAGCGTTGAACTATTTAGCACAGCCAATATAACAATTTTGCCGAGCAGGGGAGATCTCGGTATTTTAATATCGGCTCGATTGATCAAGTATTATTCAAAAATAGTTAAAGATTTAGATCGGACCGAGCTTGCTTATAAGGTAATGAAGTTAGTTAACAAGATTACCGAAGATTCTAGCGGGGAAGAGTACTTCGAAATCGTAAATACTACCTTTGCTAGCTTAGACAACCTTGCTATACCATTGGATCTAGTAAGGCTCTGGGTTGGCCTACACCTAATATCTACCATGGGGCATGCAATAGATCTTTCTACCGGAAGAGCAGGGAAGCTAAGTGAATCAAGCGCCTATAACTTTGACTTCGAAAAGATGCATTTTTATCCTGAACCCAGAGGAGTTTACTCGAAGGATCAGATCAAACTACTTAGATTAATATCTGAACACAGACCCGAGCAAATCGTTAGAGTAGATGGTTACGAGCAACTACTTAGCGGTATCGATAAGCTCGTATCATCAGTGCTCTTGGGGCATGGCTTATCCGTTTAACTTGTTAATCGTGACTTCAGTGTGCTTTTATCCTGTACGCTCCCCTTAGGTTTAGTTATAATTTGAGCAAATGACAAAAGTTAATCTAGAAGACCTAGTTAGTTTATGTAAACGAAGGGGCTTTATTTATCAGGGGTCAGAGCTTTATGGAGGTTTGTCCGGTACTTGGGATTGGGGTCCACTAGGCCTTTCCCTAAAACGCAACTTAACCAACTTATGGTGGCAGAAGTTTGTTGAAGAACCCGACAATATGTACGGAATAGAGAGCTCAATACTAATGAACGCCAAAATTTGGCAAGCCAGTGGCCATGAGTCAACTTTCCACGATCCTGTCATAGAAGACGTAAAGACTAAACAGCATTATCGCTTGGACCATTTGCTAGCGGACAACAAAGTTGATCCAAAAGGGATGAGCCTTGAAGATATGGCCAATAAAATCAAGGAACTTAAGATCAAAAGCCCAGATGGCAATGAACTGGGAAATCCTAGTAGGGCTGGTCAAATGTTTAAGACAAATGTTGGCTCAGTTGAAGATGAGAGTTCGCTTACTTACCTTCGGCCTGAGACTGCTCAGGGCATGTTCGTTAATTTCAGGAACATAGTCGATAGCTACTACCCTGATATACCTTTTGGGATTGCTCAGGTTGGACGTAATTTTAGAAACGAGATCAGTCCGAGGGACTTCATATTTAGATCTAGAGAGTTCGAGATCATGGAACTAGAGTACTTTATTGATCCCAGTAACTGGGAAGCTGATTTTGACAATCTACGCCTAAAAATGCGTGAGTGGTTTGAAAAGACGCTTGGTTTATCGAAAGAAAACATCAAAGAAGTTGAAATAGATAAGTCAGACAGGGCTCACTACTCAGATAGAACAATAGATTTTAATTATAAGTTCCCTGGTCGAGAGGACGAACTTGCTGGGCTCGCCTATAGGTCCGATTTCGATCTATCTAATCACCAAAAACACTCTGGCAAGAATTTAGAATACGCAGAGAAGGGGAGTAATCGTAAATTTCTGCCTCACGTTATTGAGCCAACCTTTGGGCTCGAACGACACGTGCTGGCGGTTCTAACTGAATACTACAAAGAAGACGAAATTAACGGCGAAAAACGGACCTACTTGGCTTTGCCAGCTAACCTGGCGCCTGTTAAAGTAGCAGTCTTTCCGCTCCTAAAGAACAAACCAGAGTTAGTTAAATATGCACATGACGTATACGGTACCCTTAAGCAAAAGGTTGGGCTAGCCATGTGGGACGATAATGGTAACATTGGTAAACGATATCGCCGCCAAGATGAAATTGGTACTCCTTACTGTGTAACTGTTGATTTCCAAAGCCTGGAAGACAAAACAGTGACACTTAGAAATCGCGATACAACTGAGCAAAAAAGAATGACGGTGAATGAGGTTTTAGCTGAGTTGGGCAAAAGCTAAGGTGGGACATGCGAGAAGATAATCAGTCTAACTTCCCCAGAAATTTTTTATGGGGTGCCTCGACCTCCTCACACCAGGTCGAGGGAGGAACAGTTAACCAGTGGTCAGTTTGGGAATTAGCTAACGCGAAAGAACTTGCCCAAACTGCACACCAAAGGCTGGGTAAACTATCTGATTGGGACAATGTAAAGTCTAAAGCTGAAGATCCAGCTAACTACGTATCCGGCAGAGCGGTAGACCACTACCATAAATATAAGGAAGACTTTGAGCTCGCTAAGTCAATTAATTTTAATGCTTTTAGATTTAGTATAGAGTGGTCAAGACTTGAGCCTAAAGAAGGGGCCTGGGACGAAAAAGAAATTGAGCATTACAGAAAATATATAGCTGAACTCAGGGCTCGTCGCCTGGAACCATTTTTAAATGTCTGGCATTGGACTATGCCCATTTGGTTCACTGAAAAAGGAGGTTTCGAAAAAACCTCAAACATCAAATATTTTGAACGATTTGTAGAAAAAATTGCCGATGAATTGATCGAAGAAGTTTCTTACGTAATTACGATTAATGAGCCCAATGTGTACTCAACCTTTAGCTATTTAACTGGCGAGTGGCCCCCTGAAAAGAAGAATTTGGTGGCTTTTGTAAGGGTGGCTTTGAATTTAGTCAAAGCTCATAAAAAAGCCTATAAGATCTTAAAGACGAAGAAGCCCAGCCTTTCCATAGGAGTTGCGTCGCAACTTGCTAATATTCAGGCTAAGCGGCCACATAATTTTTTCGATGAAGTATCTACTAAATACATGCGTTATTTTTGGAATTGGTGGTTTTTGATACGAATTCGTCGGAAGCAAGACTTCATAGGTATTAACTATTACAATACTGATTATTACACCGGACTTATGAAATTAAAGGACCCCCTTGTCCCATTGTCTGACCTTGGTTGGTATATGGAGCCTGAAGGACTTTACCCGATACTTCTGCGGGCTTGGTCACGTTACCACAAACCGATCTTCGTAACCGAGAACGGTGTAGCAGACAGCGATGATAAATACCGACGATGGTGGCTAGAAGAGACGATAGTTGCAATGGAAAAAGCAATTAGCGAAGGTGTGCACTTACAGGGTTATTTTCACTGGAGTTTAGTTGATAACTTTGAATGGAAATATGGTTGGTGGCCCAAATTTGGTCTATTCGAAGTCGATCGATCGGATAATATGAAACGTAAAGCCAGACCTAGCGCTAAATGGCTGGCGGATAGAATATCTAAGCTTTAAGCGGTGACTGATTATCCTCTGTTGGCAAGACCTGTTTCTGCATCTTGCAAGTAGCCGGTTAGGAAGTCGAATTCGTCTTTATCTAACTCAGGGAATTCCCGTCTCAAAGCTTTATATTCGTCTGGAGACATCTTGCCAGCGGTATGGGTACTACGGTTGTAGTCTGGGTCATTTCCTCTAAGTGAGTTGTAACCTCGCTCCGACATATTTCTTTCTATCTCCTGTTGACCCCGAGCCTTATCTTTATCAACGACTACTTTGTGGGTTATGGGCGGTCCTCCGCCCTCAATATCGTAAACAGTTTTTGTCCCAACTCCGATGATTCCGGCTGTATCGACTCCAAACCTTAGGGCATTGTGAGCTAGAAAATCGCTAAAAAGAGCAGTGGCAATTCAAAGTCTTTCAGGCTTATGAAAATCGGAATAACCTGAACTTATTAGCCCTTTCTTCTCTAATCTATCTGTAAGTACTCCAAATCCAGCTAATAGTCTACTAAATGAACCCCTAAAGTCCTTCCAGTCAAAATCACCAACTGTTACATTGGTTTCGTAACCAGCAGGTAAACGAACTTCACCCCTGGTGGCTGAAGGCAGACCAAGACTACCTAGACTAAGCATACCCAGAACTACACTGTCGACGATTAGTTCTCCGTCTTCTGCAGATACCTCTGCGATGGTTTGTTGATCTTCAGATCTTCGGCCACGATAATCACTCTCAGAGGCTCTATAAAGAGAGCGTACATCATTAATATAGGTTTGGGCCGAATCGATGGTTTCGATGGGTGATGTTTGTTTTTCTATCATGCTAATACGATAGCATATAATTACTAAAAAAGCAATATAGTTGTCTAATATTTACTCGTCTGAAGGTCTTTGAGCCGATAGCTCATTGGTGGTAGCCGGTTTTATCCGTAGACTTTCTATATATGCTATAAATTCGGAAACTCGCTCAGATACTTCAGCTTGTCGCTTGTCACCAACTGGTACTTCCTCACTGCTGGTTGTTTCCATTAACCTTATCTATACCAGTTATTACCTACAATATCAAGTCCAACGTAAGGGCTCACTAGCTCTGCAACATCCAAAGTGCGGCTGTTCTACACTGTATGAGACTACTAAATCTAAACAGGAGAACAGCCGTATGAGCTATTCTAACAATCCATTACTACCTAAAGCGAGGGCCGATGCGCTCAGACTTGTCATAGAGCAAGATTTGCCCCTTACCATTGCCGCAAGAAAAAGTGGTATACATAGATCCACATTGTGGCGCTGGAAGCGTAAATGGCTAGATATAAACCAAAACGTTCAACTATCTAATAGTAATAGGCCGACTAGGCAGGCTGGTAAGTGGCGTTTGTCTGCCTGCAAATGGTCTATCCCAACTCTTAGCTGTAGACCGCATCACTCACCAGGCGCTCTACCTAGTTGGATAGTGGAACGCATTGTTTACTGGAGAGGCAAACATAACAGATGCGCAGGTGTGGTTCATGCCCACTGTTTACGAGAAGGAACTAAGGTCAGTCTGGCTAGTGTTAAACGAGTATTAAAGAGACTAAAGCTACTTCGTCCTGTCAGTAAGTGGAAGCGCTATAGACAGCATGTCCATAGACCACTGGCCAATGCCCCTGGCGAACTCATCCAAACGGACACGGTCCATCTAGTTGATGTCGGAGCTGGGCGAAGAGTCTACCTATACACCCTCATAGATATATACAGTCGGTGGTCTTACGTGGAATACCACGAAAGTATTAGTCAGGTAGTAAGTTTAGGCTTTTTGATGCGTGGACAAGACAAGGCTGGCTTTAACTTCAAGTGCATTCAGTCAGACAATGGTTCAGAGTTTGGTAGATGGTTAAATGACCAGTTGCAAGGCAGAGGCATAGTACTTCGGCACAGCCGAGTACGTAAGCCTAACGACAATGCCTTCATTGAGAGATTTAACCGGACCATCCAAGAGGAAGGAATACATAGATCATTCCCTAAACCAGAGACAATACATAACCAGTTAGAAGACTATCTTGCTTACTACAACCATGAAAGATTACACTCTAGCTTACAGTACCGAACACCCGCTGAAATGTTGCAAAGGTCCTGAGCTAAT
>DATKHC010000006.1:0-26585 GCA_035510465.1 Saccharimonadales bacterium (SeqCode)
CTAGTTCTTCAGCTTTCCTAAACCAGGCTATCTTAATCCTAGCTCCATAGATCTGAAGTTGTTTGTTGGTCATCTTTCTTGTTCTCACTTTCACTCCTTTCTAGTTTAGTGAAAGTGTCCAAGATGTATGGTGGCTCAATAGGGTCGAGCGGGTATAGGCTTTAATACTGAGCTCATAGATGTGGAAAATGCGGTATAGGTTTTTTCTCCTAAGCTTGCATAACTCGATTTATAAATGGAAAATATAAGGATAGTGGTTGAGCGAGACAATTATTTATTTAAAAAGCAGGAGATCATAGAATGGGAAAGTTAATCAAAATAGAAGCCGACAAATCAATTTCATGTTATCTGGCGGAACCGGAAACTCAACCCAGAGGAGCAATAATAGTTATCCATGAAGTGTGGGGCCTGGTTGATCATATAAAATCGGTTGCCGATAGATTAGCTCAGGAGGGGTTTGTGGCTTTGGCGCCAAGTCTACTTGAGCACTCAGACTTCGATTCGGCCGCTATAACTAAACTCCAAGAAGCTCTTTTTGACCCCGAAAAACGCAATAGTGTTCAACCAGAACTTAGAAAACTAATGGCACCTTCTCAGGAACCAGACTTCGGTGAATTGACCATAAAGAGGGTTAAAGCTTGTTTTGACTATCTCTATAAACAGCCAGAGGTAAACGGTAAGGTAGCGGTGATTGGCTTCTGTTTCGGAGGGACTTATAGTTTTTCGCTGGCAGTTGCTGAACCAAGGCTAGCGTTAGCCCTGCCTTTTTACGGCCATACTGACCAGGCAGTAGACGAGCTTAGGGAAATAAAATGTCCAATCAGAGCATTTTATGGGGAGAATGATGAAAGGCTCATGTCTGGGTTGCCTGATTTAACTGAAAGAATGAAGGAAGCTGGAGTTAACTTTGTCTCAAAGGTTTATCCTAACTGTGGCCACGCTTTCTTTAATGATTCAAACCGCTTTGCTTATAACGAAGCAGCCGCCGAGGACGCGTGGGTTAAAGTTAAATCTGAATTAGGCCAAGTTATGCCTGCTAAATAGACGAATAAAAAACCAACTTATAATTAGGTATTGATTTTTCAAAAGCGTGTGTTAGGATGATTTAACTCGTTGAGCTAATTGATAGCTCCGAGGCACATTAACAGGTATAGGTAAGTTTCAAGTTGCGGGTAGCGACAGTTTAGGTTTTCAACTAACTAGAACCTAGACTATCACTGCTTTCAGCAAGAACTCTTTGTTTCATCCCATTTTTCGTTATCAACCTTTCTTATCCGAACCTACCGTTACGAAAGGAGGTGATTACAGTGACTCAGAAAGTCACTTGTCCGATTTGCAATGGACGAGGACAGAGAGGAGGACTTCTTCCTACAAACTGCAACCGTTGTGGTGGCAGAGGGAAAGTCGACGCTTGCCCTGAGTGTGGAGGAAAAGGTTCCGTGGGATTTATGGGCAATAGATGCTCAAGATGCCATGGAACTGGTGCCAGATAAACCTTAAGTGGTTTTTTGAAGGTGGTAGAGCAGAGCGCTCTATAGATGGTCTAAAAATAGACAATCTGGGCTAACTCTGCTCTACCACCAAGCCACACCTCTCCTTACCCATACCTGATGGGAAGAAATCATAAAGCTCATCAGAGCATTTAATAACCGTATACTGATAAATCAAAAGGGGTAGTATAATCTAGTAAAGCTTATGAAAAGCATCAAGCACACCGAGATTGCTAAGAAAAGAGAGGTTGCCATAATTGCTACCGTAGCCGTGGTTGATGTGATAGTGGTGACCATTCTAAATATATCTGGGGCTGCTTATCAAACTTCAGCAGCATTTGCGGTTGGTATTGGGCTTGGTGCAGTAGTAGCCTACATAATACTGACCAATAAAGAACATTCCGGAAAAACCAAAAAATAACTCTTTTTCACAAAAACGTACTCAGCTTTACATTTAAGAGGTTGCGTTTATACTTTCTAGGTGTAAGCGTCAAAAATGAAAAAAAGAAAACCGTTAGTAGTAGTTGCCCTGTCTCTTATAACTTTGAGTATTTACTATCTTTATTGGTTGGCTGATACCAGAAAAGAGCTAAATGAAAAAACTATGATCAAAGTTCCGTCAATGTGGCTTATCTTAGTCTCCTTTCTAGGTCCAGCACTTTTTGCTTATGCAATCGTCTTAGCAAACCTTCACGTTTATAGTTCTACTTCAGCCAGCACAACTACTAACCCCTTCAGCTCGTTAGTATTAATTCTTATCTATCTGGTAATAGTCCTTCTAGCAATACCGCCCGCTTTTTACTGGTACTATAAATTTTCTAAAGCCGTAGATGCCTATACCAATAAAGAAGTTAACATTATCCTTTGTTTCATTTTAATGTGGATACTCAGTTTTATTGGGGCGGCTATACTTCAAGATAAGTTTAACGATATAAGTGGAGGCCGTCCATCCCCGCAGCCTAGAGTCTACCGTCACCTGAATCGACTCCATTAAACACATTTGAATTTGTGACCCTTGTTCGTGGAGATGAAGATATGACTGCTAAATCATCTGATAAGAGTCGTTCAACTATTATTAAGCCAACAAGTTCGCATTCAAAAAATTCTCCCGAGTCTAACAAAACCAAGTCTTAAACTAGACTTTAGATATATCTATAATCCCAATATGGCCAGTAAATTCCTTTTTAGGATAACTGATACAATAAGGCCAATGAAGGATTTAATTAATCTTTAGCTAAATTGAGTAATAATAAAAATGATCAAGGTAGTAATATTCGACTATTTTGGAGTAATTTGGTATTTGAGACGAAGATCTCAGATATTGAAATTTGCCACTGAACTGCGAGCTCAAGGGATAAGCACTCCAATACTATCCAATGTTATTAAGCCAATTGGTTGGGTGCTTCGTAAAACTGGCGCCTATGCTGGTTTTGAGCCTGTGCTACTATCGGGCGAACTCGGTACCAATAAACCGGGCCCTGAAATATATAAACTTGTGTTAAGTAAACTAACTTATAAATCCAGTGAGTGTATTTTTATAGATAATCGTTCAGAAAATTTAGTGGAGCCCAAAGCAATGGGTGTGCACGTAGTTTTAGCAAAAAACCCAGACCAGATTATTTTTGATACCAAAAAAATAATCGAAGAACAGCTCAGCAGCAAATAAAACTTTAATTTTTGATCTGTATTTTAAACAAAGATATCGACAGTGTATTGAAAAAGTCAGATAATCCGAGCCATCATTGTTGAGGGCACTCCTCCGCTTGTCATTCCACTCCACAAATGAGTTTTTGTGCTGATGAGTCCAAAAGGACGAAAGTGAAAAACCCAGACCCAAGAAACCTTTAATTAGAGATAGTACTTAGGGGAACAGTGCGTAAATAGCAGCAACTCCAGAAACCGCCATCATGGCTGTAAGAAACCAACCAAGACTTGCCGATGCTTTTCCATTCTTCCAATCGCCCATAACATGTTTCTTTCGAGCGAGTAGCAAAACCAAAACTAGTATTATTGGCGCAACAATACCATTTAGCACAGCTGAGTATATAAGAGCCTTGATTGGATTAAGCCCTAAGAAGTTCATACCTAAACCCAAAAGCATTGATATTATAATCACTCCATAAAAAGCTGAACCTTGCTTTAGCTTTGAACTCAAGCCCTGTTTTTTCCCTAAACTCTCACTGATTGCATAAGCGCTAGCGCCAGCCATAACTGGGATTGCCAGCATCCCCATTCCAATAATTCCAGCAGCAAATAGCCAAAAAGTCGCGCTACCAGCAAATGGGCGGAGAGCTTGAGCTGCCTGAGCCGCTGTACTTATGTTTGTAATGCCATGTTTGAAAAGTACACTCGCACAAGCTGCGATTATGAAAAACATCACGGCATTAGACAAAAACATGCCTGACCAAACATCAATTCGCATTTTTTTTATAGCTTCTGGTTCTGAGCCCATTCGAGATTGCAGAGTAGTTTTACCAGCCGCAATTTCTTCCTCTATCTCTTGAGACGTTTGCCAGAAAAATAAGTAAGGAGTAATCGTGGTACCTAAAATAGCGCAAATAAGAAGAAGTTGAGTTTTACTAAAAGTAATGTGTGGAACAATTGAGTATTTTATGACTGTGTGCCAGTCGGGGTGAGCTAGGATTGCTGAGAGAATATAGGCGAACAGTACAAGCGCCAACCACTTTAAATAACGCGCATACTTAACATACGGTGTAAACACCTGTAGCAGCAAAATAAGCAAGGTAACCCCAATAACAAGTAGCGTGAAGTTAAAGTGTGGCTTTAGCAGCTGGACCGCATTAGCCATCGCCCCAATATCTGCGCCAATGTTGAAAGTATTGGCAGCAAAAAGCAGAAGCGTGCTAATGTAGAGTACCTTTCTACCAAAATGAACTCGAATATTGCCAGCTAAACCTCTCCCGGTAACTAAACCAATCCGGGCGCACATCTCTTGTATGATTGCCATTAGGGGGAATGTAAAAGCTGCTAGCCAAAGAAGACCAAAACCGTATTGGGCCCCAGTCTGTGAGTAAGTGGCAATACCCGAAGGGTCATCGTCTGAAGCGCCAGTAGTAAGCCCAGGGCCTAGTAAATACCAGTAGCCTTTAACTTTCTTAAGAGAACCTCGTCCAGAATAGGGAACTTTAGCAGCTATTTTTTGCCCACCCTCAACTCCATATTGAAGAGCCTGCGCCGGTGCCTCAATGGACCTTTCTACAATGTTTTTTTTCATGAGCTCAAACTAGATAATAACACCCATGTTTGGCATCCAACAACCAATTAGCTAGTGTTTAACTGATGCTCTTTTTCGCTTAAAGTATATTTGACTGATAACAAAACCGCCGCCGCTGGCAACGACAAAGGGTACGACCAAATTCCCTGGCCCAGTGTTGCTGAGGGCGGTAGTTGAGCTTGGCTGAGTGGTGGTACTCGTGGCTGAAGAACTTGAAGTTGATGAACTGCCACTAGATGGGCTGGTGGTTGCTGGACTACTTGATTTAGCAACAGAGGAACTTGATCTAGGTGGTTGAGAAACGGTTTTAGCAGCTTGTTTGGTAGTTTTCGGAGAGTGGCTCCTGCTTACCTCGACGATAGATATAACTATAACTACGATTAGGATTATAACTATAGCGTAGAAAAACAAGGTCCTTATTAGAGGGGTCTGCTGATTCTCCACGCCAGTGTCCATGTAATTATATTAATACACATACTTGCAAATTGCTAAACTTTGTTGATAGCTTAAGCATTGTGTAATTTCCCCGAGACCCCGTTACATCTGCTATTATTTGATAATCATGCATTATCTAAACGGCCACTGGGTTGAAGAAAAAGATCTAGTTATTCCTGTTCGTGACCTAAGTGTCATAAGGGGCTTCGGCGCTTTTGATTTTTTAAGAACATACTCAAACTATCCTTTTAAAATCGATGAACACATTGATCGATTTTATAAAACATCCGAATACTTAAACTTAAAAATCCCCTGCTCTCCAGACGAACTTAAAGCCATAATTTTAAAAGGGATTGAACTTAACAAAGCTTACGACGACCAAGAAATAAGAATGATTTTAACAGGTGGTGTGAGCCAAGATTTTATTACACCTTCAAACTCTTCCCTTATTGTTACCTTTTATCAGGCGGAGAGTTTACCAAACGAGTATTACGAGAAGGGGGTAAGCGTAGAAACTACTCCTCACATAAGACACTTACCGGAAGCTAAATCACTAAACTACCTAACGGCAGTTTTAGCTCGACAAGAGGCAGCTAAATCAGGAGCTTTTGAGGTTGTCTACGTAGACCCGAACTCAACTAGGATATATGAGGCTACAACTTGTAATATTTTCGTAGTTGAGAATGGTATTGTTAAAACACCCAAAGACAAGATATTAATTGGCACAACCCGTCAAATAGTTCTTGAACTATGCAAACAACTTAATATTGAGTGCCAAGAATGCGATATATTTACGAAAGATATGTCTGGGTTCGATGAAGTTTTCTTAACGGCCGCAAATAAAGAAGTTTTGCCTGTAACTAAGGTTGACGATGTGGTTGTTGGAAATGGTCAAGTTGGTGAAGTTAGCAGGCGCTTAGAAGCTGCTTATAAACAAGCCATACAAGAAGAGATTAATAAATCGTGAAAAAGGCCACCCTGATTTCTCATAATTAAATGAGTCAGGGTGGCCCAACCAGCTTTGCACCTCCTTATTTAGGGCTTTGGACAATGCTTGCCAAGATTTTCGGGTTAGGGGGTTCCCCTACATCAAATACGCCGGTGGGTAGTGGGGGGAGTTCTCTCTCTGCCAGAACTCTGTTGACTACTTTTTGGTCACAATCGACATCGACGGCGAAATGCTTGAGATTTGGCCCCTTATTCGCAAGCAGCAGATCGCGGATGGTGTAGTACAACCCTGGAGTCACTCTTATGGTTACAGAAGCTGCTGCTTCATCGAGATGTGCCCCCAGATGCTCGATCAGATCGACCGGCATGGCTACTTTGACAGTTGGATTTTGAGGTAACACAAACACCTTTATCCACTTTTGTCCGTATTTTGCCACAAATCCCGGGACTAAACCCACAGGGAAAATCCCTAGAATATGTGTCTTCCACCTATCCTCGGCCGATGTTGCTAATGCCTTACGATTCCTAGCGCATATGAGCCGGAAAGCAGCAACGGCCACAAGTCGTAGCGCCTTTAGCTGAACTCGGCTCAGCGGCGAGGGAACGGTTCCTTTCTCGAATAGTTGGTAAACACGGTCATACTCTGTTTCTGAGCTGACATACTGAACTCCAGCCACATGGCCTCCCTTAATTTGAAAAGTGCAACCTATCTGGTACGACTATTTATACAATAACTATAGACGGATTGCTAATAAATCATTAACATTAGTCTTGATTTTGTATCATTTTAATGTTATAGTACTATATCATGCCAAAACGACCAAAATTTAGAAATAACAGAGATGTAACAGCCGGGGATAATCAACCGTACCTTGTAGATATGGGTTTCCCGGAGAGTGTACCTCCTGTTGCTCAGGGCGGGTTTGTCCTTAGGGGTGAATTGCCGAAGAACCGCACCGAAATAACCACTGAGGCAAAAAGATTACGAGCAGTCTATGAAACTCTTGGATTCTTCCCCAGTTCAAGGGCAGAGCTAGGAGATGCTTTTAGAACCATGTTTCTGTTAACTCGACAAAATGGTATTAAAGGCTACCTAGATGGTATTTACACTAATCAGAACAGGAGACTAAAGGACGTTGAAAAAGTGGGTGCAATGGTTAGGGCTATAACTCATGGTTATGCTGATCATAGAACCCGAGCCAGAATTGACCTAGGACACCTTATGACATTAGGTAGGACACTAGAGGAAGAGCCGGATAAGGACAAAGACTTGTTAGCAGCCGTAGGAGATAGTGCTCCAGGCTTGATTATTCAGTTCAGAGATATACAAGGTGTGGCACATAGGGATGGTATAGAGAAAGGCGAGTTTGACCCCCTCTCACCTAAAAACCCCTACGTTAACCCGAGTGAAGCCATGAAGAGGCATATCGCAGAATCGTTAGCAGAAAGACCATTGAGCGTTGCTCGAGGCGAAGCGGCCGTAGATTTTTTAAGTGCTGAAAAAACAGTCCAGGCACAATACTGGGGAGCGGTCTTACTCGAAGCTGGTATGCAACACGCAGCCAGAATTGTTGCAGTGGAAGAACTCGGTGCTACAGCACTACGCTAAAGCCATTGCCCTTATGGCTTTGAAAGTCTTATAATCTAAGAATTAGATTTGATATGAAAAAGAAAAAAAGTAGATCAAAAAATAGTTGGTTTATCGCTATTCGTGGCAGTTATTTACCTGTGAGTTGGCAAGGTTGGCTTACCTACATCCCGTTTGTGGGGTATTTAGTTGGTTCTCTTCTGGTTGTATATAAACAAACTCACTCACTTGGTCTTATCCTATTTACGGTTCCCGCTATGTGGGTTTTTGCGGTGCTGGTCATGACCTATATCGCTAAGCATCACTCATAAAAACTGATATTATTTAGGCTAAGGAGAAGATTTTATGAAAAAAACTTTGTTCATTATTATCGCAATTATCTTTCTGGCAATAGCAGTCTATTATTGGGTAACGCCAGCCGGTTCGCTTCTTCATTTCGTACCTGGTTATCAGGCAGGCTCAACTCACGCTCATTTAAAACATGGACTGGCAGCACTTGTTCTAGCAGTTGGTTCAGGGCTATTGGCTTGGTTCTCCAAAGGATCAAAAAATCAGGACTCTACTTTACCCAGAAATAAATCGACAGACTAAATCCTGCGATTAAACAATAAATTGCAAAAGGGGTTAGGGTTTTTGTCTGGAAGTACTTAATCAAGAACTTAACAGATAAGTAAGCGGCAACAGCAGCTGCAACTGCACCAGCTAACATGGCTCCCCGAATTGGGGCTGCGGAGCTATTGAATAACCCCGGCAGCTTAAGCAGGGCTGCTGCGCCTATGATTGGTGTTGCGAGGAGGAAGCTAAATTTCGCGGCATCCTCATTATTTAACCCAGCCAGTAAACTCCCTGCCATTGATGAGCCTGAGCGGGAAATACCTGGAAACAGGGCAGCTGATTGAATAGTTCCAATGCCGACTGATTGCCACCAACCAAGTTTGGCTATGTTGTCAGCTGATTTTTCGCTTGTTTCCCTAGCATTTTTTCGCCTCTTTCTAAGTTTTTCGGCGGTGAGCAAAATTAAACCATTTACTATTAGCAGTCCTGCCGCAATTTGGGCAGAGGCAAATAATTTTTGAAGCGACTGTTGGAAGAGTAAGCCTAGTATTCCTGCCGGTATACTTCCGATGACAAGTAACCAACCCAATTTCGCATAAGAATCATTTGAATCTATATTTCTTTGCAGAAAAGATCTAGCCAGACCTTTAAATATTTTTATCCATTCCGGTAAGAAGAATAAGAATAGGACTATCGCAGTAGCCAAGTGAGTTGCAATTAGAAAAGTCAAAAAATACTGACCATTTTGGTTAATATGCCAATGGAGTAAGTTAGGAATTATGACACTATGCCCCAGAGATGAAATTGGAAACAATTCTGTAATGCCTTGGACAAGGCCTAATATGATAGCTTGAATGACCGTTATCATAAACATAAGGATACAGATCAAATTTAAAATATAAAGCCCGAGAATGCATTAGAATAAAGTCTGGAATAAGTGGAGAGGTGTCCGAGTGGTTTAAGGTGCCGCTTTCGAAAAGCGGTGTGCGGCAAAACCGTACCGGGGGTTCGAATCCCTCCCTCTCCGCCAGAGATATAGTTCCAAAACGACCCGTCCTCCTAAAGACATATATAAGGAATAAAGGCCGTTTTAATTTATCCAGAAATGTTATGAAACTAGCAGTTCTATGCCATTCCCGTTTACATGGCGATGATATTCGAATTAACTTAGTTAAACTTTTTAGACCTAGGTTTTCGCTTTATATAAACCTTTTGGTCTTTTAAGAACAGCTCGCCACTAACATATTGCAGAATTTCTCGTTTTTCGTCCTTAGTTCCGTGCTGAAGCACGTACTTTGCATAAGCTTTTAGATCAATTGCTGGTTTTTGGATAAGCGCTTCTCCGGTGTGGCCCAAGACACCATTGAACTTCTGGTATCGTTCTAGCTCATCCTTGAATTGTTCCTGGGCACCAATTTCATCCAACTCCATGTCGTCTATAAGCCTTAGTAGTTCACCCATAAGGTCGGCTTCTCGTATGTAGGGCTGATCACAGTCTAAATCATTGGCTTTACCACAGTGATAGTAAATGTATCTTCTGATCTCACCAGATTTTAGCCTCTTACAATGCTCTTCAGCCGTAATACCCCAATTGCAGTTGCCACACTTAAGCATTCTAGTGAAGCTAAACTCTTTAGCTCCGGCCGGGGCTTTGGGGGCTACACTTAGCTGGATCTGTACTTGATCAAACAGTTTTTTAGATATTAACGGCTTATGTTTACCTTTATGCAAGGTTTCACTGGTTTTGGGATATTGAAACTCTCCATAATAGAACGGATTGCGTAACATTCGGTAAATGTGGCTTAAACCAAGTCTTTTGTCGTGTTTTGATCGGAAGTCTATACTATCCAGCCATCTTTTTACGTCTCTGCCAGTGGCAGCTTGTTTGGCGACTCTCTCAAACATTTCGATCATAACTGGTGATCTCACTTCGTCAATAACAATCTTCTCTTCACCCAGCCCATTATTGAGGTAACCAATGGGTGCAACGCCTGGTCGCCAACCATTGGCAGCTTTGTTATGGAGTCCTCGAATAACGTTAAGGCCTCTATTATCGTTCTCTAATTTGGCCTGAGAGCCTAGAATCATCAGCAGAAACTTCTCATTTGGCGAGTTGGTGAACGTTTGGCCGTGAGTTCTGATCTCTGTAAGCCTGCCTTGATCCATTAAATCCACGAGAATACCCAGATCTCCGGCATTTCTGCTGAGTCGATCAGGAGCCCAGGTCACAATACCGTTAAAGTATCCAAGCTGGATGTCCTTAATGAGCCGGTTGAAGACCGGCCGGGTACCCGATTCCTTTGAGGAATGGCTTTCTTTACGGATTTCATCTATCTCAATGTTCCAGTGATCTGCTAGCAACTGCATTTCTTTGATCTGCTGCTCTATGGACAAAGCCTGTCGTTCGTCCTGTTCACTTGATTTACGAGCGTAGAGACACCAGCGAATCGGCACTATTTTAGAGCCTTGCTGTATCTGTTGAAGTACTGATGGTTGCATAGTAGTACCAAGGTACTCCAACGGTGGCGAAAGTCTAGCAGTTTCTAAGACTTTTTATTACAAAACATCAAAAAATACTTGAGTTTATACTTAATCTCTGCTAAATTTTATTGAAGTGTGAATAAAAAGATACCGACTATCAAGAATACTGCAGTGCATAGGAATCGCTCCGAAAGGGGCGATTTTTTTATAGCTCAAAAAGCTCGACTAGACTTGGCTGACGGCACAGCTTTTAGTGGCGTAGCACCGGGATGGCAAACTGGCAACTATGTTGGAGAGGTTGTTTTTAATACTGGCATGACCGGCTATGTAGAATCGCTAACCGATCCATCCTACGCTGGCCAAATACTGGTTTTTACCTATCCTTTGATCGGTAACTATGGAGTTCAGACCAAAGCAGCAGAGTCTGGCAAGATTCAAGTCAGTGGGGTCATAGTCGGTCAAGCCGCTTTACACCCCAGCCATGTCGGCTCGGACTCCTCATTACTAGAGTGGCTACACGCCCAGGATATACCGATCTTGATGGATGTAGATACGCGGGAACTAACAAAACACCTCAGAATTAAAGGCACTATGGCTGGCTCTATTGGCATTCATTCAGCAAGAAATATGCAGTTAAAGAAACAGCTGGTATCAATAAAAAAGCCCATTATTTATAATCAAAAATCCAAAAAGAAAGTTATTCTTGTAGATTGTGGGGCAAAGGAAAATATTCTACGGTCTTTACTTAAGTTACCAATACAAATAAAACGTGTGCCATACAACTATAACTACATTAATGAAGCGTATGATGGGATTCTCTTATCTAACGGCCCTGGGGATCCTACCGATTATCAAGAAACGATTGAAATTGCACAAAAAGCCCTAAGAGTTGGGAAGCCAATATTTGGGATCTGTCTTGGCAGCCAAATTATGGGACTAGCGGCCGGTGCTAGGACGTACAAATTAAAATATGGCCATCGTGGGCATAATCAGCCGTGTTTAGAAAGCAGTACGAATCGAGGGTTTATAACCAGCCAAAATCATGGCTATGCCATTGACGAAAAATCGCTTCCAAAAGGATGGTTTGCCTCATTTAGAAATCTAAACGATAAGTCTGTAGAGGGTATTGAACATCGGACGATGCCATTTTTCTCGGTTCAATTTCATCCAGAGGCTTGTCCAGGTCCCACTGACACCGAATGGTTATTTGAAAGGTTTTATAAATCACTATGAGTATAAAGGAACAGTTAAAAAAAGTGGTGATTTTAGGCTCCGGTGGATTGCGTATTGGTCAGGCCGGTGAGTTTGATTACTCTGGTTCACAGGCGATCAAAGCACTGAAAGAAGAGGGCATTTTCACAGTATTGGTTAATCCTAATATCGCTACTGTCCAGACAGACGATAATATGGCAGATCGGGTTTACTTTCAACCACTGAATGTTGCTACAGTGACAAAAATCCTAGAACGCGAGAAACCGGAGTGCATCATGCTTAGTTTTGGTGGCCAGACGGCACTCAATCTTGGCCTGGAGCTGCACGATCTAGGGATCCTTAAAAAACTAAGCATAGCCGTCCTGGGGACTCCCGTATCGGCTATTAAGATTACGGAAGACCGCGACTTATTTAAAAAATCGCTGGCTGAAATTGGCACAAAGACTGCACGTAGCATTGCTGCGTACAACCTGACTGAGGCATTGGCGGCCGCACACAAAATCGGCTACCCAGTTATGCTTCGCTCAGGGTTTAGTTTAGGCGGATTAGGCTCGGGACGAATCAATAATGACAAAGAACTTCGTCAGAGAATCGGTGAAGTGCTCAAAGCCGTGCCGCAAGTACTTATTGAGGAATACTTACTGGGGTGGAAAGAAGTTGAGTATGAAGTCGTGCGCGACAAAGACGGTAATACCATCACTGTTTGCAATATGGAAAACTTTGATCCTATGGGTATACATACAGGGGAAAGTATCGTGGTTGCGCCGTCGCAAACACTCACGAACGAAGAGTATCATCGCCTACGGAAAGTTGCCATTACCACCATTAATCACCTGGGCATTATAGGCGAGTGTAACATTCAATATGCGCTTAACCCAATTGACGGTGATTATCGGGTCATTGAGGTTAACGCTCGGCTATCTCGCTCAAGTGCTCTGGCGTCAAAGGCAACGGGCTACCCACTAGCCTTCGTAGCATCAAAACTCATGTTGGGTAAACGATTACACGAATTAAAGAACTCAGTGACTGGGACAACCTCGGCTTTTTATGAACCCGCCCTCGACTATGTTGCAGTCAAAATGCCTCGCTGGGATCTAGCAAAGCTAAAAGCCAGTGACCATACTATTGGCTCTGAAATGAAAAGTGTTGGTGAAGTTATGGCACTGGGCAGATCTTTCCCAGAAGCACTACAAAAAGCTATCCGAATGTTAAATGTTGGAGCTCAGGGACTCAGCATCCACCCTTATGAGTTTGTGAGCCCGCTTGATGAAATACGTACACCTACAGATCGGCGATTGTTTGCGATTTATGAGGCACTAAAGCAAGGTACGTCAGTAGAATATATTCACCAACTTTCGAAAATAGACAAGTGGTTTCTATGGCATATAGCAGACGTTCAAGCGACAGAAGTACGTATTAAGGACGAGCCATTACAAATTGGGTTGCTTCGTTTAGCTAAACAACAAGGTTTTTCAGACAAGACAATAGGACTCATGACTGGTTCAAATGAAAACGGGATCAGAAAAATGAGACTGAAACTCGGCGTGCTTCCGGTTATAAAGCAAATTGACACTCTGGCGGGTGAATTCGACGCCGAGACAAACTATCTATATGTTACTTATCATGGGCAAACTAATGATGTAAAACCCATGGGTAAAAAAGCGATAGCAGTAATAGGATCAGGCCCCTACTGCATAGGCTCCTCAGTAGAGTTTGACTGGTGTGCAGTAAACACGGCCAAAACTTTAAGCAGCCAAGGGCATAAAACGGTAATTATTAATTCAAACCCCGAGACCGTTTCAACTGATTATGACCGTTCTGATAGGCTTTACTTCGAGGAGCTTACGCTTGAGCGTATTAAAGATATAGCCGACTTTGAAAAACCTAAGAGCATCGTGGTATCAGTGGGTGGTCAAATTGCTAACAATCTTGCGCTTCCACTAGCACACGCAAAATATCCAATACTGGGAACTGCGGCAAAACAAATTGACAATGCAGAAGATAGACAAAAATTCTCTTCAATGCTAAATCTCCTGGGCATTGACCAGCCAGAGTGGCAAGAAGTGACCAACCTTAAAGCCGCGAAACGATTTGCCAGCAAGATTGGCTACCCTTTGCTTATTCGACCCTCGTACGTGTTGTCGGGCGGTGCAATGAACGTGGTACGGGCGGAAGAAGAACTAGAGCATTATCTTCGGGAAGCTACTCGGCTATCTCCGGATCATCCAGTAGTCATCTCTCAGTTCATCCTGAACGCTAAGGAATTAGAGATAGACGGAGTTGCCCAAAATGGGAAACTGGTAATTTATGCTATATCTGAACATATTGAAAATGCTGGCGTACACTCTGGAGACGCTACAGTCGTGTATCCAGCACAGCGACTCTATATAGAAACCGTTCGACGTGCTAAGCAGATAACTAAACAAGTCGCAAAGCATCTGGAGATAACGGGGCCATTCAACATTCAGTTCATTGCTAAAGATAACGAACTAAAGGTTATTGAGTGTAATGTCCGAGCATCAAGGTCGTTTCCCTTCGTTTCCAAAGTTTCTGGATACAACTTTATCGCGATTGCAACAAAAGCCATGCTTGGTATAGACAATAACACTACCTACCAAACACTCGAACTTGACCACGTTGGAGTCAAAACTCCACAGTTTTCATACAATCGTCTTAAGGGAGCTGATCCGGTTGCAGGGGTGGAAATGGCTTCTACGGGGGAGGTGGCCTGCTTTGGGGCAAATCTTGAAGAAGCCTTCTACGCCTCTTGGTTAGCAACAGAGCAGCAAATTAAGGGTAAGAGTGTGTTCATAAGCTTGCCAGATGAGCAAAAGCACAAGTTTGTTGAGGAAGTGCAGTTACTGCAAGCTGATGGCTGGAAAATATATACAACAGCGGGTGCTCATAGTTATTTCAAGCAGCATGGTGTTGCTTCTACAGAACTCAATAAAATCCATGACCATAACGAACCAAGTGTTTCGACCGCCATAGAAAATAGAACATTTGGTCTAATGATCAATATACCGTCACTAACGGAAGCTAACGGCGACGCATATAAAATTCGGCGGCTTGCCATAGATAATCATATGCCGTTATTAACCAATGCCGAAACGGGTAGGTTATTATTACGGTGTCTATCGGATGCTAGTTTAAAGGAAGTAAATCCTAAATATTGGAAAGAATACATTGACTAATTAACTGTTAGAACATATTTTGTTAATTACTGCCAACGCCAGAATGAGACACTCCCAAAATATAGGCGAGGAGTGTCTCATTTGTCTCATTTTAAGGTGTTGGGCTCTCAGAAATGAGACACAACCCACTTTTCGTGTCTCATTTTCTCTGGCATACTATACTAGGCATAGAAAACGGGGTGAAAAGTTCTAGACCCGTCTGTTCCGCCAAGAATACAGTTCTAAAACGACCTGTCCACTTAACTGTGATAAGGAGATTTTTGTGCACGGACTGTTAATCCTCGAAGATAACACCAAGTTTAATATTCGTCTTGATGCTAAACCAGTAACTGACACGCACATGGTATACGAGACTTGGGGACGGCACGATTACAACCCAGAGGGGTTCGGTATCAAGGATACTGCTTACGTAATTGATATAGGTGCTCCTTTCACAGCGTTCGCCGCCAAACAAGCGCCACATGGCCAGGTCTTTGCTTTTGAACCATTCCCAGAGAATTTCCAATTGCTTCAAGATAATGTAACTCTTAATAACCTAAAAAATGTACAAATGTTTAATCTTGGAGTGGGCGGTCGGAGTAAAGAAGTGCAGCTTTATCTTGATGAGACGAATAATGCGGGCCATAGTATGTTCAAAGTTACTAACAATGCTATTACAATAAAACTAGTATCTCTTGATTCTATCTTTGAGGATAATAGTTTAAAGCGTTGCAGCTTTCTCAAAATCGACTGTGAGGGCGCGGAATATGAAATCCTGTTCAATGCTTCGAATGCGACATTGGCTAAAATTAGCATGGTAGCTATGGAGTATCATGACGGCATGTACCGCGAAAAGAATGTTAAGGATATGATTAAGTTACTATCCGCTAATGGCTTTACTGTTAAACTATCAACTCCTAAAGCTTCCCAAGGTCTTCTCTACGCAAAGAAAAAGTTATAGACTCATCGTCTAATAACTACATGTTCATAAAGAGGCTAGATTCAACTCTGGAATGCCAGTGAAGTCGCGGTCATAGGTGGCTAGTGTCCCCTCGTACTCGATAGTTATAGCAGCGATCCAGATATCGTTGGTTGGGATCATTGTGCCATGTTTTTTAAGATAGGCGTACAGTCGGCCATACGTTTTTGCAGTTTGCAAGGATGGCATTAGTACTCGGCAGGTTGGTTTAGTTAGAACTTTTTGTAAATCAGCTTCGTTCTTCTCAAACCGACTGCCGTAATAAAAACCACCCAAGAGTTCACCAATAACCACGTGCGGTAGGGCGATTTCCTCTGCTGCACGAATATACCGCACTATGAGTGGATCATTTTTAGCTAAAGCAGTATAGATGTTGGTGTCTAGAACCAGCAGATCAAAACCCATTCTTTCTTACTGCCAATCTTTAGGGTTGACGATCCGTTGGGCGCGTAGAGCTGCCTCCACTTTGGGCTCGAGGGGTGTTATCTTGCCAAACAGGTCGTCAAAATCAGTGTTGAGGCTAGGCTTTTTAGTATGTGGAGGTTGTTTGGTAGCTGGGGTAGATTGGGTAGCGAGGTAATCAACGACAACCTGATTCAGGCTCTGACCACGTAGTCGTGCCAATCGGCGCAGCCTGGCATCAACCTCAACTGGGATTCCGCGAATAGTGTATTGTATAGTTGACATAGCTTTACTGTAGGCATGTAGGCACTTCTTGTCAAGATAATTCTGGAGCATACGCCCTATGGTGCCCTATTTTCGGATATAATGATTGCAGAAATGAGGCAGAATCCCTTAAACGTGTCTTATTTTTGACAAGATCAGAGAAAGGGTCTAAGAGTAGGGGCAAAGTTCCAGACCCGAGTGTCCCACCAACAATAAAGTTTAGCTTTGCCATAACACTATATTAGTGTACACTAGAATATATGAAGAATATAACACTATCGGCTGATGACAAATTAATTGAAGAGGCTCGTAAACAAGCAGCTCAACAACGAACCACTCTTAATAACTTATTCCGTGACTGGCTAAAGCAAATCGCAGCTCGTAAACAAGCGGTTTCTGAATATGATTCGTTAATGAAGCGCCTAGATTACGTACGGCCTGGACGTAAGTTTACTCGTGATGAAATGAACGAAAGATAGTTAAACTATGGCTCAAGCTTTTTTTCTTGATACAAATATATTTGTCTACGCTCAGGATAGGGATAATTCACCAAAACAGAAGATTGCGAACAAATTGATTCGAGAAGCTCTCAATAATAGTCAAGGTGTAATTAGCTCTCAAGTGGTGCAAGAATTTTGCAATGTTGCTGTCTCAAAATTTTCACAATCTATGAAAACTAGCGATTTAAAAGAATACTTAAGGGTAACGTTGAGTAGGTTATGGCAACATGTTCCCAGTCTAGATTTTTATTACCGAGCTGTTGAACTGTTTGAACGGGATTCGCTGAGTTTCTACGACGCCTTGATAGTACAAGCTGCCATAGACCTAGGGTGCGATAGGCTCTACAGTGAAGATTTACAATCCGGTCGAAAGTTCGGCAACCTTACTATTGTGAACCCCTTTAGTCAAAGCTAGTTCCAGATCTTAGTGCTCCGCCAGATAGAAAGCGCGAAATTTTGCTTAAATATTGATATGGACACCTACGAACAAACTAAACTAGCATACGAAGAAAGTGCCAAAGAGTTGGTAAAACATTGGGATTCTACAGGTCCCCGGGGGCGTCATATAGAGTTAGCTTTTAGGCTGGCAGGGACGGATAAGCCGGTAGTTCTAGAGCTTGGGTGTGGACCTGGCAGAGACGCAGCTCTAATAGTAAAGAAAACTAAAGAATACATTGGCATTGACTATTCCTCAGGGCTTATTGATATTGCCACAGATAAAGTACCCGGTGGCACGTTTGTATTGGGTGACATAGTAACCACCCCATTCCCTGAGCAACGCGATGTTATTATCGCTTTCGCCTCACTCATTCATCTCGATGAGGCAAAAGTTAAACGAGTGTTTGAAAAGGCGGGTAAGGCTTTACGTATAGGTGGTATATTCTATGTCAGCACTAAAGACGGAAGAGGGACCGTTACTAAATCAGATGGTTTTGGTACTCGCACCTACTATCTATATAAGACGTCAGAATTAGTAAAAATTGCTGGCAAACGCTTTATGGTAGTTTATAAAGACATAGAACGTATTCGGGATCAAGATTGGGTTGAGGTGGCGTTTAAGCGAGTATTATGATCTCTAATCAAGAATGCTATGATTGAAACATGTTCAGTGCGCTAACCATTTCCATAATTATCGGGATAGGAGCCGGAACTTGGGTGTATTCCAAAGTCATGCGCTCCACAGGCAATAATACCAAAAGCTCACTGATTGTTGGGGGCATAACCGGTCTTATTATAATTATTGCTCTAACAATACTTCTAGACGTAGTCTTAAAGAAAAAATAAGCTGACCTTTTAATACTAATTTCTTTGGTCAACTGGGCTTGAACTGGTAATATTAGGCTATGGATGAGGTGGGCCTAGGTAGGTCTTTGCAACGTGCGCGCCAGGCTGCTGGCTTGACTCAGCAAGAGCTCTGTCAAAGAGCAGGTCTGAGCTACTCAACCCTGGCTAAGATTGAAAGAGGAGCTATTAAGGCCCCTTCAATTTTTACGATCCAGAAGATCGCTGGTGTGTTAGGGGTGGATTTGAGTGAACTTATAGGTAAGGTTGAACAAAACTCCAATCAAGCCCCCCTTGAACAAGTAAAAAAACGTTCCAAAACCGGTATTCGTTTTGTTTATTTTGATGTCAATGGTTGCTTGGTGAGGTTTTACTACAAAGCCTTTAACAAGATAGCCGCAGAAACCGGAGTTGGAGCTGAAGTAATCGAAACAGCTTTTTGGCACTACAACGATGCTATTTGCCGCGGTGAAATCACAATGGATGAATTTAACCGCAAACTAGCTGAAAAAATCGGTATACCCAAAATTGACTGGCAACCATATTATCTAGACGCAGTCGAACCAGTCCCAGAAATGCAAGAACTATTGGTATGGGCATCTGACATATACGAGGTTGGCCTGTTGAGCAATATAATGCCTGGTCTAATCGATGCTTTAATTGCTCATAAACAAATCCCTGACATTAAGTACTCATCAATTATTGACTCTTCACAAATCGGGGCTGTTAAACCAGAAGCTAAGATTTACGAAATTGCCCAAGCAAAAAGCGGTGTTCAACCCCAAGAGATTCTACTTATTGATGACTCAAGAGCTAACTTAATGGCTGGAGAGCACTTTGGATGGCATGTGCTTTGGTTTGATGCTTATGAGCCACGTGAAAGTGTACCAAGAATAAAAGCCTCTCTTGAACCAGAGAACTAGTTACTTCTAAAAAAACTCTCGTACTGATTTGATAAGTGTTCTAATGAATGTTCAGCTTCAGCTAGTTGTGCTTTAGTTTCTTGGACTATTTGCTTCGGTGCTCTTCTTAGATATTCACTATTTTTTAGCCGAGCCTGCAAATTTTTCGCTAGCACTTCTTTTACCGAGACTTGTTTTTTTAGTTCGTTCATAAATTTGGCTTTGCTATGTGCGTCGATGTCTAGCCATACGTCAGTGGGGAAACTAGTTAGTTTGAGACCAGTGCTGCTGTCTGTTTGTTCTATAGAACTCAGCCCACTAAGGGCTTTAATTACACCTAAATTCTCTTCTATAACCTTGCTAGACTGATAAGCTATCTTGGTCTTGGAACTACCCGTTATGTTATTAATTAGACGAATCTCACTAATTAAATTCTTTATATGTTCAAATTCTTTTGCTTCTTTAGCACTGAAGTTGATGGGTTCAGGCCAGTTAGATCTAATTAACATACTTTTTTCCCATTTAAGGGTTTGCCATATGGTTTCGCTAAGAAACGGCGCAAAAGGATGGATCAACTTTAACACTGTTTCCAATGAGTGAGCTAGAACTCCTTGGTTCAAACTAACTTTGGTTGCTTCAACATACCAGTCTGCTAGATCGTCCCAGACCAGGTGATATAGCAATTCATAAGCTTCAGCTAATCGATAAGAGTCTAGTTCAGATGCAATCTTAGTGATACTCGAACTAAGCCTACTCATTATCCAGTGGTCTTGAGTAGAGCTAGGAGTGGGATTTTGTTTGGCATTGAAATCGTCACCAACTTTATCTTCAACAAACCTGGCTATATTCCAGAGTTTATTAGCAAAATTACGAGCTTCTTCGACTCTTCTTCTGTCAAAGCCGCGGTTAACTCCAGGGCTGCGCCCTGAGATAATAGCCATTCGGAGGGCATCAGAGCCGTAAAGTTCTATTAAAGGTATTGGGGCAACAACGTTACCAACTGATTTGCTCATTTTTGAGCCGTCTTCAGCCAAAACATAACCGTGAATGTAAACGTCTTTAAAAGGCACTTTGTCAGTCGCGTACAGCCCCAGCATGATCATTCTGCAAACCCAGGGGTAAAGAATTTCCCCACCGGTATTCATCAGAGAAAGGGGATAGTAATTTTCGTAGTAATGACCTTTTGGGTAGTCAAGTGTTACAAAAGGCCACTGTCCTGACGAAAACCAGGTGTCAAACACGTCGCTGTCGCGTTTGTACGTCTTTCCACTAACTTCAATAGTTTCCTTATCAACCCTATCATCGAAGATCCAATCGTTCTCATCCTCTACATTATAAAAAGCAGGGATTGGAATACCCCAAGGAATTTGTCGACTAATATTCCAGTCTTTAATACCTTCTAAATAAACTCTGGCTTGAGCCAGCTTAGCAGTGGGTAGAAACTTAATTTCCCCAGCATCTAAGCTTTTTATAGCACGGTCCGCTAGCGGGCGCATCTTTACAAACCATTGTTCTTTGAGTAGTGGCTCAATCACGGTATTACATTTGTAACAGTGCCCTACGCTATGGGTTATATTTTCAGATTTTTTAAGTAGGCCTATCTCTTCAAGTTTGGTAACAGTTAGTTCTCTGGCTACTTTTACGGGCTGATTACGGATAAACTCAGGAATATCTGAGCTGTCAATCATAGTTCCTTGGTCAGTAATTACACTGATCATAGGCAGAGAATGACGACCCGCAACCTCAAAGTCATTGTGATCATGAGCTGGCGTTATCTTAACTGCCCCAGTTCCAAATTTCTTATCCACCATTCCGTCTGCGATAACTGGTAACTTACGCCCACTTATAGGAAGAGTTACGGTCTTACCAATGTAGTTTAGGTAACGTTTGTCATTTGGATTTACCGCCACTGCGGTGTCACCGTACATTGTCTCTGGTCGGGTGGTGGCAACTTGTAGCGCACCAGAGCCGTCACTCAAAGGATAATCAACATAGTAGAGTTTGCCTTTCTCTCGTTTGTAATCGACCTCAATATCAGCAAATGACGTGCCGTGAAATGTGCAGAAGTTAACCAATCTCTCGCCACGGTAGATTAATTTATCGTCCCACATTTGTTTAAACAATCGATACGCTTGAGCAACGACCTTATCATCCAGAGTGAATGTAAATAAATCCCAGTCGCAACTTACGCCCATGGTCCTTAGTTGTTTCTCAAAATTCGACTTATTCTCTGCTACGAAATCCCAAACCTGTGAGTATAGTTGTTCTCGGGTAAAATCAAATCGAGACTTTCCCTCGGAATTGAGTCTCTTCTCGTAAACTACCCATGTCTCAAACCCAGCGTGATCGGCGCCAGGCACCATTAGTGTTGATTCTCCTCTTAGCCGATGGTAACGCACAAAAATATCTTCGATGGCGGCTGTAAGCTCATAACCGATATGAAGATCGCTGTTAGCGTTAGGTGGAGGCATAACCAAACTAAAGTAGTTCTTGTTGTTCAGTTTTTTTGGTTTGAAAGCTCCGCTACTCTCCCACAGAGCGTAGATGTCAGACTCATACAGACTTGGTTGGTAGGCTTTGGGCAACTTCATAAAAACTCACTTAGCATGCTTTATAAGACATTCTATCAGGGAAAAGGGACTAACCGGTAACAAGTTTTATGATCATAAGTTATGGGGTGGTAAAATTGGCTTACATGAAAGGTTACTTGAAGCAGAATCTCCTACTCGTCCTTATGGGGCTGTGCTTCAAGTTAGTTGGAGCCCAGGCAACTGTTTAAATTGCCTGATTAGTACAGCCCAAATCGACTGGCTCCAACGAAGGAGTCATTTTTAATTATTGGAGAAAAAAACTATGTATTTTAAAGAATACGGTATAAACAAAACGTTCGTTGAATACGGTGAAGACGAAGAGCCAACTGAGGACAGAAGATTTATGGTTATAAGACCAGGACGTCATCTTATGCATGTGTTAGGAATCCCATATACTAGCAGCCACGACGGTGATGTTATTGAAGTGGAGGAGCCCAAAGAGCCATCTGCTGAGCTGCAAGATTTTATAAATCGACCAGCTTGAGCTACTACATTGATAAATTTGGGGCGATGCTTAGCCTATAAGGATCAGCGGCCGTTTGGCGAGCAGATGCCTTAAAACAGCCAAGTGCAGCGACCATAGCCCCGTTATCTGTACATAATTTTGGGTCCGGGTAATCTATATCCAGTGTCAACCGATCAGACAATTGACTTCGAAGCTCGTTACTAGCTGCTACTCCACCTGCAATGACTACAGATTTTGGCTGAAACTCTTGATAAGCCTGAGAGGTCTTATCAACTACTGTTTCAATTGCTGTTTTTTGAAAACTAGCAGCCAGGTTGGCAACCTGTTGCTTTGTTAACCTTGAAGCTATTTTGAAGCTTGGGAAATTATAGTCTTCACCAATTAGAGCCTGGGCAGTTCTGAGTGCTGCAGTTTTAAGCCCTGAAAAGCTAAAGTCATATTTATTGGGCATTCGAGCTTTGGGTAGCTTATATTCATCAGGTTTACCACCGACTGCTGCTCTTGCGATTGACGGGCCACCCGGGTAGTCTAGCCCCAGTACCTTAGCAACTTTATCGAAAGCCTCGCCAATAGCATCGTCCTGAGTTTGACCGAGCAATTTGTACTTAAAATGATCTGAGAATAAGGCTAACTGGGAGTGACCACCGCTAACTATTAATGTAAGCATAGGGAACTTAGGCTGAGCAGAAACTAGTTGGTAACCAGCTAGTTTTGTTTTAGTAATAAAGTTGGCATAAACATGCCCCTCGACGTGATTAATAGCCCAAAGGGGCTTATTTTTTGTAATCGCTAAGGTCTTTGCGGCTTCAACTCCAATTAGCAGAGACCCTGATAAACCTGCTCCATACGTAACAGCAATTCCATCAACATCAGACCAATCAAGCTTAGCCTCTGAAAAAGCTTGGGAAATAACAGGAATAATTGCTTCAATATGAGATCTGGCAGCAATTTCAGGAACTACTCCGCCGTAGAGAATATGCTTATCTATGCTACTAAAAACGACGCTAGATATCAGTTCATGTCCGTCCTTAACTATAGCCGCTGCTGTCTCGTCACAGCTTGTCTCGATACCTAATATAATCACGCTAAAAACAGTATACTGTAGCTAATGAACTTTCGAAGCTTGATTAAAAAAGTTATTCCAACTAAACTCTTCCGCAAGATAGAGCCGTTTGGACATTTGCTAGAAGCAGTTATTGTACAAATTGTTTATTGGTTTCCTGCCAGAAACCTAAAAGTTATAGGGGTAACCGGCACTGACGGTAAAACAACCACCAGCTTCTTTATTACTAATGTGCTTAGACAGGCTGGCCACAAAGTAGCTTTAATGACCACCACAAACGTGGATTATGGAGACGGCAAGGGTATGCGTGAGAATAGAAGTCGCCTTACAACCCTAGGAGCAGTGGATTTGGCAAAAGAGTTGAAGAAAATTAAAGAAGGCGGGGCTGAATGGCTAGTACTCGAAGTTACTTCTCATGCACTAGCCCAACACCGCATTTTTGGGATCCCTATTCAAGTAGCTGTAATGACAAATATTAATCATGAACACTTTGATTATCATGGTAGTTTCGAGAGGTATCGGGCTGCAAAACTTCGACTCTTCACGCAGTGCAAACATAATATAGGTGGATTAAAAACAGGGGTTGTTAATGCAGATGATCCAAGTGCAAATATCTTCGAAGAAGAGCTTCCAAGGTCTTTGTCTTTTGGGTTAGCGAAAGGTGACATTAAGGCAAAAAATCTAAAACTAAGTGGACGCGGCAATAAGTTCGATGTGGATATTGATCAAAAAACTTATTCAATTTCTACTCAACTACCAGGAAAATTTAATGTCTATAATGCTCTCGCAGCTATCTCGGTTGGAGTGGCTCTCAAACTAGAACCGCAAGTGATTGAAAAAGGTATTGCCTCGTTAGAATCAGTTGAAGGTCGAATGACAAGGGTTGATGAGGGCCAGGACTTTGAAGTAATTGTTGATTACGCACACACCCCTGAGAGCTTCGAAAAACTGTTTAATACTGTCCGACCCCTAACTTCCAAACGCTTGATATGTGTTTTTGGTAGTGCTGGTCGCAGAGATGAGGCTAAACGGTCTCAGCAAGGCGAAATAGCTGGGCAAATGTGCGATCTGGTATATGCTACCGAAGAAGACGACCGTGATATCGATGGTGAGGAAATCCTATCTCAAATAGCCAACGGAGCTCAAAAAGCCGGCAAAGTATTGGGTGAAAATCTGTTTTTAATTCACGACCGAGAAGATGCAGTCAAAGCGGCTATAAATGCTGCAAAAAACGGGGACATTGTATTACTACTTGGGAAAGGGCATGAAAAATCAATTTTGAGTAATGGCCCAAAAGCAGTCCAACTACGGCACCAGCCCCAAGATGATGAAAATCCCCAACGTGTAGTGAAGCGCGACTATAACGAAGTATTAGTAGCCGAAGCAGCACTTAAGAAGCTCTGAGCTCCAAGGTTAGGCACTTGATGCCTCCGCCGGACTTTTGAAACTCAGAGATAGAAGTAGTTACTACCGTTTTACCCAGTTCTATTAGTCTATTTGCTAAGTCCGGTGCACCTTCTGAAACAACTACTTGAGTTCCGTCACTTGGCATATTTAAACCGTAGGCTAGTGCATCATGTTCGCTAGCTTCTATAACATTGGGGACAGTTTGGTGTATTTTGGCTAGTGCCTCAACACTAAAAGCCTCGGGCCATAGGGCAACTGTATCCCCGTCGATTATGCTAAGACACGTGTCAAGATGATAAAAACGAGCATCGGCTAACTGTAGACTAATGACCTCTCTATCAAAAAAACTGGCTATTTCGCTATGTGATGCCAGATCACTTCGCCAAGGATATCCTGCAAAGATAAGATCATTCCAAACCAGAGCATCGCCTTCTCCCTCGAAGTCATATTTTGGCTCTAAAAAGTCTTGTAAACCATTTGCATAAAACCAGTTATTGAAGTGCTCCGTTTCGGCTTGCCTGTCTGGTGCTCTAAAAGTCGGTAGTGCAACTTTCCCATCGATGACTAATCCCCCGTTAGCAGTAAAAACCATGTCTGGTAGGTTTTGCTGTGGCTCGATTTTTTTAACGTCCCAGCCAAATTGCTTTGTATAAATATCGTATATAGCTTGCCATTGTTGCAATGCAAGCTCAGGATCTACTGGATTGTCTTTGCTCATCCAGGGATTAATTTCGTACTCTATCTCAAAGTAGGTAGGGGGGCACATCAGCACAGACTTACTCATCAGCTTTGATTATAAATCCTTTTCTAACCTAATTAAACTCAACCATACTGAAGTATGTCTATTTCCTGGTGTTGTATAAACGAGATTAAAGCCACGCAATCATCCTCGGACAGTACGTGTTTATTTGCACTCGCCCAACCCCTAGTATCATGAAAATCCCTACATTGAATGAGTTGAATGGCGGTTGGGGGTATTTCACGGCTTAAATAGAGTTGATATGCATTAGATGCATATAATCCTGCGACATCCGAGTCTTCATCAGCTGTAAACGGTAAGCCGTCGCGGAATAATCCTAAAGAGATAGTTATCTCATCATCGGAAGATACGTCTGTGCCAGTTTGGCGACCTCTAAACTCAAACAGTATGCCGCCGGTGCTTAAGGTGTTGGAACCCAGTGATTCCAAAACTAATGGCTGAGGGCGTGCAACCAGAGGAATAAATTTAGCCTGAGCACCAGAGTATTCTATATATTTTCTGCCTAGCTCGCGGCGCAATGTTTCTGTGTGCTTACCGAGCAGATCTAACATTAGGTCGTAAAACCTAAAACTTAGGGGTTGCCCACCTAACTGGTGTTCGTAGGTCATTATTCCATTACAATATAATGAAAGATGAAATAATGCAAATAACTATTCTCTATATTCAAACAGACTCCTACTTAAAACAAGGGTTTGACACTGGCTTACACGTTATTAGCTCAGGACCTTTGCAACATTTCAGCGGGTGTTCGGTACTGTAAGCTAGAGTGTAATCTTTCATGGTTGTAGTAAGCAAGATAGTCTTCTAACTGGTTATGTATTGTCTCTGGTTTAGGGAATGATCTATGTATTCC
>DATKHC010000007.1:0-3368 GCA_035510465.1 Saccharimonadales bacterium (SeqCode)
TACATAGATCATTCCCTAAACCAGAGACAATACATAACCAGTTAGAAGACTATCTTGCTTACTACAACCATGAAAGATTACACTCTAGCTTACAGTACCGAACACCCGCTGAAATGTTGCAAAGGTCCTGAGCTAATTACGTCATAGCGTAACGCACCTATATACTTGACAGTACCATTTACTATGTGAAGTATCTAGCTGAAATAGGACACATCGATGTTCTATAAAGTTGACTTAATTAACAGAGGTAGATTGAGTTAATTATTTTCTCTCTTTATATATAAATATATAGGGCTATTCACATTAACTAATATGGGTAGTGCTAGGAGAGTGGTATAAACAAGCTTCATTAACATTCATGATAGTAATGGATCAAAACTAATAATAACGGCATCGACAGTCTCAATCATTGACTGAAGGGCGTCAACTAACAATTCTGTTTTTAGTACGTTTGGCTCATCTATAATAATACCGAATTCAAACTTTGTTTCTGGTATTTCGTTTTTGTCCGGAGGATGTATAAGTAGTGTATCTCCTACTTTAAGAGGAGATAATACTGCAGTTTTGAAAAATGCGGGTATTTTTGGTATCTCGACACCTGGAACTAGCTTTTGTAATTCAACAGATATGCTTGTGCCTAAATCCACTCTATCAAGTGACGCACCAACCGTAACTAACAAACGATGCTTATCGGTATTGTTAAGTTCATTAATTTGCCATAGCCTATCGTTGCCACCCTTATATGGCTTAATACTATCAATCAGGTCTTTAGCATTTTGTGACATCCCGCTAGTTTGTCTAGACTTTTTTGAATCAGATCTAGCAAGGTCTTCTGCTATTGGAAAATATATGTCCCGGTTTAGTGTCCCATCGCTTGAGTTAATTAAGAAGAGCTTATAGGCGAGATGATCCAGTGCACTTCGAAGATTTTGAATAACATCGCCTGCGATGAGAGCTATCTTCTCTGGGACTTCCTCGATTCCAGAACAATAATAAATTATTTGTTTTGTTTTTGGATCTCTTTTAACGGCAGCTTTATAAGGTTGGGAGCTCAAAAAAGAACTAATCTCAGATTTTAATTCGCTAAGATGCTGTTTTGCTCGTTCAATTTTCTCTAACTTCATAGTAAATACAGCGCCTCTACTTCTTCTTGGACGGTTTCCGCCCTAGTTGCTTAACGGCATTTTCAAAACTAGTATTCAACTTAACTGGTTTCTCTGATGGCTTTTGTGGTAGTTTTATGTCAGCATTAATTTTCTCTTGTAACTCCTTGATTCGTTTTCGTGATAATTTATCCATAGCTACATTATACCCATACCCCCTATTGACTCTTGTGGTAAATTTGCTTTAATTATATTAGAGTATTTAAAATAAAAAATGTAAATAACGTAAGGATTTTAATATGTCAGAAGACTTAAAACCACTAGAAGACGGGCAAGGACAGCCGCCTGCCGATACTCTCCACGAGGCTGGATCTATCCCTGCCAATGAAGACTTGGGGGAAGTTGGTGTTGCTTCGGAATCACAGGGCGAAGGGCAGTCAGCCACAGCTACCTCAACAGAAGAGGATAAACCCATCCCTGACACGGTAATTCAGAATCCAGTAAAAGCTGAAGCTGTGGGGCACGCTGATAAAGAATCAGTTGATGAGTATTTTGATGCAAAAAAAGAGTACTCAGCTATACCTTTCCCTGAGACATCCCCACCACATCGTCCTCCCGATGAAACACAAGCAGCCAATCAAGCAGGAGAAGATTATGAATTTGAGGAGATAGCAAGGAGTGAGGGTAGGACTGTTGAAGAAATCAAAGAACTTTACGCACATAATGTCCGTGCATTTATGGCTTATGGCGGCAGTATCATTGCTAATATTGAAAAATATAACGTATCGTTAACCCCTACCCAGGAAGCTTTTAAACTAGCGTCGAAATTCGCAGAAGAATTCATAGGCCCCGGTAAACCATTCATACACGGGGTATCAATTAGCGCCGACAGGGGAGTTGCTGAGGTAAGAATAACAAGTCCAAAGAGTAGAAATATAGATGAGATATTTATCTTAAACCCCTTAGACAACAGCCGTTCGACATACAGTCACGGTAGACATAAAATTACGGGCGAAGAAAGTAACAGGAAAGAAGTTGACGGTTGGATTGGAATGATAAGAACAAAAACTGTTACTGAGCTAGAACGTCAAGTTGGTGAAGAAGATGTCGCAAACCTTAGACAGCTTCTCGATGGATATGCTGAAAAATCAAAGGCTAGCTAATTAACTTACCAAGTTTTTATATGTGAGCTGCTTGTTGTTGGCGTGGTTAAACCATTTCTCAAAGCGTTGACCATCGGTTAGTTGTCTAGTGCTATAACGATAGGCAAACTCATCACAGTATTTACCAAGGTGTTTTGGGCTAACACCCATGTAAATAGCTTTAAGACCTAGCTTCAGGTGATCCCAGACACCGCCTTCAATTGTATTTGTATGAACCCTACCTCGAGCAAACTCTAACTCACTGTGATTAATGCTTTCGTGGGTATAACCTCTTCTCGATAGAGTTCTGTACGCACCTAATTGGTCACTATAGATAGTAGCTTTAGGGCTAATTGACTTCGCTATTGCTGGTAGTAGTACACGAACACCTGCTGTTGGAACGTGAGTAAGTTTAGCTCTACCACCACGCTCCACGGCGCCGAAGACAATTGCTTTATCGAACTTAGCTCCGCGTACACCAGGATTCTTACCGCCAATATAGGTTTCATCAATCTCAACAATTCCATCAAGGGGTTTACTATCAACACTGCTATTTACGTTATGACGTATACGATGAAGCATGTGCCATGCCGACTTTTGAGTTACACCTAGATATTTAGCTAGTTGAACTGAGGATATACCCTTTTTAAGGCTAGTACATAGGTATACGGCTAGAAACCAACTCTGAAGAGGAATAGCTGAATCTTCAAAGACAGTGCCTACCTTTACGCTAAAGGGTAGTCTACAAGTGGCACATTTAAGTAAACGAGTATCTTTAAGCTTATAGATTTTACCGCCTACTACACCGCATTTAGGGCAAGTTACGTTATCGTTCCAGCGAGCTTTTTGCAAGAAGTCTCTGCAAGCTTGTTCGTTAGGAAACTTTTTATAGAAATCTATTAGACTTATGTTGTCACTCATACTCTTATGATATAGAGGTAGACTGGTAATGTCAAGTATATAAGTGCCCAGCGTAATGGTTCAAGGTCGAGCCCGCCACATATAGGACACTTGTATCTACTGTAGCATTCTCAAAGCCGGTTAGGCTTTGAAGGTATTCAATTGGCGTCTTCATGCCCAGCATTGAGTGTGGTCGGTAGAAGTTGTAGTCCCAACAATCTTC
>DATKHC010000008.1:0-67073 GCA_035510465.1 Saccharimonadales bacterium (SeqCode)
CTAGTTCTTCAGCTTTCCTAAACCAGGCTATCTTAATCCTAGCTCCATAGATCTGAAGTTGTTTGTTGGTCATCTTTCTTGTTCTCACTTTCACTCCTTTCTAGTTTAGTGAAAGTGTCCAAGATGTATGGTGGCTCAATATTGAACCATTACGATAACCTTGTCTTTTTTGATTATTTCTTTAACTATTTTAGGAACAAGAATTTTATTTTTATAATCGTCATCTGTTGGCCAAGTGTTATTATTGGCTTTCATAACTTCCTCATCCATTTCAGCAATAACTAAGTCAGTATGCTCTCTAAGATAACGCATTAAGGTAGACTTTCCACCGAGTGACGGAGCTAAGACTATAAGTTTCTTTGACATAAATTAATCATAACAGAGGTGGTTATAGTATAATAGGTTCAAATGTATTAAAAATCCAAAGGAGTAATATGAACATAGATCCACTTTGTGCTTTTTGCGGAACGCAAATTCCGGTAAAGCAATTCAAAAAACATCAAAAAGAAGATTTAATAGCAGCTGGCGTTAAGCATGCAGTTAATAAACACGGACACGAAGACAACGAAGAGCTTAGAAAAGGCGTGGAAGGAATGCTTGAAATTATAGAAGTTAACTAAATAGTACGGAACTCAACCTCGATTCCAAGCCAGGCGTAAGCAATTTAATGTTGACACAAAAGTTACCAATAGTGTATACTTTTGGTATGAGTAACTATGCAGTAATAAATCTAAAGACAGACCCTGAGTTAAAGAAGAAAGCCGCTAAGACAGCCAAAAAGCTAGGGGTCAGTATAAGTGCAGTCTTAAATAATGAACTTCGTCGGTTCACCGCAGAGCAAAGTGTGGTATTCGATATACCTGAAGCACCTAATGAACAGACAGCAAAGCTAATGGCGGAATCCAAGAAACAGATTGAGTCAGGTGACTTCTATAAGTTTAAGGACAATAAAGAAGCACTGGAGTTCTTAGCTAAAGAGCTAAAATGAGAATCTCATATTCCAAGAACTTTATTAAAAAGTCAAAAAAACTTGATAAACGGATTAGAGATAAGGTCCCTGAGCGAATAGAGCTATTCTCTAGGGATCAGTTTAATTCCGAACTTAATAACCATCCCCTAAAAGGTAAATACAAAGGTTATAGAAGTATAAATATAACTGGAGACTTCAAAGCCCTTTATTTAACATACGATGACCTAATCGTTTTTGACATAGTCAACACGCACAGTGAGCTATACGGCTAATACAGGGTACGGAATTCAACCTCGATCCTAACCACAAGCAGTTTGATTGTTATTCTTTCCGCCCGCGGTCCATGGCTATGTAACCACAGTTTGAATCAATAGCTTCCTCGACATCAGCTGGTATGTCTCCGAGCTGGACGCCTCCGTCTTCTATGCTATGCTCAGGCACTCCAGAATAACCAGAACAGCGCTGGTTAATGTTTGTAATAATTCCATCTGGACCACCGGTGGACTCATCTGCAAAGGCTAAGCCATTTATTAAAAACCAGGCATATTTACAAGGTCGGCACCTTTCAGGTAACTGAGCCAAATATCTATCTATAGGACCTCTTTTGGGTGTCTCAAAATCACTCATTTACCATACTATACAATATAAAATGAATGACTACAAGGTTCTGAAATCGGTCTGGAGACGATTCCCAGCCAAGTACGAATTTTCGAACCCGAGATATTTGTTATGCTGTATCTATGAAGATAATCATCGTTAATAAAGACGATAAGCAAATTGGGTTAAAAGAGTTTGGGACCCTCAAATATGAAGATATATACCGTGTTTCGGCTCTGTGGCTAACCGATATTAGCTCCGGTGATGCCCTTATAGCTCAAAGGAAGTGGTCAAAATATAACGATCCTGGTAAACGGTCCGCTAGCGTTTCAGGTACCGTTGATAAAGGTGAATCTTATGAACAAAACATCGTAAAAGAAATAGAAGAAGAAATTGGATTAACTAATCTAAGCCTAAAGCTGGGACCTAAAGAATTTATTGACGATAGTCTTCATAAGTTTTTCGTCCAATGGTTTCTAGCCAAAGTAGATAAAGACAAAACCAAGATTACTATACAAAAAGAAGAGGTAGAGGGCGTAGAGTGGATCCCAATTGAGACATTGATTGACGACCTTAAGTCAAATCCTGATAAATATACGCCTAATTTCTATGAAAGTCTTAAATCTTTGGGATATTAAGCTAAATCGTACGGAATTCAATTCCCAGCCAAAAACCTAGTGCTTGCAAAATGTGATCGCGTGAAACATTATTATGTTATGTCAACAAGTTCACTCGAAGTCTTGCAAGACGAATCATGGCATTGGGTGCCAGAAGCACCAGAAAATCTAAGGCCAAATGAATCGAATTTAATTGTGGTTGAAGTATGCCCCACTGAACCTGGATATCGTCCAAAGGAGCAAAGAGATCGGCTAGAGCTTGAGTTTTATCCCGAGGCGCCAATCCAATACCTCGAGGGCGACATAAATGCGACCTTCGGTCATCTTCATCACTTAGGTGAAAGGGCATTAGCTACTGTAACAGATTGGCCATCGCCTGAATTTTTCGGAAACCTTGATGAGAGCGCTTTGTTTATCCGATTATGGACTCAGAGAGAGTTAGTGGTCGGACACTTTCATTATCCATTTGGTGTAGTTTTCACGGAAGGGGTGTTTAGACAGATGTCCCTAAGTAGACAAAAGTAAAATAGTTTATCCTTAATATTAAACTGTACGGAATTCAACCTCAATTTCCAGCCAGAAATGTTTACTTGCAATGATGGGATAGTCGCCTCGCCATTGATTAAATGATTGAGGCAGAAAGCTTATCCGCTAATTTGGATCAAAATTAAACTTTCAGATATAGCAGCAGGTGATAAACCAGAAACGCTGGCCAAACCAGGGCCTTTAAGAAGGCTAATATAACAAGCCAAAATGTGCCTGAGTGGATATGTAGGTAATAGACTAATGCGCCTACAAAGCCTAGGAACCAAACACCGCTACCACCACCTTTTTGTATGATTTTTTTATTTTTGAAAACAAACTTGGTTGAATCTTCCTTCACCATAATTTTCTCCTATGGGCTTTATTTAAGCACAACAGTCATGACATTTCTACTAGCGTCAAATTATCTGGTAGAAGAACCTCTTAACGCTGGTAAACCTGCACCTGCATGACATTCATATTCATATCACCATTGTTCGACGGGATTGAGCAGTAGCTATGGCAAATCGAGCCATTCATAATCAAAAACCATGGGGCTGGATTGTTGAGAGGGACAGAACCAGCTAATTGGTTGTCTAAATAAACCGAAACTGTGTTTGTTTTTTCGTTCATGTCTATTCCGTAAACGTGATAACCGGCAGAAAGATCTGAAGAAGTGTTATAGTTGGCTATTTGCACATCATTGCCACTTGGCCAATTATGCGAGAACAACGTTTTCGGAGCACTACTGGCTAGACCAGTTTCCTGCAGGTCGATTTCATTGGTTGATGGGTTTGTAGCACCCAAGAACCATAGCGCGTTCCACACACCATTATTGGTCCCCTGATAACCCATCTGCTGCATTTTGATCTGAACGTAAGCTTCTGTGTAACCTTTTGATGGGTCTGGGAAATCTACCTTGTTGAAAGTGTTGATCATACCGGATGTCCAGTCGTAAGTTTGCGTACCTTCGTTAGTAGTATTGTAGTTGGTTGCGCCAGTGTGGTGAGCTGTAAAGGTTACTCCCCAACCGTTTGAATCAAAGGTTTGCGGCTTATAGGTTGATAGCAGAGATTGATTAACCCCAGTAGAAGTCTGAGAGACATTGCCAGGGAGGTCATAATCTCCTGAAGAAGTGCAAGGGCATTCGTCACTACCCCAGTAAGGAGCGGTGCCAGTTGCGCCTTCTGGAGTATAGCTACCTGGTTGGGTGAAGCCAAGGTCAGTCAGTCCATAATTCCAATTACTAAGATTTTGAAAATGGTCTTCGAATGTTTCACTGCTAGCGGCCCAAGTTGAACCTGAGTACGATGGTAACCCCATTGACGAATAACCAGGTGGGGTATTCCCTCCGAATACTACGTCTTGTCCACCAGAGGCGGTTGAGTCGTTTTGAACTTCAGCAGGCTGGGTTACGACTCCCGATTCGGCTTCACTTGCTACCCACGGTGAACTAGCGTGGGTTCCGGATAGTAGATGATAGCCAACGCCAGCAAAAATAATGATAAAGGCTATGACTAATATAGCTCTGGGATTTCTAATGTTTTTAAATACTCTAAACTTTTTTATATGATTATTTTTTAATGACATATAAACTATGTACTTTATTTCTTAAGCTATAGCACAAGTGTAATAAATTTTCCTAACAAAGCAAGTTCTAAATAAACCTGAAGGGAAATCAAACCGCTTATGGCTGGGTTGCTAGGATTCGAACCTAGGATCTCCTCGTCCAGAGCGAGGCGCCTTACCACTTGGCCACAACCCATCATCGCTGTAATTATACAAGATTTGACCTCCGAGGTTAGACAACCAAGCTTATTTAACAGATAATAAAAAGGTTATGGAAGTTGTAATTATTGTATTAGGAGTTATTATCGCTGCTCTTCTGTTATTGATGTTGAATCGGCGAGACAGTGGTTCATCAAGCACTGTGCTCATTAAAGAAGATCTGAAAGAGCTTAACTCAAGCGTTAACCAGCTAAAGGAGGGTCTGCAAAACCAAATTACTGATCGTTTGGATAAGAACCAAACAATGATGCGTGACTCAATGGTTAAGCAATTTAGTGCTAGTTCTAAGCTTATTACGGAGGTAACTGAAAAACTTACTAAATTGGATGAAACCAATAAACGGGTTGTTGATGTAGCGGCCGAGCTAAAGACTCTACAAAACGTACTTCAAAATCCTAAGCAAAGGGGGGTGCTGGGTGAGTATTATTTAGAGAGTGTGATGAAAAATACGCTGCCTCCTGATAGATATCAGATGCAGTATAAATTTAAGGGTGGAGACTTAGTTGACGCAGTAATAATTTTAGACAAAGGTAAGCTATTACCAATTGACTCAAAATATTCTTTAGAAAACTATAATCGGCTGGTTGAAGAAGAGGATCCCGTCGAAAAGGAAAAGCTGACTAGGTTATTCAAGTCCGATCTAAAGAACCGGATTGACGAAACTGCCAAGTACATTAGACCCAGGGAGGGTACCATGGACTTTGCTTTTATGTTTATACCAAGTGAGGCTATTTACTACGAGCTCTTAATCACTAAAGTTGGCAGAACCGGGACCAACGCTCGAGATCTAATAGAGTATGCCTTTAGAGATAAAAAGGTAATCATAGTTAGCCCAACTAGTTTTATGGCTTACTTGCAAACCGTAATGCAGGGGCTGAGGTCACTTCAAATAGAGGAACAGGCTAAGGAAATCTCAATTCGAGTTGGTGAACTCGCGAAACATTTATCTGGACATGAACAGCTAATGCAGCGAATGGGGTCATCACTTGGAGCCACGGTCGGCCATTACAACCGCGCTCACCAAGAGTTAAAAAAAGTAGACAAAGACGTCATTAAGATAACCGGGGAATCAGTTAAGGTCGAGCCACTGCTGCTTGATCGTCCAGAAGACGAAGAAGCCAGCTAAGTCATTTCTTAGATAACAAGTCGACCGTAACGGCGGCAGTCCAGGAAAAATTATCTATTCCGGCTGGGTCACCGGTCGTTGGATCATAATATTCGTAGAAGCCAGAACGATTCACAAGCTCAACTGAAACCTCGGACAAAGCGTCGGCGTGCGAGGTATAACCCATGCGGTGCAGACCATCAATAATTAACCAATTAGTATTCATCCAGGTAGGGCCTTGCCAATAACCAGTGGCCCTAAACCAGGGCGAGTTAATTGGTGCGGAGGGAACGGGATAGGCGGGGCCAAACAATCTTTTGTTCTCGAGCATTTGAGTTATTTTATCTGCTTTGTCTTTAGATATAACACCAGCATAAAGTGGCATCATGGCTGCGATAGAGGGTTCTTTAATTAGATCGTGGGTAACGAAATTACGCGAGTAGTACTGATTGGTGTAGGGATCCCAGAGCTGCTCCAATGCAGATTCGGTTTTCTCCATCTGTTGGATTAGCTCTTTAGGTACTTCTTCTTTGATGGTTTTAGCGATATCTAATAAATGCTCATTTGCTCGAATAAGGATTGAGTTAAAAGTCAGATCTTCTATAGCAAACAAGGAATGGGTGAGAATTTTGTCGACATTGTAGGCTTTTCGCATCAATCTTTTCTGAACCGAAAAAAGAGTTAAGGCTTCAATTGCCGATGGTCTTTGCTCAACCGACACATGCCTTGTATCCCGCCTGAGTAGGTTAATTACCCAATCGAGTCGGAGTTTTTCGATCAACCTGATCCACCAAGGCATAAGATGGCTATGCAGTTCGCTCATCCACGGTGGGGTATTGTCTAAGCCACATTCCCATGGGTGGACGAGGAGGACTAAGCCTTCTTGGTGAGGGTCACGTTCGTTATATAACCAACTGTGATAGGCGAGTAGTGGTTTAAAGACCGTTCGATACCAACTTCGCCGTTCGGCAATAGACAGCTTCTGCCCGATTCGGACAATGGCTTCTGCAAGCATTGGTGGTTGCGTGATACCGCTAGTTGATAGGTGATCGGGCGAGAAAGGGCTTAACCAACTCTTCCATATATCAGCATCCTTCGAGTGATCACTGGACTTGGCAAAAATAACGTTTGGTAACATGCCATTGCTCCACTGCCCGTTTATTAAACTTAGTATTTCAGTTTTGGCTCTGTCGGTGTCGTAGTTAGCTAGTCCAATAGCTATGAAACAGCTGTCCCAGAGCCACTGGTGTGGGTAGAGCTCCCTGGAAGGCACGGTATAAGAGCCCAAATCATTTATATCAAGAACTTCGCGTGCTGCGTTAATAAGATCAGAGTGCTTATCCATTCTTACTTAAGTTTACTATAGCGGCGGTTCTTAGGCTTTTAATATTTATGCTTATTTTTAGTCCGACAGTTTGAATTATCTGATGATATACTGCTAATAATGTCGAAGTATCAGGTAAGCGCCATCGAAGAAGTGGCGCAGTTACTATCTAAAAGATTTAAGAGTTCAGGTGGTAGCACCAACGTGCTAAAGGCACCAGAACTCAGGGCCTTATATGCCAAATTACCGACACTCCCAAACGACCAAAAAGCTAAGTTTGGCAAAGAGCTCAACGATCTTAAAAAAGAGCTAACTGAGCTTGTTAATTCGAATGCCGCATCAAGTGAAAAAATTAAACCTATTGATGTCACCGCTCCTTTTGACGTAAACCTTAAACCGAATACTCAGCCAAGGCTGCTAGACTCTTATCTTGGTTCCGAGCACCCGCTCATGAAAGAGTTAGACCTGATTCTAGATATTTTTAGTCGTATGGGCTTCACCTCAGTAGAGTCACGACAAATTGATGACGACTTCCATATGTTCGGCAGCCTTAATTTCCCAGAAGGGCACCCAGCCAGGGATGATTACGATACGTTTACTACGAAAGAGGGTTTGGTTGCTCCGGCCCACGTCAGTATTATGCAAAACCGTAACTTAGTAAATTTCCGAAGCAATCTCGAGAGAGGTGAGCCAATAAGTGTAGTTTATGCTGGTCGATCATTCCGTAACGAGGACGTTGACGCAAGGCATGATCACACGTTCTATCAAGTTGAGATAACTTGTATAGACAAAAACATAAATGCCGGAAATTTAATAGCAACGTTTAAAACCTTTCTGGAGACATATTACGAGCAACCAGTAGAAGTTAAAATGCAGCCGTTTTATTTTCCTTTCACTGAACCGAGTTTTGAGATGTCGTTAAGCTGTCCTTTTTGCCAGAAGAAAGGCTGCAATGTCTGTAGTTACTCTGGCTGGATAGAGCTGTTGGGGATGGGCATGATACACCCCAATGTTCTTAAAATGGGTGGCGTAGACCCAAATATGTATAGTGGTTTCGCTGGCGGTCTTGGTCTAGAACGTCTTGTGATGATGAAATACGACATAGATGACATAAGGTACTTTGAGTCAGGTAACCTTGAGTTCTTGAGGCAGTTCAAATGAAGTTAAGCGTTAATTTAATCAAAAAGTTTGCGGACATCAATTTATCAACTAGTGCTCTGGTTGACGCGATTGGAATGCAAATTGGCGCGGTTGAATCTGTTGAAGAATTATCTGATAGATATAGGGGCGCATCCATCGTTAAAGTTATTGAGTGTAAACCCCATCCTAATGCTGATCGCTTGAAAGTCTGCTTAGTTGATGACGGTGGTAAAAATAAGGAGGTCAAAAGAGTAGAAGGTGGCTACATCCAAGTAGTCTGCGGCGCGCCAAATGTTAAGGCTGGGCTAATGGTAGTTTGGCTGCCACCTGGATCCATTGTCCCGATCACTTTCGACAAAGAGCCACAAAAATTATCAGCGCTCGAGATTAGAGGAGTGGCCAGTAATGGGATGCTGGCTAGTGCCAAAGAGCTTGGCATCAGTGATGATCACAGAGGTATTTTAGTAGTAGACCTACCATCTAGACCAGGCCAGAGCTTTGAAGTTCTATATGAACTTAATGACACAATTATCGAGATAGAAAATAAGATGTTAACCCATCGACCTGACCTTTTTGGTCATTTAGGTCTAGCCAGAGAAATAGCTGGCATTACACACCAATCCTTTACCTCCCCTAATTGGTACCTAAATCTGCTAAAGGCTCTAGAGGCCAGCTCGTTTTCTAAACTTGAAGTTAAAAATGAGCTGCCAAAGCTAGTACCACGGTTTATGGCTCAGGTTATCTCAGGTGTGAGCGTAGGGCCCTCAGATCTAAAACTACAAACTTATTTAACGAGGTTAGGGCTAAAACCAATTAATAACGTGGTTGATCAGACTAACTACGCCATGATCTTAACCGGCCAGCCTTTCCACGCCTATGACTACGACAAGTTGTCCAAGCTTGATAAAACCCCCTCCCAGGCTACACTAGTGGTTCGTCACCCTAAAAAAGGCGAGACACTGAATCTAATAAATGGTAAACAAGTAAGTCCAACAAGCAACACAATTGGCATAGCTTCAAAAACCAAGCTGATTGGATTGGGCGGAGTAATGGGAGGTAGCGAAACTGAGATAAGCGACAGCACAAGGAACATTATTTTAGAGTGCGCCGTTTTTGATATGAATGTTATCCGTCGGACGGCTATGTCACTCGGCGTTTTCTCTGACGCTGTAACTCGCTTTACTAAAGGAATCCCACCAGCGCAAACCGACAATGTTCTCGCCAATGCTACGCAGTCTTTGGTTGGCGCAGCCGGTGGCGAAGCCCAGTCTCCGGTAGATGTACATGAAAAATTAAAACCTAACCCAAAAATTGAAGTTAAGGCAGATTTTATCAACAATCGTCTGGGCAGCAGCTTGAGTAGCCAAACTATGATTGAACTACTGGGAGATGTTGAATTCAACGTAGCCCAAACCAATGGCTTGATTCGAGTTCAAGCACCTTTCTGGAGAACGGACATTGAAATACCGGAAGACATTGTTGAGGAAATAGGCAGGTTATATGGCTACCAGAACTTGTCTATAGATTTGCCCAAAAGGGTTATAGAACCGGCTGTGTCCGAGCTTATGTTTGAGACCAAAAAGAAAATTAGAGACGTGTTATCGGGCGCAGGTGCCAACGAACTGTTAACCTACAGTTTTGTTCACGGCAATTTACTAAGTGCAGTTGGGCAAGACCAGTCAAAGGCTTACCAAATTCAGAATGCTATAAGCCCCGAGCTGCAATTTTACCGATTAAGTTTGCTGCCAAGTTTGCTTGAAAAGATTCATCCCAATATTAAGACTGGCCACGATGAATTTGTGGTTTTTGAGATGAATCCTGTCCATCAAAAAAAACTAATGGACAGTAAGGAGCCAAACTTACCAGAAGAGAGTCAACGGCTAGCACTAGTTTTTGCGGCTGATGACAAACTGTCAGGTAAGACACTTTTTGGAGCGCCTTACTACCAGGCCTTAAATTATCTGAACTACATTTTTGATTATTTGGGCGTTCCTTTTGAGCTGAAGCCACTAGAATTATCGGTTAGCGGTGATTCTGAACTGTCGCGACTGTTTGAAATAGGTAGGAGTGCAAATATCTGGTCGGGTAAAACCAACTTAGGTATAGTTGGCGAGCCTAAACAATCAATTAGACAGAAACTTAAACTACCGAAGTACACATCAATGTTTGAACTCTACCTCGATGCCTTAAACGGCTTAACGAGCGGGAATGTTTACCATAAACTATCGCAATTTCCTTCAATTGAAAGGGATATGACTTTTCGGGTTGAGGCTGGTCTAATCTATTCAGACTTGAGGGCCCTACTGGTTAGTGAACTTGATGGAGTATTGGGGACGGAGACGCTATATAAGATCGACTGCATAGATATATACCAAGACCAGCAAAACAAAAAATTCAAGAGCTTCACCTTCCGCCTGAAACTAAATTCTTATAAAAAAACATTGTCTTCTGATGAAGCAAACGAAGTAGTATTGAAACTAGCAGGTAGCGCAAAGAAGAAACTCAAAGCGGAGCTGAATTAAAACCCCAAAAGAATTGGCTATTTTGCCACACGGTCCCTTATAATGTCTTAACAAATGTCGACGACGAAGATTTCACACAGAGTTTTTACACTTTCAATGGCAGTTCTGTTTCTAGGAACCGCAGTAGCTACTAGTGCAGTCGTGATCTGGCAGGCAGTTTCCAATAGCAAGACCACCCCTTCTAGCAGCAGCTCTAGTTCCTCGAAACCAGCGACTCCGGCTTCAAGTTCCGGCACAAAAACCAAGCTCGCCGGGACACAGCTTGCCGGTTTTACCCCAGTGTCTAATGTTTCTCAACTACAGATCGATGATACGAAAGCGGGAACCGGAGCTGTAGTTAAGGCTGGAGCTACTTTGGAGGTACTCTACACAGGGGCAGTTGCTTCAACCGGTACTATTTTCCAGGCTAGTTCAGATAGTGGGCCTAGTCCGATCAGCGTCTCGCTTAACTCGGTAATTACGGGTTGGCAGAAGGGTATCCCTGGTATGAGGGTCGGTGGAACAAGAAGGCTGCTCATACCTGCCAACGAGGCATATGGGGCCACTCCCCCTTCTGGCTCTGAGATTCCGGCCAACGCACCCCTGGTATTTGATGTCACTGTCGTGGCCCAACAGTAGTAAAAACCAGCAAAAACCACAACATCTAGTGGTATTGCAAAACGTTAAGACACCACATATACTTAAAACACTAGTTTTTTAAAAAAAGAAATAAAATATCAATAAAAGGAGCCACCAAATGGTCAAAAACATTACTATATTTACTACTAACACTTGCGCTTACTGCGTTATGGTCAAGAAGTTTCTGAGAGTCAAAGGGGTTTCATATGACGAAGTTAACCTAGACGAAAAGCCCGAACTTCAGAGCCAAGCATACGAGCTAAGCGGTCAGTTAGCAGTTCCCGTAACAGTTGTAACTAAACACGATGACAGCAGAGAAATAGTAGTTGGCTATAATTTGGCGAAACTAGCTCCAGCTTTGATCTAAAACGTTTCCAACTGTTATTATTGAATAAATGCAACAGCACGACCTTGTAATTATTGGCGCTGGGCCAGCGTCTCTATCAGCCGCTATCTATACCACTAGAGAGGATATAGACACTGTTTTATATGAAAAGGGAGCTATAGGCGGCCTAGCTGCTATAACGGACCTAATCGATAATTATCCAGGGTTCCCGAAGGGTGTGACAGGCCTTGATCTGTCTGAAGACATGAGACTTCATGCTGAACGCTTCGGAGCAGATATTCGCTTGGGTGAGGTTAGCGCCCTAAAAGACGAAGGTGCACTTAAGCGACTGACAACTACCGACGGGGATATTCTAGCCAAAACAGTTCTAATTGCCACAGGCAGTGATTACAAAAGAGTTGGTGTACCGGGCGAACAAGATTATTACGCCCGTGGTGTCCACTACTGTGCTACCTGCGACGGGGCCTTTTATAGAGATAAGAAGCTAGTTGTGGTAGGCGGAGGCAACTCGGCTACTCAAGAATCACTCTTCCTGACTCGTTTTGCGAGTTCTATCGATATGTTAGTCAGGGGTGACCATCTTAAAGCTTCTGAGGTGTTGGTTAAAGAGGTTCAAGACAACCCAAAAATAAAAATTCACTTCAATACCACGACTGATGAAATTGTTGGTGAGAATTCAAAAGTTACGAAAGCTATTGGCACAGATAAAATAACTGGTAAGAAAGTTGAGTTTCCAACAGACGGGGTATTTGTATTTGTTGGCCTGAAACCCAACACTGAATTTTTGGTTGGCTCTGGAGTTGAGCTTAATGAAGTTGGAATGGTCAAGTCTAATGATGAGCTTGAGACCAACATAGCTGGTGTATTTGTGGCAGGTGACGTTAGGGAAGATGCAACAATGCAGATAGCCAGTGCTGTCGGTGAAGGTGCTAAAGCTGCCATGAAAATTCGAGAATTTCTAGAAGAGCACAAGCGCCAGTATCCGGAACTGAAACAGAAAACTTCGGCTGAAGTTAAAGCTACGGCCGGTCAAGCCTAATAATTCGTATAACCAGGGAAGTAGTCGGTTAATAGATTGTCTCTGTCTATGAGTTTGCCGAGACCACTGTATAAACTCTCTATCATCGGCTCGGGACCTGATAAGTAAATCAAGCCGTTCTTGCTGTCCTTTCCTGCCAAAGCCACTATTCGCTCAGGTGTAATTAAGCCTGTCTCACCTCTCCAGTCAGGTAGGGGCTTGCTAACCATTGGCATAAAATCAATAGCTGCCTTTTTAAACATTGAGTCGAATACTAGGTCATTTGCTTGGCTAACTACCCAAATAAGCTTAATAGAACGTTTTTCGCGGGTGCCAGATAGCCATTTAATCACGCTGTGAATCGGTGTTATACCTATGCCGCCAGCCACGAATACGAGCGGGCGTAATTTGTCTTTTGGCAAGACGAAATCTCCCATGGCCTGTGAGATCGTGAAAGAGTCGCCTTTTTTTAAAGTTAGAAGTTTGGTCTTAAAGGTGCTTGATGGTTTAGAGAATCTTGTAGTGATGCTCAGCAGTGGATCTGTCGGCGAGGAAGAAAGGCTGAACCAATGTTTTTCTCCTCTGTCGTCAGACTTATTGTGAGGGAGGTAAATTTCGATATATTGGCCCGCTATGAAAGGAAGTTTTTGCTCGGGTTCGAACCAGAATGTCTTTATTTGATCGTTAAGATCATTAATTTTTGCTAGTTTGGCCTTCATCTTTACCTTAACTGCTGAGAGTTTTAACCAATTTTAAAAGTTTGTGGGGGGCGTTAGTTGTTATCTCTACTTCAGGGAAGAAATAACTGATTAGTCCAGCTAGCCACCTTGAATTAATGCCGAAAGCTATAACCTTCAACCCTTTTTTGCGTGCAACGGTGTAAGTAAATGGCAAGAAAACAAAGTACACATCTATACCATTAAAACCATTTTTCCTAGCATTTTTGAGCGTTGATCTTAGATTAAAAGTAGCAAGTCCGTAAGTCTGAACGTCCGGGCAAAGTTTATGAAAACTAAGTAGCTCATCATGATCAAAAGACAAAACTTCAAATCTAGCTCTCTCTGCTTGTCTACGTAGGGTATTAGCCAGAGGTCTAGCCCAGCCCTTGGCCTTACCTTCTATTAGCAGCGTTGTGTCTCCGGCTGCTTGGATAACTTCGGATAGACTGGGGATGTAGCTGCCGCTGCTGAGCTTGATTTTTTGCAGCTCAGACATAGTCCTGAGCGAAATCTTATCTGTTTTGTCGGCTAGACGTTTTAGAGTCGCATCATGAAAAACAGCTAATTTGCTGTCTTTAGTTAAGCGAACATCGACCTCGATACCATCAACTCTAAGGCCTCTGGCTACCTTTATGCTCTCTAGGCTGTTCTCTGGGGCTAACCCCATTGCTCCTCGGTGACTAATTATTCTCATAAGTGTGAATACTTCATAGTGTACAATATTTGTGAACCCCTAATCAGTTAATCAGGAGAAAAAATGTTAGATTACGACACAGCTTACGATTATGGCGAAGAAGGCAATTTTATCTATACGGTCTGCGAGATCCCAAAGAATTCGACCCTGAAAGTAGAGTTTGATCGAGATAAAAAGACTTTTGTTCTCGATAGAGTTGAACCAGGTATTTTTGCGAAACCAGTTAATTACGGCTTTATACCCAAGACGACTGATGAAGACGGAGATGCACTCGATTCGTTAATAATTACCGACGAGCCCCTACCAACAGGTTTAGTGGTAAAAGCAAAAGTAGTTGCTCTCCTTGATTTTACGGATGGTGGCGACGCCGATCACAAAATTGTCTGTGTGCCAGAAGACGACAGAAACGCAGGTCCCGTTGTAAATAACCTTTCCGATCTACCTGATACATGGAAAAAACAGGTAGAACACCACTTCAATCACTACAAAGACTTAAAACAACCAGGCACGACTAAGGTTAATGGCTGGGGTGACGCTGACGATGCCTGGGCAGTAATTAAAGACTGTTCTAAGCGTTATAGAGGCTGAAGTTCACAAAGCATAACTCCACCTTGACACAATAAGCAAAAACGTTTACAGTTATATTTACACAAAAACTTTTTTAATAGCCGGGCACCCCACGATTTATTAAAGAAGCTTTTTTTATTTCAAGAGTAGAAAAATCAACCCAAGGTTTAATTAATGGAACGATCACCACATTTAGAGGACTCACAAGAAACAGCACCAACTGATTCAGAAGCCGTTTTGACACCTGCGCAGGTTGCTGAGCAGCTACAGATGATACTTACTTCTCGGGCTTCACATGAGGCACATAGAATCTTAGATAAGGACGCAGTACCGGATACAAATGATGGGACGTTGCTCATAATGGCTAGAGATATGTTTGAGTCAGGTGAACTTGACCGGGATGAGGTTCTCGGAACCGAAGAAGCCAAAGAACTGTATGATCGAACCCTTCAGAGCCACATTGATGCTATTGAAGAACGACACGACCTTGATGTTCCCGTACTTGAGCCTTCTTCTATGTCTCATCTGGATAATAGGCTTAACCCAGGCTCTTAAAACTAACTTTCAAATCTGAAGCCCTTGATAAGACGCTCTAGCTTATCTACAATTAAGCTATAAGCTTTTTTAGAAAAATAAACTGTTTAGGGGTATCTTCATGACAACTAGGGTAGCAATTAACGGATTCGGCAGGATTGGCAGAAACGCTTTTAAGGTTGCGTTTGAAAGGCAAGACTTAGAAATAGTTGCAATTAATGACTTAACAGACACGAAAACACTAGCATATCTACTTAAGCACGACTCAAACTACGGCACCTATGACCACGAAGTAGGTTATGACGAAACTGGCCTAACCGTCGACGGCAAACACGTCCTAGTTACGGCAGAGAAAGAGCCGACTGCGCTCCCCTGGAAAGATAACAACATAGATGTAGTTATCGAATCGACTGGGTTTTTTGTTGATCCGGATAAAGCCAAGGCTCACATCACAGCTGGCGCAAAAAAAGTAGTTATTAGTGCTCCATCAAAAGGCGATAACGCCGACTCTGCGCAAACAATAGTTTTAGGTGTTAACGACGATAAATTAGAAGGGGCAGGCGAGATAGTCAGTAACGCCTCCTGTACGACGAATGCCATCGCTCCAGTAGCTGGAGTAATTGAAAACGCATTCGGTATCGAAAAACTAATGATGACCACCATCCACAGCTACACAGCGAGCCAGAAGCTGCAGGATGCTCCTGGCGGAAAAGCTCTACGTGATGGTCGTTCAGCGGCCGAGAATATCGTACCGACTACCACCGGAGCTAGCATAGCTGCGGCTAAGGCATTGCCTGCGCTCAAAGGTGTCTTTGGCGGTTTTGAGGTTCGCGTTCCTACCCCTGTTGTAAGTCTTGCCGACTTCGTTATTATCACAAAAAGACCGGTGACAGTTGAGGAAGTTAACGAAGCATTCAAAAAAGCTGCTGCTGAGCCATATTATCAGGGTATTTTAACCGTAACTGAGGAAGAACTTGTTAGTAGTGATTTTATTGGTAATAGTCACTCGGCAATAGTCGACTTGAACCTAACGAATGTAATTGCTGACACCATGCTAAAAGTAGTAGCTTGGTATGACAATGAATGGGGTTATTCCAATCGACTTGTTGAAGTGGTGGCAGATATCGGTAAATTTCTAAATAAGGGTTCGGACAGCCCAGCTCAACCAGCAGTCCAGCCTGAAACAAAGAGTATTGTGGTTACCGACGACGGAAATAGTAATCAACCCCTCCCCACGCCAAGCGCGGAAGCCACGCTTCCCGCGCCAACCCCTCCTGAACCAATTATTGAGCCACAAATAGGCACTAACCCAGAGGAGCATAGCAACTCAGCCGAGACAACCCCAGATCACAACGTGGCTGATGCACCATCGGCATGAAGGTTTATGTTGGTACCGATCACCATGGCTACCACCTGAAAGAGAAATTACTGGCACATCTGGCTAAGCACGGTTACCAAGTGGTTGATGAAGGTGATAAAAAACTTGACCCAAACGATGATTTTCCAGTTTTTGCGAGCAGAGTTGTTAACCAGATATTAGCTAGCGATGACGCTGATCCCAGAGGTATCTTGCTCTGTGGCAGCGGTCAGGGGATGTGCATGGCTGCCAATCGCTACCAGGGAATTAGAGCTAGCCTAGGTTGGAGCAAAGATGCTATTAGAGCCTCCAGAAACGATGATAATGCCAACGTTCTTTGTCTGCCGGTTGATGAGCTGGGCGAAGAGAAGACCATGTCGCTTGTTGATACTTTTCTAACTACTGAATTTTCAGGTGCGCCACGTTATATCAGACGTCTTAATGAAATAGATAACCTCACCTAAAAAGGCACTGCATGGCTGTTATTTGTCCTTCGATTACGGCGATGAACGAACATCTTTACCGTACGCAGATGGAACGGATAGAGAATGTCGCCAAACGAATACACATAGACTTATCAGACGAGAGGTTTGCGCCTTCTAGATTAGTCGATATTAAAAAAATTTGGTGGCCAGATCACCTTAGAGCAGATTTGCACCTAATGTGCAGTGAACCAGAAAATTATTTAGACGAAGCTATTCGACTTAAACCGAAACTGGTTATTGTTCATGCAGAAGCTGATGGTAACCATATGCGTATGGCTCAGGAATTACACTCAGCTGGGATTAAATTTGGCGTAGCACTACTTCCGATAACCCCACCCGACTTTATAAGTCAAATGTATAGGGAAATTGATCATGTATTGGTATTTGCTGGTCATCTTGGCTATTTTGGTGGGGTAGCTGATATGTCACAGCTCCGGAAGGTTAGAAGTATCAGAGAGGTCGAGCCAGACATCGAAATCGGATGGGACGGGGGTATTAATGACAAAAATATTGAAGAGATGGCAAATGCTGGTGTAGATGTTTTTAACGTAGGTGGGTTTATCCAACACTCTAAAGAACCTGCTCAAGCTTATGCTAAACTTAGTCAGAAAGTTGGGGCGGGACTATGATTAGTAAACATTCGCTAGTGGAGTTGGAGCTAAAAGCTAATTCCATAAGGGAAAATATTATTCGAATGCTTACTGAAGCTGGGAGTGGCCATAGTGCGGGGCCACTTGGAATGGCGGATGTTTTCACGGCGCTATATTTTGAGGTCTTAAATCACAGACCAAGTGACCCTGATTGGTCCGGTCGAGATATTCTGCTTCTAAGTAATGGACATATTGTGCCAGTACGCTATGCCACAATGGCTGAGGCCGGATACTTTGATAAAGATGAGTTAATGACCCTCCGGAAACTGGGTACGAGGCTACAGGGCCACCCAGAGAGATTGAGACTACCAGGTCTCGAATCAACTTCTGGACCACTTGGTTCGGGGCTCAGCCAAGCTTGTGGTGTGGCATTAGCACTTAGGATGGATGGTGTTAAAAATCGTTTTGTATATGTGTGCATGGGTGATGGTGAGCTAGACGAAGGTAATGTCTGGGAGGCTGCTATGCTGGCAGGTAAGTACAAGTTAGCTAATCTTATTGCTATTGTCGACCGAAATAATATTCAGATTGATGGGCCAACCGAGCAGGTGATGCCACTTGAAGATTTACACGCTAAATTTGAAGCATTTGGTTGGCACGTTAAAGAGATAGACGGGAACAACATAGAAGAAGTTATCGATGCTTGTAACTATGCTAAAACGATTGAAGATAAACCCGTGGTTATCCTTGCTCACACCGTTCCCGGTAAAGGCATTGATTTCATGGAGTACGATTTTCACTGGCACGGCTCTCCGCCAGATCGTGAGCAAGCTAAAGTTGCCTTGAAGGAGCTTAGAACTCTAGGGGGCAAGATTAAGAGCGAAGCCGATGATTGATCTACATCTAGCAGCCAACCCAAGTAAAAAAGAACCGGAAGCTATCAGAAAGGGTTTTGGTAGAGGCTTAGTTACTGCTGGGAAGTCCCTCGATAACGTCGTGGCAGCTTGTGCTGATTTGACGGATTCAACGGCTATGAACTTATTTAAAGAAGCCTTTCCTGATCGATTTATTGAAATTGGCGTGGCGGAGCAGAATTTAGTAACGGTTGGTTCTGGGCTTGCGGCAATGGGTAAGATCCCGTTCGTCAGTAGCTACGCAGCCTTTAGCCCGGGTCGTAACTGGGAGCAAATTAGAACTACGATTAGCTTAAACGATCGTCCAGTAAAAATTATTGGATCACATGCCGGCGTAAGTGTTGGCCCTGACGGAGCAACTCACCAAATGCTAGAGGACATAGCCCTAATGAGGGCTTTGCCGAATATGGTGGTAATTGCGCCGTGTGATTCATTAGAAGCTGAGAGGGCAACTATTGCCATGGCTCACAATAAAAAGCCCAATTATATGAGACTGGCTCGTGAAGCCACCCCTATTATAACTACCAAAGATACGCCTTTTGAAATAGGCAAAAGCTACGTTTTTCGAGAGGGCGATGACATCACCATTATTGCGACAGGGACTATGACTTATCAGGCATTAGTGGCAGCCGAAATTCTAGCAAAACGTAATATTAGCGCTGAGGTAATAAACGTGCCAACTATTAAACCTCTCGACAACGAGACAATTCTTTTAAGTGCTGCCAAAACCAAGTTAGTTATAACCGTTGAAGAGGCTCAAATCATTGGTGGGCTTGGTGGTGCGGTTGCTGAGCTACTAGGCGAAGAACTACCAACTAAAATGTATCGAATAGGTATGAGAGATCGATTTGGTGAATCAGGTAAACCGGAAGAGTTGATAGTCCACTTTGGCCTAGACGGTAAACGGATAGCAGAGGCAGCTACCATCTTACATGCTGGCAAGAAGGTTCATTAACCTCTTCTTCTGGGCTATTTATGCTTAAGCTTATATAATCTCTATTAAAACTATGTCACTATCACTCAAACAAATTAGATACAATTGCCAAAAAGCCAGGTCAGCAATGCAGCGGGCTAGGGAGCAGCATTTTGCTTTTGGAGCTTTCAACGTTGACGATCAAGATACGATGAAAGCAGTTGCTCGTGCTGCTAAGGCTAAACAGGCGCCCGTGTTAGTTGAGGTCAGCCAGGGTGAAGTTGACAGTATTGGACTAGACAATATTAGAGACATGGTTGATGACTACAGGATTGAGTATGGGATTGAAGTTTATATAAATCTCGATCACTCGCCGTCGGTCGAAGCTGCCAAAGCCGGAATCGATGCTGGTTTCGAATTTATACACATCGATATAAGTCAATCTAACCACGAAGCCACAGAAGACGAAATTATTGCCAGAACAAAAGAAATAGTCGAATATGCTAAATTTACTGGTTCGCTAGTTGAGAGCGAGCCACACTACTTTGGCGGTAGTTCCAATCTACACTCAGAGGACATTAACTACGAGGAGATTAAAAAAACCTTTACTACACCGGAAGGCGCCGCTCATTTTGTGACTAGTACAGGTGTAGACACGTTTGCCGCTGCCATAGGTAATCTACATGGCAAATACCCAGTACCAAAAGTTCTTGATCTAGATTTACTAAAACGGATCCGTGAGGCGATTGCCTGCAACATATCATTACACGGTGGCAGTGGTACTCCTGGACACTATTTCACCGGAGCTGTTGAAATAGGTGTCACTAAAATTAATATCAACACTGATATGCGGGTGGCTTACCGGCAAACACTAGAACAAGCACTCCGGGATAATCCGGAGGAATACGCGGTCGTTAAGTTAATGGATAAGGTTATTGAAGCAGTTCAAGTCGTGGTTGAATCAAAAATAGATATGTTTAATTCGGCTGGTAAAGCTCAACCATGATGTTAAAATGCTAAAGTTAAGGCTCTGGTAACAATTAAATGGATGGCGGGAACAATTATAAGTTTGACGTAGTAAGTGTGGGAGACGTGGTAACTGACGCCTTCATTAAGCTCTTTGACGATAAGGCCTACACTTACCAGAACAATTCCGGACAGTGGTTGTCGGTTCCGTTCGGCACTAAAGTTCCCTTCGAAAGCGTCGAGGTAATTGAAGGGGTTGGTAATGCATCAAACGCTGCAGTATGTCTGGCAAGACTCGGAGTAAAAACCTCTTTTGTGTCGAACGTGGGTGGTGACCGTGAAGGTACTGAGATAATCCAGGCGCTCCACAACAATCAGGTCGATACTCGTTTTGTGGCCATTAATCCGGATAAGAAAACAAACTATCATTATGTTCTGCGCTATAAGGTGGAACGAACGATTCTGATAAAGCATGAAGATTACGATTATCACTGGCCCCATCTCCGGCCAAATGAAATGCCCCGGTGGATGTACTTCAGCTCTGTTAGCGAGCATGCGCTAGGTGAATTCCATGATCAAGTTGCGAGTTGGCTAGAGGAACACATGGATGTCAAGCTAGCTTTTCAGCCAGGCACATTCCAGATGGACGCGGGAGTAGAGAAAATGAGCCGAATTTATAAACGAACGGAAGTTCTTATCCTAAACCGTGAAGAGGCGGCCCTAGTATCGGGTGGTAATCATGATGACCTCGGAGATCTTTTTAATAGACTTCATGCAATAGGGCCAAGAATAGTCGTAATAACTGATGGGCCTAACGGCGCATACGCCTGTGACGGTAACCAACGCTTTAAAATGCCACTGTATCCAGACCCCGGCCCTCCTGTAGAGCGAACTGGGGCGGGAGATGCTTTCGCGGCGACATTTGTTGCGGCGCTTATAAAAGGCAATACGATTGAAGGAGCTCTTCAGTGGGCACCGATTAATTCTATGAATGTAGTCCAACATGTAGGTGCGCAAGCAGGTCTTCTTAACGAACTTGATCTAGAGCAGCTACTACAAAAAGCACCGCAGTGGTACCATGCCAGCCCGCTTTAAGCATGACCTTGAATATCGTAATTATCCCTTGACGCCACGTAGTATCTGTAATACACTATTAGTATGAGGGTTCCTCGCTATACCATAGACAATCTACACAAAGAATTCCCTAATGATGATGCTTGCTTGGACTATATCTTTCAAAGTAGATATGGACATTTAGAGTACTGTCCTAACTGTGGAGTATTTACTAAGTTCTATAGAATTAAGACCCGTAAATACTACAAATGTCCTCATTGTGCGTTTGAATTATATCCACTAGCTAATACTATCTTCCATAAGTCAGATACACCACTTACTAAGTGGTTTCATGCTATTTACCTATTTAGTGTAGGTAAGAATGGGGTCAGTGCTAAAGAGATCGAGAGACACTTAGGAGTTACATATAAGTGCGCTTGGCGTATATGCAAGCAAATACGACTTATGATGCAGGAGAACGGTGGAATGCTAACAGGCATTATTGAGGCTGATGAGACATATATAGGCGGCAAACGAAAGCGTGAACATTGGCCTAGTGAAAAATCAGTAGTGGTTGGCATTGTCGAAAAACAAAAAGATACTGGGCAAGTTAAAGCCTTTGCTACTAAACAAGCTAATGCCACAAACACTCTGCCATTTATTAAAAGTAGCGTAGAACCTGGCTCAACTTTACATACTGACGATAGTCGCATCTACAGTAGGGTTAAACGAGACTTTACTCACGAGTTTGTTAATCACTCTAAATATGAATACGTTAAGGCCGGAGTTCATACTAATACTATTGAAGGTTTTTGGGGACAGCTTAAGAGGTCTTTGGACGGGACTTACCACTCCGTTTCACCGAAGTATTTACAGCTTTACGTGAATGAGTTTGTGTATCGCTATAATCATCGGCACGTCGCCGCTTTCCCTGCTTTGATGGAAGTGGTTGCGAGGCGAGTTCAATAAGTTTGTGGAATTTATCTTTGCCCATTTGTGTAGTATATAATGAGCCTTATGGATGATGCTACTACAACGGATACTAGTTCTAACGACGAATATACTCTGAACTTCAAGAACGGGGCTCTTGCTAAATTAAAACAAGTAGCAAATAAGCTGGATATTCCAGAGTCAGATCTTGATAAAGTAGTTGAAAAAGGCCTGAAAGCTTTGGAATTACCTGATGATGGAAAGTTATTATTTAAAAAGAGTGGGACAACGTACGTTATAGATATTAAGAACCTTTGAGATGGCTAAAAAGACTAAAACCATTGAAAACCTGAGTCAAATAGACCAATCTCAAATAAAGCGTGCGGAAAAACAAGAGGGTACAAGAAGTTTTATAGCAAACGTTTTTGTTTGTAGCTACTTAGGTATTTTAGTTTTACTCATACTGCTTTCTACGTTTAAGAAGTTGCCTACAGATAGTGCAAAAGACTATTTACTAGCTATCGGCAGTCCTCTAGGTTTTATTATCGGGTTTTACTTCAAATCGGGGCACGATTAAAAACGGAAGTTATGCCTCGTGGTGGTTTAGTGTTTGTATCCAACACTCTTAAACGTTGCGTACTTAATTCTAAGCCACATATTTGTTTGAGGTTACATATAGAAAGCTAGGTAACAAACTGGGGTCTAACAACTAGGCAAATTGCCGGCTTGAGGGTTAGCGCTTAATGGATTAACCTCATCAGAACCACCCTGAAAGTTTAGGTAGTTGTTAACTTTAGGGTTAAGTGTCATTTGCAAGACAGCTGATTTATTATTTGTCCAATGACCACTGGTAACGCCACTAGTTTCTCTTGGTTGACCGTTGGCAGGTATTCTATTTACTGGCCACTGCCAACTATCTGCCGTAGCGGCGTAGTAATTACCTGCGTCTGTAATAGAGTTGACGTTAGACATTACGACCTTGGTCTTTTCAGTCCAAGAACTAGAACTTACTTTATCGATACAGGCATAAAAAGACATAGTAATTTTATTTGGCGGAGGACCACCCATTTGTTTGGCCGATAATGTCCCTATAAGCTTATAGTTCGGGGCATTACTTGCTGTTGTCGTTACGCTTGAAGGTGTTGCTGCATGTGTTTGCGTCATTACGTATGTTCCTACAGCTGCAATAGCTAGCACAGCTACAGCTGCCACTAAATAGTGGGTAACACCCTTTTGATCTAACTTAATGAGTTTCATATTTTTATATAATCCTTTTTGATGTTTTAAAGAATAACTACAGTTTATGAAGATATAACGCTTAAGTCAACAAGAATAAGCTAATTAATAATCGACCTAGATTCTCTATATGTAATATATATAAGATAGTAACAATTAAAACCACAAATTACAGATAAAAACTTATATAAAAATAGAGAATGCGCATTCCATATTCATAAGTTAATAATCTGCGGAAATATTCCCAAGCTTAGGGTTATTTAAATTCTCATATACGTATGTATATAAAGAGGGAGAATAATTTAGGTAATTTATATCTGTTAAGTATGTCAACTTTATAGAACATCGAGGTTCTATGTTTTGTAATACTAACCCCAGCAATCCTTTACGTGGCATAAAGGTATACTCTCGTTGAATATTAACTTGTATTCTTGAAATGAATATGCTATAGTTTATAATAATTGTTTTAATGAATCCGGGCTAGTAGCGATTTTACTCGATGTTCATTGCAGACAATCGAGATATTAATTGCTAACTAACAAGGATTTATTTTTTATGCCTTATTCACAATACAAACCAAGAAATAACTATAATTCGTCAAGACGACCAAATCGTCCCCGCAGCGGCGGACGTATGCCTAAGAAACAGTACATTGACCCAGCTCGCTTCATTCAGAAGGCTACACAAGAAACGGACGCTAAATACGTTCCAACTCACAAATTTTCTGACTTTGACATCAACCCGGTTATACAAAATAACCTCAAGGCTATGGGCTTTGACGAGCCATCACCCATCCAGGATCAAACGATCCCGGCTGGACTACTCGGCAAGGACATAGTAGGGATAGCTAACACCGGAACGGGTAAAACAGCAGCTTTTGCGGTTCCGCTTCTTAATAGATTAATTGCTGATAGATCCGTAAATGCCTTGATTATGGCGCCAACTCGTGAACTAGCTCAACAAATTGAAGAGCAGTGCAGGATGATTGCTAAAAATAGTGGACTTCACGGAGCCCTACTTATCGGTGGTGTCGCTATGGGTCCACAACTAAAAGACTTAAGAGACAACCCAAGAATAATTATCGGTACCCCAGGTAGAATTAAAGATCATTCCGACCGAGGCTCACTTAACCTAGGTCGATGCAATATCATCGTTCTTGATGAGGTCGACCGAATGCTTGATATGGGTTTCGTAGACGATATCCGTAATATTCTAAGCAAAACTAACCCGACCCGTCAGTTCTTCTATTTCTCAGCTACATTAGACGAAAGAGTCAGAGCTATCATAAATGGTTTTTCAAACGATCCTGTTCATATCACGATCAAAGGCGCCGTAACCAGTGAGAGTGTTGAGCAGAATATTGTTACTTACAACTCTACCAACGAAAAAATCGATAAACTGCACGAATTACTTATTCAGGACCACGTAGCGAAGACACTAGTTTTTGACGATACCCATAGAAGTGTCGAAAGACTGGCCAAAGAATTAGGTGCCCGTGGTTTTGCTACTGACGCTATTCACGGTGGTAAGTCACAATCTCAGCGCCAACGAGCGCTCAAGAAATTTCGAGATAATCAGGTCAATGTTTTAGTAGCTACTGATGTAGCTGCAAGAGGTATAGATGTGGTCGATATAACTCACGTTATCAACTACTCACTGCCTCAATCTTACGGAGACTATATTCACCGTATCGGACGAGCAGGTAGAGCAGGACGACCAGGTCACGCCTTAACGTTTGTTGAAAAGTAGTTTTTTGCACTAAGTCGGACAAAGTAAAACCTGCCTTAGAATCTTTGTTATAAATCATTAACTTATTCTAAAAACGCATAATACACAGGTGGCCAAGAAATCCTTAGTCGATAATAGTGGCATAATTTGCTATGCTTACGCTTAGATATGTCTCGCTTTATCTCGACGCTGGTGTCGGGTGAAAAAAAACTAACAAAATCAATAATTGAGCGGCTTGAGCTTGCCAGCGGTGAGCCCAATGTCGATATTCAATTAACGTCCGAGCTGATTACCAAGTCTAAAACCAAGATCTCTGAGCTGGGGCTTGATCCTGCTAATACTACCCAGGAAGAGTTGTATCAGGGTCTTTTAAGTCTAGCCCAGCTACACGACAAATTCTTATATCATTACCTTGACGCCTCGGATTCGGCAGATATACCAGAACTGTTGAATCGTATTAAAGGTACGGCTGCTCGCTTGTACAGTAGAAAAACAGTATGGACGCTTAGGGACTCTGTTGTCAGGAAGCTCCTTGGCACAATGCCGCCCAAGCAACTGGCTAGTTACCTTAAATATCGATCTATAGCTTCCATGCTGAAGCGTGAATCGGTTGAAGAATTATTCACTGGCATTATCCTGGTTGAATCGTCTAAATACCAAGAAAAGCTTCTCCAAAAATATAAGAAATTAAAACCTTCTGACTTTGAAGTTCAGAAAATCTCAGTTCAATATCTCAATAATAAGCGTTGGGCAGAAGCCGCTGGAAAATACGCGGATCAATACCGACAAAATGTGATTGAACTTAGAGAACTAGGTACTGTAGTCATTCTTCCGTTACCGCTTAATTCGACAAAGGGCGTATCGTTTGCTATTTTACCGCTTGTACTACATAGCCTGAACGAAATTCGTCTATATAGTAGTCTGTTCAAGTATCAACAGGTGCAGCCCGATTTTGGTGAACGAATAACAGAAATTCTACTTAATGATTCGCTAACTCATGCTACCGTTGCCGGCCAACCGATTCACTGGAAACTAATTCGTGAACATTTCATCAAACAGACGCCTGAAAAATTATCAGAAGTATTAGGCCCACATCTTCAAGCCGAAGATCTTGACCTGGAATCCATTGAAGAAAGCTTGTTTAAAATGGAACCGGCTCTTCATTTTTGGCACCAAACCGATTGTCTCGGCATGCCGGGTGACGATCAAACGGTATCCTTAAACCTTATTGATGTAGCCGTCAACAATCTAAATGGGCTTCAACTTGAAAGTTCAACATCCGAATATTTAAAGCAGGCCCTATGGTATAGATTGCTTGATCGATACTTAGAACAAAAACCGCTTCAGGAGGATTTGGATGCTCAACTGGGGTTGGCCAGCGAAGAATCTGCTGATTCACCTGCCGAAAAAGAGGTTTTTGCTTAAATGGACAAACAAAACCCAAAAAATTCCAGGAAAAGATTGTCATACTCAATTTGCGTGTCCGGCGCAGCTTACGGCCCTACGGTCATGGAATCATCTCAACTCGCATATAAGCTTGGTGAAACCGTGGCGAAGCTTGGTGAAACCCTAACTACCGGAGCAACCGTTGGCTTGCCATACTATGCAGCCAGGGGTGCTAGCGATGCAGGAGGGATGAGTATTGGATTTTCTCCAGCAGTTTCGCTTAGAGAACACCTACGCAAGTATAGGCTGCCATTTGACTGTTATGATTTCATTAACTTTACTGGCATGCACTATACGGGCAGGGATCTCTACTTGGTGCAGTCTAGCGATGCTGTAATAACAGTCGGCGGTAGGTTTGGATCTTTACACGAATTTACTTCGGCACTGGAATACGGGAAATTCTGCGGGGTTCTAACTGGTAGTGGTGGTGCCGCCGATCATATCTTAGAGCTAGTAAAAACACTTGATCCAGCCAAACACAGTTTGGTTGTCTACAGCAGTGACCCGGTCGAGCTGGTTAAATTAGTTACTGCTAAACTTGATGAAAAATACGCGGATATTCACGAGCAGATAGAAAAGTATGAGGAATACTGGTTCTTAAATAACAAAGATTCTAAACCTTTTAGATCCGGTTAATTCAACTGATGTAAACTATCGCCTGGGCTTTGAAGTTAAATGCCAGCCTCGGCAAACTGGGCATTTGTAAACGCGGGAAGGTTTTTTAATCCCCCAACCAGGACGAACTTTATTTAGAGCCATCCGTGCAGCAGCGTCGCTACTGAAACGAGTTTTTTTCTTACATATGCTGATCTCACTGCTACTAGGCATAACTAGTTTTATTTTAACTTAAATCTCTCACAAAACAGTACCTGTTAAAATTAACAGTACTGATGAGCAAGTTTAAATTAAAATCAGGCTACCAACCAAGCGGCGACCAACCCAAGGCTATAGAAGCACTGGATAAAAACCTCGACAAAGGGCAAAAAGAACAGGTTTTACTCGGTGTTACTGGCTCGGGTAAAACATTTACCATGGCTCAGGTAATTGCTCATGTCCAAAAACCAACTCTGGTTCTTAGTCACAATAAGACCTTAGCCGCTCAACTCTACAGTGAATTCAAGAGTTTTTTCCCTGACAACGCAGTGCATTATTTCGTTAGTTACTTTGATTATTATCAACCCGAAGCTTATATGCCCAGGACCGACACTTACATAGAAAAAGACAGTGATATAAACGAAGAGATTGATCGACTTCGTCATGCTGCAACGGATGCTTTGCTAACTAGAAAAGATGTGATCATTGTTGCCAGCGTCAGTTGTATTTACGGAATTGGTTCAGTCGAGGATTACTCAAAACTATCTGTAAAAGTTAAAAAGAACGAACGAAGAACAAGGGATAAGCTCCTTAGACATTTATCGGATATTCAATATCAACGTAATGACATAGATTTCCACCGCAGTACATTCAGGGTAAAAGGTGATGTCGTTGATGTTTTCCCGGCCAGCGAAGAAGTAGCATATAGACTAGAATTTTTCGGAGATGAGATTGATCGAATAACTAAAATCGACCCCTTAACAGGAGAGATCTTAGATGAACTCGATGAGCTTCAGGTTTTTCCTGGTAGCCATTACGTAACTCCTCAAGACAACCTCAAACGTGCTCTTTCTAAAGTTGAATCGGAATTAGAACAAAGACTTGTCCAATTTAAGAGGGAAGGTAAGCTTCTAGAGGCTCAACGGTTGGAGCAGCGGACTAGATTTGATATTGAAATGATGACCGAGACGGGTTTCGTAAAAGGTATTGAAAACTATAGCAGGTACCTAACACACCGCGAACCTGGGGAGCAACCTGCCACGCTGCTTGACTACTTTCCAGATGACTACTTGATGTTTATCGATGAGTCTCATATGACAATGCCTCAACTAAGGGGTATGTATAACGGCGACAGGGCTAGAAAGGAAACTCTGGTCGAATACGGTTTCCGGCTACCTAGCGCCCTTGATAATCGTCCTCTAACCTTCCTTGAATTCGAAAAGCACGTTAACAATGTCGTATACGTATCGGCGACTCCAGCTAGCTATGAGCTTAGTCGCAGTCCCAAACCCGTCGAACAGTTAATCAGACCGACCGGACTACTCGACCCAATAATAGACATAAGGCCCACCACCAACCAAATAGATGATTTAATAAAAGAAATTAGAGACAGAGTCGGCAAACACCAAAGAGTTCTAGTGACCACTCTCACTAAACGGATGGCAGAAGATCTTACTGAGTATCTGGCTGAGATTAACGTAAAAGTAACCTATTTACATTCAGATGTTGAAACACTCGAGCGTACTGATATTTTAAGAGACCTAAGGCTTGGTATTTATGACGTAGTGGTTGGGATTAACTTACTGCGAGAGGGGCTTGATCTCCCGGAAGTTAGCCTGGTTGCTATAATGGACGCCGATAAAGAAGGTTTTTTGCGTAGCGAACAGGCTTTAATCCAGACAATAGGACGATCGGCTAGACACATTGACGGGAGAGTCATTATGTATGCCGACACCACAACCGGTAGCATGAAAAAAGCTATAGACGAAACAAATCGGCGACGTAAACTCCAAGAGGCACACAATAAGGAACACAGTATTATTCCAACTGGGATAACTAAAGGAATAGATAAGAGTATGAGAGCTGCCCTTTCAGAAGAAGCACAAACGGCTAAGCTAGACCTTAAGAAAATTCCAAAGGATGAATACGGCCATTTGATAAAAGACTTAAACGGGCAAATGGAACTTGCAGCAGCAAATCTGGAGTTTGAAAAAGCCGCAGAACTTAGAGATTTAATTGCACAAATAAAATCTAAACTTTAGTAACCATGCGTTTGCCCATCTCAATCCGAATCGGATATGCTTGTGGATCAGATCTGTCGGTGAGACAATCATAACATTAGGAGATTAATATGAGCATTGAAAGTAGTAATATCTATGTAAATACTGGCGTAGATCATGACATCTTAACTTCGGCACCCCCTAGCACCGTTAATGGGCAGGAGACCTGTTATGTAGGCTGTACTCCAACCCCGACAACTCCATCCTCTCCTGTTATTGAAATACCTCCAGTCGTAACAATGCATACAGAAGTTGGGCATGAATCAAACCTACCGTTCACTGGTGCTGATGTTTATGAAATGGGCATGATTGGCGTTGGCTTGATTGGTATTGGTGTGGCTGCACGCATGGTAAGTCGGCACAGGCGACATTCAGTCGAACAATCCTAGAACGAAAATACTTGGATATAAGCATATAAACTTAAGTAAACATCAAGTGCTGCATCTGAGCCTCTTGAGTGCTATACTTCAGGTTAAATGGCAAAAATTACTCGCGAGCAGGTATTAAAATTGGCTAAATTAGCCAAATTAAAACTTGCTGATGACGAAATTGACAATTTGGTTCCTGAGCTCCAAGCTATTCTCGGTTATGTAGAGATTTTAAATTCAGCAGATGTCGGTGATATCAAACCCACATATCAAGTTACTGGGCTTAAAAACGTAATGCGCCGTGATGAGGTTGTTGATTACTCAGAAATGCTAGCCAAACTTATGAGCAATATCCCATCGGTAGAAAAAGGCCATATAAAAGTAAAAAGGGTACTTACATGAGTAAGTGGCCTTCCCTAACTGACTTAGTTGAACAAGTAAGAACTGGGCAGACCAGCGCGACGGAGCTGGTCGAGCGTTCCTTAGATACTATTGCTAAACAGAGTGGGTTTAACGCCGTCATCTCGACCACTGAAAAACGAGCCAGAGCTAGAGCTAAAGAGATAGATGATCAAATCAAATCTGGGAAGAAGTCAGGTAAACTTTTGGGCGTACCATTTATCGCCAAGGATAATATCCTTACTTTTGGGGGTGAGACAACCGCAGCCAGCAATATTTTAAAAGGATTTGGGGCTCCGTATCAATCAACGGCGATCGAGTTAATTGAAGCTGAGGGTGGTATCTGCGTTGCAAAAGCCAATCTTGACGCCTTCGGTCACGGTGCTAGTACGGAAAATAGCGACTTCATGGTTACTAAAAATCCTCGCAACATATCAAAGGTATCCGGAGGTAGTAGTGGTGGTTCTGCAGCAGCAGTTATTTTGGAGATGGTACCTTTTGCGCTTGGAACTGACACTGGGGGCTCAATCCGACAACCTGCGGCTTACGTGGGAGCTGTTGGCTACAAACCAACCTACGGCTTAGTCTCAAGAAGCGGTGTAATAGCCATGGCTAGCAGCACAGACGTAGTCGGCCCACTCACCAATACAGTAGAAGATGCGGCTTACATCCTGGACGTGATTGCTGCTCGGGATGAGCTTGATTCAACTACTATTGAGCGAGATGAAAAGGGATATCGGATTAGTGGAAAAACGCTTAAAGGCGCAAAAATTGGCGTTATCAAAGAATATTTTTCTGAAGGCGTAGAAGAGGGGGTTGCCAGCAGCGTCCGCGCAGCTATTTCTAAACTAAAAGCCCAAGGAGCAATTGTTGAAGAAGTTAGTCTACCGTCTCTACCGCTAGCCCTAGCTAGCTATTACATTATTATGCCAGCAGAAGTTAGTAGCAATTTAAGTCGCTATGACGGTCAGCGTTTCGGTCATACTTCTGCCTCGGCTGGAAATTTGGACCAGAGCTATAGTCAATCACGTAGTGAAGGATTTGGTAAGGAAGCCAAACGTCGAATCATGATCGGCACCTATGTTATTAGTAGTGGTTACTATGACGCCTACTACGCCAAAGCCCAGAAATTAAGGACTAAGCTAATTAACGAATTTAACCAGGCATTCTCAAAATATGATTTTCTGGTTGGTCCGACCGCACCTACGGTCGCATTTGATATTGGCAAGAACGTTAATGATCCACTGAAGATGTATCTAAACGACATTATGACTGTAGCGGCGAATTTAACTGGTGTCCCATCAATTTCGATCCCAGCAGATTTAAGTGAAGGCTTGCCTGTTGGATTTCAGATAATGGCTCCTCAACGAAGTGATCGTCAACTACTTAACTTTGCAGTCGAAGCAGAGGAAGCCATTAAATGAATCATTTAAAGAACCTTCTCCATCCGAGCATTCTTGAGCTAGTTATTATTGGGGTGATTGTTATATTGATTGTCTTTTTGGTGATAAGGTTTTTACCAAGACGCTTAAAGCAGAGCTATTTTGTTGATAAGTGGAGGAAACTTCAGGTTTATTGCAAAGAGCAAAGGACTTGGCATAAGGCTTTAATCGAGGCGGACAAACTCTTGGCAAGAGCTCTAAAACGAAAAAAATTTAAGGGGAAAAGCATGGGCGAGAAGATGGTTAGTGCCCAGCACACCTTCACTGATAATGATTCTGTTTGGTATGCTCATGCTCTATATAAGAAGATTGTCGAGAAAAAACGTCGTAAGTTAAAGCAGTCTGAGATAAAAGATGCTTTGGTGGGATACCGACAGGCATTAAGAGATTTAGGAGCACTTCCCAAGGATGAAACCAAGTAGCAAGACTTATTATCCAACGATAGGTATTGAGTGTCACGTTCAACTCAATACTAAAACCAAGCTGTTTTCGGCGGTACCTAATGATCCGACCGAAACTGCACCCAATAGCTTAATAAGCCCTGTAGTTATGGGTATGCCCGGAGCCTTACCAGTTCTAAATGAAAAGGCAGTCGAGTTAGCGGCCAGGATCGCTTTCACTCTAGACACTAAACCACAATCCTTTAGTAAATTTGACCGCAAGCATTATTTTTACCCAGATTTGCCTAAGGGTTATCAGATAACTCAGTATGACGAACCGATTATTAAAGGTGGTCTAGTTGAAATTAGCGTAAATGGCGAGACTAAAAAAGTCAGGATTAATCGAGTACATATTGAAGAGGATGCAGGTAAAACCATACATCCTAAGGGGGCAAGCTACAGCTTAGTTGATCTTAACCGGGCGGGCGTACCACTTGTTGAGATCGTATCCGAGCCCGATATGCACTCAAAAGAAGAAGCAAGAGCATTCGCCTACGAACTCTATCTGCTTATGCGTTATTCTGGGGTTTCTGAAGCGGATTTATATTTGGGCAACATGCGCTTTGACGTAAATGTCAGCCTAAGCTCAGACCCTAGCGAGCTTGGGACCAGGTCCGAGACAAAAAACCTAAACTCCTTTAGAAGTGTAGAAAAAGCTGTTGAATATGAGATTAAACGTCAGTCAGGCATTCTCGATCGCGGGGAAAAAGTTGTCCAGGAAACCAGAGGTTGGGATGAGGCTAGGCTAAAGACGGTTTCCGAGAGAAGTAAAGAAGATGCCCACGACTATAGATATTTTCCGGACCCTGATTTACCGCCGCTTGAACTAAGTGAAGCCTATATTAGCAAAGTCAAAGCTCAGCTTGGAATATTGCCAAAAGACGTTAGGCGAGAACTTGGCAAACTTGAACTGGACAGCTCTGCGGTAGAGACGATAGTTAGTGAGGTACTAACAGGGCAATTTATGGTTGAACTAGTCGGTGAGGTATCGGCTGATGTAGCCAAACGAATTGCCAACTGGTTAGCAACTGACGTCCAGTATCTTATAACCTCCGGTGAGCTTAAGTGGGGAGAAGTTAAGCTTGATAAAACGAATTTTACTAAACTGGCTGAAGCTACGCTTAGCGGTAAATTAAATTCAAGCGCAGCTAAAACTATCTTGGTTGAGATGATTAAGACTAAAGAAAACCCAATGAAAATAGCTGAATCCAAGCAGCTTCTTCAGATGTCGGACGAATCGGAAATCGAAAAAATAGTTGATGAGGTAATAAAGACTAACCCCGATGCATTAGCTGACTTAAAATCTGGCAAACTTCAGGCGCTCGGTTTTTTGACGGGGGAGGTTATGCGTTTATCTAAGGGTCGTGCTGATCCAAAAGTTGCAAAAAACCTAATAAGCAAGAGGGTTACTTAAAGAATTTTGGATTGATAGTGTAGCGTTTGATAATCGCTGAGCTGGTTGAGGGTTAACTATTCCAAGGATTCTAATTGACCAAGTTCTTCTCGAAATTCACTAACTTTTTCTTCGATTAAAACTTCTCCGTCGATAGATGCAACCGTAGTAATCCTGCCGAGTGATTCCGTAAAGGATGTTACCAGAGCTTCATCATCTATAACTTTTTGAACAGCATCAATAATAGGCCGCATTCCGCCTTCATTTCCAGAGACTATATATTCCATAGCAGTCAAGCCTATAGCGGAAATAGTTTTTAAAGGCCTAGGGACTCTCTCTGTTCTTAGCTTAGCCTCAGCCCAGCATTCTCGCCAAGATTTTAAATACGTCATGGTAATACTATAACACTTAGTAAGAGATATAGCAAGTGCTAATCCCAACTCAAACTTGATTGGATTTAGACGATTAAGGAGTATACTTTTCATTACAAGTGACTACGGTAGAACAAGTAATTCTAATCATACTGTCGGCTGCATTAGCCATCTTCTTGATACTAAGTATTGTCTGCCTGATATTACTAATTAAACTACTTGGAAATTTGAGAAGAATTATCGCTAAGGCCGAAAGGTTAGCTGACCACGCTGAACACATCAAGGACATGTTTGAGAAAACGGCTCCTGTTGTTGCGCTGGGACGTCTAGTTGGTAATATAACCAAAATGTACAAGGGTGGGCACACTAAATCTAAAAGGAGTGACGATGAGTAAAAAAGCAAAAACAATTGCGTTATCTGCAGTAGTTGCGGGGGTAGTTGGTTATGTCGCAGGTATTCTTACCGCACCTAAAAAGGGCAGCGAAACTCGTAAAGACATAAAAGACGCAAGTGTTCACGTGAAAGCTGAAACTGAAAAGAATTTTAAAAAAATTCACGCGGAACTGGTTAAGTACATTAGTCAAGCTGAGCTGAAACTAAAGAATACAAAGTCGGTGTCCAGTGATGGTTTAACAAAAGCGTTGAAAGCCGCATCAGATGCAAAAACTAAGGTGAGAGAAATCTTGAGCGCTTTTCATGAAGGAGATGCTCAGGATGCCGATCTAAAAAAAGCTATAAATGAATCAACGAAGGCACTAGATCATTTAAAAAAGTATTTATCAAAAAATGCCGAAAAAAACTCAAGTAACCCAAAAAAAGCCTGAAGACTACGAGCAACTAGGTAGACTAATGGTTGCCATATACGAGAGTGGCTATCTAGAGCCAAAAAAAGCTCTAAAGAGTAGTTTTTTGAAGGGTGTCTTCAGTGGTTTAGGCGGAGTTGTGGGCGCGACCATAATGGTTGCACTACTGCTTTGGCTTTTGTCACTGTTCCATCAAGTCCCAATAATTGGGCCGTTTGTAAACAAAGTCAGATCTACAGTTGAACTTAGGACAAAGTAGGCTTTGTCAGTTAAAATATCTATATAAAGTAGGGGTAAATAGTTAGAATATGCCGAGAAAAACTCTGTTGAGTAATAACAGTTTTGTGCATTTGCACAATCACACCGAGTATAGTTTACTCGATGGCCTAACGAAGATTGGTCCTTTAATGGAGTTTATAGTCGAACAAAAGATGAGGGCAGTGGCTATTACCGATCACGGTACTTTATCTGGTGCGATCGAATTCTACAAAGAAGCGAAATCCCGAGACATTAAGCCAATAATTGGCATAGAAGCTTACGTTGCCACCCGAACTCACCTAGATAAAGACCCGACACTGGATAAAAATCGTTATCATTTGATTTTACTGGCTAGCAGTAAAACTGGCTACCAAAACCTAATGCGCCTATCGAGTATTGCTAACTTAGATGGATTTTACTATTACCCACGAATTGACCATGACCTCATCGAAAAATACTCAGAAGGCATTATTTGTCTGAGTGGTTGCATGGGCAGTGAGATAGGGGAAGCTTTGTCCCAGGACCGCTTTGACGATGCTAAGAAAATAGCTAGCTGGTATAAGTCGATTTTTGGAGACCGGTACTACCTGGAAGTTCAAGATCATGGACATCCAAAAAATCCAAAATTCTCAGCAGAGCAGGAGAAAGTTAACGAGCTGCTATTTAAGCTTGGCGAAGAGCTGGGTATACAGATAGTTGTTACGTCTGATGCTCACTATCTACACCCAGAGGACCAAGAAGCTCACGAAGTGCTGTTATGCGTTGGTACAGGCTCATTCTTCCAGGAAAAAAACCGAATGAGTCTAGTTGATTTCCCGCTACATGTGACGCCTGCCGAGGAGATTATCGGTAGGTGGGGGTCTGATCATCCGGAAGTTATAGAAAACACGAGCACAATTGCAGATCGATGTGACCTTGAGATTGAATTTGATCAGATTCTAATACCAGAATTTAAAACTCCTAAAGGCGTAACTGACAAGGATTTCCTCGAAAATCTGGTTTATCAGGGCCTGGCTTGGCGGTATTCCAATAAAACTCCAAGTAAAGCTAAAAAACTTTCAATCCCAGAAGCAAAAAAAATGTTGCCAGAAGTAGTCCTTCAAAGGGCTGACTATGAGTTAAGTGTTATTGAGCAGATGGGCTTTAATAGCTACTTCTTGATCATTTCCGATTTTGTAAATTGGGGGAAGGACCGTGGCATTGTTTTTGGCCCTGGACGAGGCAGTGCGGCAGGCTCGATAGTTTCCTATGCCCTTAGAATTACAGAGCTTGATCCATTGAAATACGATCTGATTTTCGAGAGATTCCTTAACCCAGATAGAATCTCGATGCCTGATATAGATATTGACATCCAGGACAATAGGAGAGAAGAAGTAATTAACTACTGTGTTGAGAAATATGGCCGCGATAGAACAGCCAATATCGTGACTTTTGGCAGAATGTTTGCAAGGAACGCCGTACGTGACGTTGCTAGAGTTCTGGAAGTTCCGTATAAGCAGGCCGATACACTAGCTAAACTGCTTCCTTTGCCCGTTCAAGGCCGACATATTCCGCTTGCTGACACCATAAAGACCGACGCGACATTGAAAGAAGAATATAGTTCAAACGAAGTTAGTCACAAAGTTCTTGACCTTGCAATAAAACTTGAGGGCACGGTCAGGAGCCACGGTGTCCACGCGGCAGGGATTGTTATTGCGCCTTCGGATATTATTAATTTTGTACCACTGGAGCGAGCTCAAAAGGGAGTTCTGGCAACCCAGTATTCGCTTGGGCCGATTGAGCAGCTTGGACTGGTCAAGATGGATCTCCTAGGACTATCCAACCTAACGATAATAAAGAACGCACTTCGGATAATCAAAAAGGTTTACGGTGTTAGCATAGACATTGACCAAATACCACTAGATGACACAAAAACCTTTGAGTTATTTAAAGCAGGCGATACTACGGGTATATTTCAATTCGAGTCTTCAGGTATGAAACGGTACTTAAAGGAGCTTAAGCCAACGGTTTTTGAAGACATCATTGCCATGGGTGGCCTTTATAGGCCTGGTCCTCTAACAGCTGGTCTTACTCAAAAATTTATGGATCGAAAAAACGGCAAAGAACCCATAATCTACGATCATGAAAAAATGAAGAACGCGCTTAGTACGACTTACGGTGTAATGGTTTATCAAGAGCAAGTCATGCAGATTGCTAGGGACATGTGTGGTTTTACGGTCGGTGAAGCTGACTCTTTGCGTAAAGCTGTCGGTAAAAAAATTCGTAGCATGATGGCGAAGATGAAAGATAAAATTATTGAAGGTGCAATAAAAAATGGAGTTGAAAAAAAGACAGCCGAAAAATTCTGGACTGACTTAGAGGGTTTTGCTGACTATGCCTTCCCGAAAGCTCACGCGGCTTGCTATGGCCTAATTTCTTACCAGACAGCATATCTGAAAGCACATTACCCAGCAGCCTTTATGGCAGCTCTCATGACTTCAGACTTTGATAACACCGATAGGTTGACGATTGAGATAAGTGAGTGTCAACGAATGGGCATAGCCGTATTGCCGCCAGATATAAATGAATCTTTTGTAGAGTTTGCCGTGGTTAAAGACACCAACCAGATCAGATTTGGTTTAGCAGCAATAAAAAACGTTGGCACAGCAGCTGTTGAAGAAATTCTAGAGGCTCGGTCTGCTGGAGAGTTCAAATCCTTAGAAGAGTTCTTTCAAAAAGTGTCCCACAGATCAGTTAACCGAAAAACGCTCGAGAGTTTAATCAAAGCTGGTGCTTTTGATAAATTTGGAGGAAGACTTAGTTTACTGCAGCACTTAGATGCCCTACTTGGCTATTCTTCGCGGTTAAATAAAGATCGTCTTAGTGGGCAGACAGACCTTTTTGGTGATCAAACAGATTTAATTGACAGCCCTATCGTCAAGTTAAAACTCAGTGATGACGAAGATTCGGATAGTATGAGGGTTAAGCTGGGCTGGGAAAGAGAGCTACTTGGTATTTACTTGAGCGAACATCCTCTTAGTGCTTTTGAGTTGATGCTATCTGAGACTACTGTACCGATCTCTGAGATAACCGAATCAAGTCATAATAAAGAGGTGCAAGTTGGTGGATCTATAATCGCTGTTCGCCAGATTGCTACAAAAAGTAACCAGAGGATGGGCTTTGTAACCATAGAGGACCGTTCTGGCAACATCGAACTAATCCTATTCCCAAAGGTTTATGAGAAAGCTATAGAAGTACTAGAGAGAGATAGGGTTGTACGCGCGTCCGGCAAAATAACAAGTAGGGGCAAAGATGGCTCGAGTAGCGACACGAAAGTGCTAGTTGAGAAAATTAATGAACTTAGCTTAGATGAGGCTCGCAACTACAAACCCGGGCAAACGAGGCCAGTGTTAATAGAGGACGAAACCGGTGGTGTTAGTTCTACCGGATCAAAACGTTTGTTTATTAGACTAGATAACAGCGAGGATCAGGAGCTACTCCTGAATTTACGTCAGACAATTGACCAGAACACAGGTGAAACAGATGTGATACTGGTCCTAGGCGGGGACAATGCTGATAAAAAACAAATAATAAAGCTGCCGACGCGTATAACTCCGAACGATTCTAGTATGGCTGAGCTTACAGCACTGGTTGGTGCCGATAACTTGAAATTTAATTAACGAATAAATCCAGCGGTTTGGTTTAGAACTGCGGAGCTAACTACTACCATCACGAGCAGGATATCCAAAAAAGGATGCTCAAAGATTAGCCCTTCGCTTTGCCTTGCCCAGCGTTTTATAAACAAGCCGTGTCTAATCACAAGAATAGTGAATGCAACTCCACCGATAATTCCGGAGACAAAGACCGCAATCGTAGAGTTAGAGCTAGTTAATGTCTCAACTCTGCCTACTGTTTGAGGGTTTGGCTGGATTGAAGAGATACTTGTAAACGGTTGTCCTGAATTTAAGCCAGTTGAGCTAGAAAGGGTAGAGCCCGAGGGAGATGCATACATAGCTACGACCACGGTCTCGCTCCCATCGTTCTGATAATTTGAGGAATGAGCAATTCCTATACCAATGTTCTTGTAGCTAGAATTTAAGATGTTAGCGCGGTGATCTTGGCTATTCATCCAGGCATTTAGTACTGCGTCACTGTTACTGAAACCGTAAGCTAGATTTTCTCCGGCCAGACTGAAGTTATAGCCTTTTTGCGCAATGAATTGCCAGGGAGTCTGCCCGGTTGGGGTGTTGTGCGACCAGTAGTTCTGCGCGACCATATCACTCGCTTTGGCCTGAGCAGCTTGGGCCAAATTAGGATTGACCACCAAAGGCGCAAGATTACTGTCTTGGCGCTGTTCGTTAGTATCAGCCACTATACCGTTCGCAGTTATACTCGCTGAACTTGAAGTGTGCTTGTTGACCAAAGTAATTACCGATGCACTCATACCTATAATTACAAACAGAAGGACGGGTAAATAGGGCCAATATACTTTCAGGTATTGTTTTGAGTGGCCATGATGCAAACCATGCTGCTTCTTGTACCTAGACGTCATTGAACCAGTTCGCTTTGACTTAGATGGCATTTTTATTTTCGATTAGAATTATTTTTTGAAACTACACTTAGATTATATCATCCCAGTAGGATATTGTCTTATTCATCACCGGCGTAAACCATTCGATTCTTTAAAATTTCGGTTCTTCTTGCAGCTGACTCGTCAGCTTCAACTAATTTATTAACTGAACTACCAAGAATTCGTCTAACTACGGATGATCGTTTGATATTACGTCTGCGTGACACATTTACTTCAGGCGAGTCGTAAAATACTTCGGGTGATACACGGAAAAGCCTTCTCCAGATTTTTACTCTAGCGGTTGTAAGGACGTCGCTAAGTTGTCTATGGTATGGATGATCAGGCTTCACGGTTATCTTTCCACTCTCTATAGTCAACCCTCTAATTATTCTTCTCAGAGTCTGCTCGTTGTCGCCTCCTGGTTGCTCTGCAGGACTCTCTCCGGAAACCGTTTCCACGAATCGGTCTAGAGACTGAGAGTAAGTACGGTGTCTGGAGGTGCGATCCAGCTTAGCTGGTAGTACGAAGCTTTTAGATTTTGGATCCCAAATAGCCATACGGGTTATACTATCATCGACCAATAGATTTGAACCAAGATACATAACTTCATTGCCAGCCTTCAGACTTCTTGTCTCAGCTTGACTTACTCGGACTTCTTGGGCTCTTTTTGCGGCATCCAAAACCGCCAATATGTCTATACGAGGGTCTACTATACCTACACTTGGATGTCTAAACTCTAAACGTTGGTCGTGTATTGTAGTAGTGGCATCTTTGAGCTCAGGGAATGCCTCCAGGACAACTATGCCGCTATCCACACCCGCGTCGATTTGCAGAGGATACATTGAATTGAGATTATATTGGGCTGCCGCTACAAAACTACTACCGTCTGGTGAATGCATGTACCAAAAGAAGGAACTGGTATTATGGGCCAATTCTTCCTCTATAGCTGCGTTTATGTGAGTAGAGAGAATTGTGCCAAGCATGCCATTTCCTGCCGCGACAGTGCCTATCGCCCTAATAGTATTCCAGTATCTATCAATAGCTTCCAGGGATGTTGCGGGTGCGGTGCGGATTTCGTAGTACTCGTCATCCTCTTTCCCCTCGTTGAGAATTACGGGTTCGGATACGAAATTACGGGGAATAACCTCACCTCCAATGTAGAAGGTTTGTCTGTCCCTAACGCCTAGCTCATCTAAGACAGACTGATAGAAGTCTTCTTCATCAAAGTCATCATTGTGGATTGGGGCTTCGGGGTCAGGTACGAACTGAAACTCTATTTCCGCTCCAAAGGTCGCGTAAATTCCGATTGACTGAGTTGACTTGTCTAATTGTCTAAGTCTTTCAGTAACAGATTCGTCACCAGGTTCAGTCAACAGGCCTTCTATATCTGCTCGAAGGGAAGTCTCGCCACTGATAACTGGGAAGTAAACACCCATAATGTGTGTAGCCTTAATTAAATGAATATATTACCATAAACATGATATAAAAGCAATATCGTTATCAGATCTAACTAAGCTAAAATCAGGGCTACTTGGCTTTTAGTAACCTATTAAGGCTGAAGTTTAAAATTTCGGAGAAAATATAGCGCAATCGCTCCGGCAACCGAAACGTTTAAAGATTCTTTTTCCCCTAGCATGGGTATCTGGACTCTCTTGTTTGAGCTGTCTGTTATTGATTGAGTTAGCCCGTCTAGTTCATTTCCAACAATCAAGGCAACTTTACTTGCTGGTATATAGTCGTCCAAGTTAATGGAACTCGGTGTTTGCTCCAAAGCTACCACCTCAAAGCCCTGTTCTTTTAACCTGGTGATTAAATTATAGAGTCTGCTAATAACTTCGGTTTTAACTGAAATCTCAGCCCCCAAAGCTGTTTTTCTAATCTGGCCTGATATCTTCTCGGACAAATAAGGTAATCGTTTATCTGATTTTTGTTTAGGGTAGGGCGTATAGCCGCTAAAGTATACTTTCGATACTGCCATCGCATCCGCCGTACGAAGTAAAGAACCTACGTTGTGAGTACTCCGAATATTATGGGCGATTAAAACTATATCTCTAGACATTTAGGATTTATGATAACACCGTTCCTGTTTTGGTGAGGTAGCAGCTTATGGTTTAATAGACTAATATGTCAGAGGATGCGCGGGTAAGCGAAGAAACTAATACAAAAAAGCGAGCGGGTATCTTAAACCTAGCTTACGTTGACATCTCACAAATACAGTCAAAACAACTATTTATTGGCCTTCTAACCGTACCTCAAATGTATGATCTAAAAATAGTACCGTTAATCTCAGACCAACATAATGTAACATTCGGTATTACGAATAACACTTCGCAACAAACTCTGGTCGACGTCAGACAACGCTTCCCTGATCAGAATGTTAGTTTTGTGATGATTTCAGACACTGGTTACCGAGACTATATGAAGCTATATGATCCACCCAAGCAAGTTGTCTACCATGACATTAAAATTGATGGTACAACTGCCAGTGATTCTGTGAGCAGTGTCTCTCTAACCCTTGGACAAGTCAACGCCAGTGACATGCTCGGTTATCTTGTTGAACAAGCTCATAGACTTCAAGCGTCAGACATTCACATTGAGACTCAACCAAATGCGGCAAGAGTCAGATATAGGATTGATGGCGTGCTCCATTCTGTTGCCAGTGTAAATTTAGAAAAGTATCGAGCTCTGGTGACTGCCATTGCGAGCGCTGGTAATATTTCAACTTCATCTAATGAAGCGCAGCAAGGTCATATCGCCCAACATATTAAATTGGCTGACGGTAAAGAGGTCGACGTGAATGTAAGACTCGAGACAACCCCAACTATAAACGGCATGGATATAGTGATGAGACTGTTTAACATGCAAAAGGATATGTTTACGCTAGACAGGTTAGGTTTATCCGAAAAAGAACGAGCGGTGGTTGACGATATTATTGCCAAACCGACTGGGCTGGTTTTGGTGGTTGGCCCGACTGGTTCTGGTAAGACGACTACCCTATATTCGATTTTGAATAGTTTGAGTAATGATGAAATGAAGATAATAACCGTCGAAGATCCAGTCGAATATCAATTTCCTGGCATAACGCAAATCCCAGTTACGACTGAAAATAGTGGTGAGACTAAGTTTGCTGAAAAGCTTCGCGACATTCTAAGACTTGACCCCGATATAGTTATGATCGGTGAGATACGTGATATGGACACCGCAAAAACTGCTCTGCAAGCCTCGCTAACCGGTCATCTAGTCCTAGCAACTTTCCACGCCAGTTCGGCAGCCGCAGCTCTAACACGTCTAATGGAGGTAATTGGTCAAAACCCTCTGTTTATATCCTCGATCAGGCTGGTTATGGCGCAGCGACTTGTGAGGCGTTTGGATGAGCACACAAAGCAGCCATATACCCCTGATGAGCAGACCACTGAATTTGTAAAATCTGTAATAAGCGGCCTACCAAAAGAAATTCCTAAGCCCGACATATCCAATTTGCAGCTTTATCACCCGGGTAAGTCCGAAGAGAATCCTTTTGGCTACAAAGGGCAGATAGCTATTCGCGAACAGTTTTTAATAACTGGTGAAGTCAAACAGTTACTGCTTAGTTCAAAAATGGCATCGACAGAAGAGATAGAGAAGGCTGCTGTTGATAGCGGAATGCTCACAATACTTCAGGACGGTATCTTAAAAGCGATAGCTGGGCTTACTACTATCGAAGAGCTTTACCGAGAAATTGGCTAAGTAATAACTGCGGAGATTGCCGGGACGATTTCCCTGTCAAAGACGGAAGGTATTATTTTGTCTTTGGTGGGGTGTTTAACTAGGGCCGCAAGCGCTTCAGCTGCTGCAACTTTATGTTTTTCTGTGATGTGTTTAACTTGGTTATCAAGCGCCCCCCGAAAAATTCCAGGGAAAGCCAGAACATTGTTTACCTGATTTGGAAAATCGCTCCTGCCTGTAGCTACAATTGCGGCACCCGCAGCATAAGCTTCGTCTGGCATAATTTCAGGGACAGGGTTTGCCATAGCGAAAACTATTGGGTTTTTTGCCATTGATTTTATATCTGCTTGGCTAACTATCCCCGGCTTCGACACGCCAATTAATATATCGGCACCAGCAATTGCCTCTGAAAACTCGTGAGTTTTGTATTTCTTGGAATTGTAACTGGCTAGTTCATGTTTAACTGAGCTTAGGTCGTCCCGGTCGTTGCTAATGATCCCTTTACTGTCTATAACCGTTATGTTGGGCTCTGCATATTCGTGGAGCAATTTGGATACAGCCACTCCTGCCGCGCCGGCGCCAATTACGACTACACTACAGTCACCTAGCTTTTTGCCAGTTATTTTGGAGGCGTTTATTAGTCCGGCCAGAACAACGACCGCAGTGCCGTGTTGGTCATCGTGCATGAGCGGTATAGCTAGCGCTTGTTTTAATCTTTGCTCAACCTCAAAACAAATTGGTGCCGCTATATCTTCAAGATTGATCCCACCAAAGCTAGGAGCAATAGCTGTGACTGCATCAACAATTTCATCGGCACTGTGAACGTTCAGAACTATTGGAATAGCATCGATACCGGCGAACTCCTTAAATAGCATGCATTTTCCTTCCATAACTGGGAGCGCGCCGATTGGGCCGATATTACCAAGACCTAGTACAGCTGAGCCATCACTAACCACAGCAACTGAGTTATTCAACCAAGTATAATTTCTGGCCTCGTTTGGGTAATCGGATAAGTAGGTCGATACTGCGGCTACACCCGGGGTATAGTAGGTGCTGAGCTTTAGCTTAGAATCAAGTTGGTCTTTAAGTTTAACCGATATTTTGCCCCTGAGTTTTTTGTGCGCCTCCAAGGAGTGTTTATTTATGTCCATCGTTCTAATTGTACATCGGGATTTAAAAATTAGCTTCTAAATACTTTTTTGCCTTTATAACAGATTATGCTATACTTCTGCGGTTATAATTAGAGTGAACGGACAGGCTTAATTAATGGCTACGCTAACCATTCAAGAACTAGATAAATCTTATAAGAAAAACGCTGTTGTTGACGTTAAAAGCGGTGATAGTGTTAAAGTTCACCAGAAAATTAAAGAAGGCAACAAGGAACGTGTTCAGATCTTCCAGGGTTTAGTCATAAGAGTTGACCGACGATCAAGTCATACGGCTAGAATTTTAGTCAGACGAGTAGCCAGTGGTGTCGGTGTAGAAAAGAGCTTTCTGCTGCATAGTCCTAACGTACTTAAAATTGAAATTGTAAAGCGCAGCAAAGTCAGACGAAACTATCTATCTTACATGCGCGAACTAACAGGTAAAGCAACTAGGTTAAGTGGCCTAGATTTCGATAAAGATGCTGTTAACGCAGTTGAGGATGAAAAAGCTGAGGCCGAAGAAGAGAAAATCCAAGAACTAAAAGCAGAAGAACACGAGAAAAGCGCAAAAAGCGAAAAAACTGAAGAAGTAGTCGAACCAGAAACCAAATAGTTAACTAAAAATAACTTATAGTTTTTCGGAGACAGAAATAAGAATTCAAAGGATTGTAGGAATAGATGAGGTTGGTCGGGGAGCTTGGGCAGGTCCTGTTGTTGCTGCGGCCGTAGTTCTATCTAACGACAACCTGATACTTAAAGACTCAAAACAACTGTCTAAGAAACAAAGAGATGTCTTAACTGAACAAATAAAGCAGAACTCAATTAGTGTTGGAGTTGGCTGGGTTAGTAATAAGCTCGTTGATGAGTTGGGGTTAGACCATGCCGTGGAGGAAGCTATGCGCCAGGCTCTTTCGCAAATAAACTGCGAGTACGACCAAATTATTATTGACGGAAACAGGAATTTTCTAGCGGATAACGACAAAGCGGTAACAATTGTTAAAGCCGATCAGACGGTTACTTCAGTTAGCGCGGCCAGTATTATCGCAAAAGTTGAACGTGATCGGTATATGGCTAAACTGGCACTAAAATTTCCTGGGTATGGCTTCGAGAAACATGTTGGTTATGGGACCAGGCTTCACTTAGAAAAACTAATTGACCTCGGAGTCTGCTCAGCTCACAGGCTATCATATAAGCCGATTGCTAATTTGATTCAAGCTTAAAGAAATTGGCAACTTCCTTAATTGATCGTTCTCGCCAGACACACTGGTATTCCAAAATCTCAAGTCCTTGTCTGTACGATCTCTCAAGTACAGGAGATAGTAGTGGCGTAAAGAAATTTTTATATTCTTTAATGAAAGCTTTATCGCTTGCAGAGTACACGACATGAATCGGAAGTCTGTGGAATGATAAATCACCTCCAAGATTTTGCTCTAGCCACTGCCAGTTTTGTTTTGTCCATTCCCATATCATTTTTTTCTCATATCGGTTTACGAAACCGTAAAATATCCAATATGGGACATCTTGTAGTCTTACTTTGTCAGTTTTTATTAGTCCCAGGGCTCTATCGATAAGCTCGGGTTGCGCAAATGACTGAAGGGCAGAGCATAAATTATTCTTATCTTCAGGTGAGTTTGAGTGGTTATAAAGTTTTAGCAGCTTATCAAACTCCGGCTTACCCCCTAATCTAGCTACGGTTTTAAATACGATTGGCTTTAGATCTGGATCTATAGTAGCCCCACCTTTTCCACTAAAGTTAATCTGATCAAATAACTTGCGACATTTAGCTATGATTTCCGGTTGATCGGCGGAGGCGGCTAATCCCAGAATGATTGGCCTGAGTAGTTTATCAAAGTGGGTGTCGGCTGTCTTTTTATCCCAACCTAACCTTTTCAACTGCTTTGAAACAAGCTTTCTAATGTATGGTTTCATATTTTCTAAAATTTCTGGTTCGTCCATAATGTGACGTAATTTAACTAGCGAACTTGCGATTATGTCCCAGACGGCGAAGTTATCTTCATTCTCAAAATAGCTAATAAAGTGCAGAGCTTCTACTGTGTCCATATCACCGGCTTTGGCCGTTTCAAACACATTGCTTAAGATACCCAAGCGATCGATCGGGTCTATCCGTCCTCGTCTAATCTGATTTCCAAGTTCTTCTAAGTGAGTTGGATTGTAGATGGCCCTGTAAAAACCGCTTTGACCCCTGTTAACTAATAGATTATTGGAGGACTTTGTTCTAAAAGCTTTTTGTTTTGAGCTAAGGATAGAGGGCAGTTCTTCGTGATTGGATAATAGGGCAATTGGCCATAGAGTTTCATCATGGACTCGGTGGGCTGGGTTTATGAAGAAACGTTCTTGAGACAGTTCTACCTTGTTGTCTTCGAGACTTACCTTAAGAATCGGGTAGCCGGGTTTTGAAGTCCAGGTATGCATGAACTGCTCAACTGGCTTGCCTGACACTTCCTCGAGTGCTTTCCATAGGTCAACAGTATCTGTATTAGAGTATGCGTGCTTTTCTAGGTAATAACGGAGACCGTTTTTAAAATCAGACTTGCCTACATAGTTATGTAGCATATTGAGTACACTTGAGCCTTTGCTGTAACTTATAGTGTCGAATATAGTTCTTATCTCGTCCGGGTGATTGATCTTAACTTCGATTGGGTGGGTATTGGACAATGAATCGAGACTAAAGGCGCGTTGTTGTTCATCAACCGCAAACTGGACCCAAAGTTGCCACTCGGGGAAGATATGGTCAATTGCAAAGTATTCCATCCAACTAGCAAAACCTTCGTTTAACCACAGGTCTGTCCACCAACGCATAGTTACTAGGTTCCCGAACCACTGATGAGCTAACTCATGCGCAACCACTAATGCCACATACTGCTTGGTTGCCAGTGACGTATGGTCGGGATCGACAAACATGGTTTGTTCGCGGAATGTAATAAGTCCCCAATTCTCCATTGCACCTGAGGCGAAGTCAGGTAGTGCGAGCAGATCACACTTAGGTAGGGGGAAATCTATTCCGTAGTATTCACTATAAAAATCTAGACATTTTACTGCTGTATCTAGTGCGAATTTAGTGAATTTAACATTTTGTTTCGTAGCATATGATCTTACTATCGTCCCGGCTTTTGTTTTTGCTTGTAGGTAGCCCAGGTCGCCATAAGCAAAAGCTAACAAATAAGTACTCATTTTAGGGGTAGTAACGAAGCTAGTTGTTGCGTAGTTCTTAGACTTGGATGGTGTCTGATCTAGGATTGGAGTATTGGATAAGACTGTCTCGTCTTTGGGTGTAACCAGGCTCAATGCAAACGTGGCTTTAGCTGCAGGTTCGTCGATGCAAGGGAATACTTCCCGGGCATAATGACTCTCAAATTGAGTTGCAATCAGCTGCTTTTGTTTGCCATTGTCTTCGAAAAAACATGGATATATACCACTCATAGCCTTTGTAATTTTGCCGGAGAACTCAACTTTTATTGTGTACTTCCCGGGACGCAGCGAATTTTTAGTATGAAGTCTAAGTTCATCATATTTTTTATGAGTATTAATCCGGTCAACCACTATTTGCGCCTCAGAGCTCTTTGTGTGGTGGGTTATCTCAGCGGATAGTATCTTTAAATCTTTTTGGTGAAGCACAACTCGTTTGCTGGGCGGTCCACTCCGATAGCCTTGTATAACTACAGTCCCGCGAAATTTTTGCTTGTCTCTGTCGGGGTTTAAGAACAGTTCATAATGCTCAGGTGAAAACTGTTTCTGTAACCTCTTTACCGGACTTATCATTACATAAATATTAGCATGGCTCTTTATCGACGGCTGTTTTGCTGCCCGTTTGCTAAAACCATAAAGTTTGTGTATAATGATTCTTGTATTGGTCGGCCGGCAGGTCGACTTTTTTCATACCTAACTAGATCTTGAAAGGAAAAATTATATGGAATTAGACATGAAACAAATGGCGTTAGCCGTTAGAACTATCGCAGAAGAAAAGAACTTACCCGAGGACGTAGTACAAGAGGCCGTAGAACAAGCTTTGGCCGCAGCGTATCGACGTGATTATGGAGACCGCGATCAAGAAGTGCGAGTAACTATGAATCTAAACACGGGTCAGATAGATGCGTTTCTAACGAAGCAAGTTGTAGATAAAGTAGAAAATGAAGCGATGGAAATCTCTCTTGCTGACGCTAAAAAGACTAAAGCAGACGCAAAGATAGATGACCAAATTGAAATCCATCAACCCATATCTCAATTCGGTCGAGTAGCTGCCCAAACAGCTAAACAGGTTATCTTACAAAGATTAAGAGAGGCTGAGCGAGAAATTATAATGACAGAATACGAGGATAAAATTGGTACTGTCATAAATGGCGTGGTTTCAAAAGTCGAAGGACGGCTTGTTAGAGTTGACCTTGGTCGAGCACAAGGCATAATGCCGCAAAGTGAACAGATCCAAAACGAACGTTATTTCCCCGGCCAAAGGATTAAGGTTTTCCTAAAAGACGTGGAAAGAGGCTTTCGTGGTCCTCAATTAATTGTTTCTCGCGGTAACACCCAATTTGTTGAATGGCTATTTAAAGGTGAAGTTCCTGAGATGGAATCAGGCGCTGTTGAAATTAAAGATATCGCAAGAGAAGCAGGTGTTAGGACAAAACTAGCTGTCGCTTCAACTCTTCCTGGTGTAGACCCGGTCGGAACCTTTGTAGGTGGACACGGTACCAGAGTTAATGCCGTAATGAGTGAAATTGGGGAGCAGGAAAAAATTGATATCGTAGTATTCAGTGATAAACCCGAGGAATATATTGTAAATGCCCTGAGTCCAACTAAAGTAACTAAAGTTGAGCTGGATGAACCTTCAAAGAAAGCAAAAGTCATTGTGCCTGAAGATCAATTATCTGTTGGGATTGGAAAGAATGGTCAAAATGTACGGTTAGCTTCTAAGCTTACCGGATACGACATTGATATTACATCTTATGGAAACGACAAAAATAAAGAGGTTGAGGTCAAGACAGAATCTAAGAAACCTGTGCAAAAACTCAAAAAGAAAGAACAACTTGAGAGTAGCCTACTAGAGGCGATCGACAAGCACGGAGAGTAAAAACCGGAACGCGATAATTAGCACTCTTGACTAGCGAGTGCTAACTGCTAAAATAGAATAAGCGAGATCTTCAATCTAAGATATTGCTTATTCAATACAAGAGGGATAAATATTTTATGATACCAAACTCACCGGACTCTCAAGAATTTATGGGGCATTTAACTGAAAATGCCTTACAAAGCTTAAAACATGCAGAGGCAATTGCCCGTGGTTTTGGCAGTGCTTATATCGGCACAGAACATTTACTGCTTGGATTACTTGCTCAAGATACAAGTATCGGCGCAAAAATATTAGAAGGTCAGGGTGTAACCCTAGATAGAGCCAGATTGGCACTTAACCTAACACCGAAAACCCTTGTAATTAATCCTGGATCAAAAAACTTGAGTGAAGCAGCTAAACTGACTCTAAAAATGGCTCAGGAAATAGCTCAGGATTACAATCAGGAATTTACTGGTACTGAGCACATATTATTTAGCATTTTAAATCAAAAACATGCCCGAGCTACGACACTGCTTCGGGATATGAACATTGATGTTGATAGCCTGACCAGCGAACTGATGCAGTTTCTGAACAGGCAAAATTACGAAGACAGTAGTGAATACGCCACAGAGGGTAAGAGAACCGGTAAGCGAAAACCAAAAACCGCGCTAGACTTTTACGGCAACGATTTAACTGCACAGGCGCGAGCTGGAAAGTTGGATCCGGTAGTGGGTCGAGATGCACAAATTCGGCGGGTTATTACAATCTTAAATCGTAGAACCAAAAACAATCCAGTTTTAATCGGAGAGCCTGGTGTTGGTAAAACGGCTATTGTTGAGGGTATCGCTCAGCGAATAATATCCGAGGACGTACCAGACGCACTACTGGACAAGAGGGTTGTCATGCTTGATTTAGCTGGCATGATTGCTGGTACTAAATACCGTGGTGAGTTCGAAGACAGACTTAAGAAGGTAATGACAGAACTTGAGGCTGACAAGAAAATTATCCTATTCATAGACGAGCTACATCTGATAATTGGTGCCGGTGCTGCTGAGGGCGCGATGGATGCCAGCAATATTCTCAAACCGTCGCTTGCCAGAGGAAAAATGCAGGTTATCGGTGCTACGACCACCGATGATTACACTAAACATATTGAAAAAGATGCTGCGCTTGAGCGTCGTTTCCAACCTGTTCAAGTGCCAGAAGCAACGCTTCCTGAAACTGTAGCCATCTTAAAGGGCCTGAGGAAGCATTATGAATCGTTCCATGGAGTGAAAATAAGTGATGAGGTTATTGAAGACACGGTTGCACTTGCAAAGCGCTATGTCCCTGATCGCTATATGCCCGATAAGGCAATAGATTTACTTGATGAAACAGCCGCCTATCTTCGAATTGATAAAGGTAAAACTCCACCAGAAGTTAGAAAACTGCAGAAAGAACTAAAACTTGCCAATACCAGGCGTGAAGAGGCTGCCGAAGCCGAAAACTACGAGAATGCTGCCAGGTTTAAACAACGTGCTTCACAAATAACTGATGAGCTAAAGAAATTGCAAGCTTCAGGAAAGTCACACAATAGACTGACGATGACAAGTGACGACGTTGCCGAGGTTGTAGCTAGAATAACTGGGATACCAGTAAAGAAGGTAATCCGGGCGGAGGCAAAGTACCTACTTAATTTAGAGAAAACCCTGGATAAATTCGTAATTGGTCAAGATGAAGCTGTATCTGCAGTCTCGAGGGCTATTAGACGAAATAGAGTAGGCGTCGGCAGTGCTCAGAGGCCTATTGGCTCGTTTATCTTCCTGGGCCCAACCGGTGTTGGTAAGACCGAACTATCCAGAGTTTTAGCTAGAGAATTTTTTGGCAATCCAAACGCACTTATTAAGATCGACATGAGTGAATTTGGTGAGCATCATACCGTTGCCCGGTTAGTCGGTGCTCCGGCGGGCTATGTTGGTTATGACGACGGTGGTCAGCTAACAGATAAAGTTAGACGGCAACCATATAGCCTGGTCCTATTTGATGAAATCGAAAAGGCTCATCCGGATATGTATAACATGCTGCTTCAGATACTTGAAGACGGCACGCTGACTGACGCCAAAGGCAGACAAGTCGACTTTACTAATACAGTCGTTATTATGACTAGCAACATTGGTGCCGATAAACTTCAGAAAGAAGTTAATCTAGGTTTTCACGCTCAAGCACCACAAGACGTTAAACAGCTGGATGATCTCCATGCCATAAATAAAGAGAAGGTATTGGATGAACTCAAGAAACTAATGCGACCCGAACTACTCAATCGTATAGATAAGACCATCGTCTTCAGGGCTCTATCAAAAGAAAATATTTATAAGATCATAGACTTACAAATTAATGAGCTAAAAGATCGTTTAATAAAGCACGGATTGACCGTGAAACTAACAGATAAGGCTAAACAATATCTGCTTGATCATGGATATGATCCATTAAATGGAGTTAGACCACTACGTAGACTTATCCAAGACACCATAGAAGATCAAATTGCCTCATCAATCCTAGAAGACCATACGCCAAAAGGTAGTGTCATCCAGGTAGGTGCAACCAAAGAAGAATTACGTTACTCTCTAGTAAACGAATAATATGCGAAAACGCCGATTCTGGATTGAGCTAACAATCCTGGTGGTTATTGTTGGCGGTGGTCTGCTCGTATTAAATAAACACCAGGCGGTTAATGACTGGTTTAGGCTGCTTGATTATCATCCAGACCCTAATGTCGTAGCAATAGCAGATCAAGACATGTTAACACCTTATGCTAGGCACCTAGTTTATGTTTATCATACGCAGCTTGAAGATGCCTCAACCTTTAACCAAAATTGTAAGGTGACTGACCAATCAATTGTTCTTGGCTGCACGGTAGTTAACAAGGGCATTTATATATACCAGGTTAGCGACCCTCAGTTAAACGGTATAGAGCAGGTTACTGAGGCTTACGAGATGCTCCACGCCGCCTATGCGCGCTTAAGTCCAACGGAGCTCACTAAGGTCAATTCAATGGTCGTATCAGCCTACACACAGCTAGAGGCCACTAATCCAACCCTGAAGACCGAGGAACAAGAGTACGCAAGCACTGAAGGACCTGGAGCGGTAGTTAATGAGATGCATTCGACGCTCGGTGCCGAAGTTGCGAATTTACCTCCAAATTTAGAGAATTACTACAAGCAATACTTTGAAGACCGATCTGTAATCGTAGACTTTGCTAATCAATATCAAGCGGTTTTTAATTCCAGGAAGACTCAAGTTGCCGCTGACGATCAGCAGCTTTCCAACTTAAATCAGCAGATAAGTACAGATCAAGCTACATTGAACACTGAGCTTAGCAGCTTAACCAGCCAACAAACAGAACTTAATACGCTCAAATCAAGTGGCCAGTTTGAAAGTTATAACTCTCAGGTACCGGGCTTCAACGCTAAAGTTGATGCTTATAACTCGCTTGTAGCTCAAGTTAAAGATCTGGTAACAAACTATAATCTGCTTGCTGACCAGAGAAACTCAATCGCACTTGAGGAAAATCAGCTAGTCAAGGAAATATCGAGTCAACCTAGTACACTTAGTACTCAGTAGTTGATAAACTTGGGACTAAAGAGATCTAGTAATTTATGCCTAAAAAAGAATCAGTTTTATTTGTTTGTAGTAACTGCGGTGCCACAAGCAGTAGTTGGAGTGGACGCTGCTTTACCTGTGGAGAGTGGAATACTTTGGTTGCCGAGAGCCCGAACCCAACCGGTATACGGCGCACTGGTAGAACCATTGATGCTGAGACACTTAGTCAGGATCTACTTAAAGCGGAGGCCAGATTAGTATCCGGCATTGGAGAGCTAGATAGCGTCCTTGGTGGCGGAATAGTACCAGGTAGTGTCATTTTGTTGGCAGGCCAACCTGGGATAGGCAAAAGCACACTTCTGCTTCAACTTGCTAATTCGCTGTCTGCAAAAACATCAGTCTTGTATGTAAGTGGTGAGGAGTCTATCAGGCAAATTAGTCTAAGGGCCAGTAGACTAGGTGTAAGTTCAAAAAAACTTAAGTTGGCAACCTCAAATTCTACCGACGACATTGTATCTACCATAGACCAGGAGAAATTTGGTCTGGTTGTAATTGACTCGATTCAGTCCATGGCCTGTAATGACATCAGCTCACCTGCTGGAAGTGTCAGCCAAATAACAAATAGCACGCAACTGCTGAGCACTGCCGCAAAAGCAAAAAATATAAACACAGCTCTTGTCATTGTTGGTCACGTTACCAAGGAAGGAACTATAGCCGGACCTAAAATGCTAGAACACTTAGTGGATGTTGTATTACAACTTGAGGGTGACCGCTACGGTGGATTTAAGATACTTAGAGCTTCAAAAAATCGCTATGGCTCAACCAACGAAGCAGGTATCTTAGAGATGGTAGACAATGGTTTTAGGGCGGTTGATAATCCATCTAAGGCACTTCTGGCTGAGCGACAAATTAGTGATGGCTCTATAGTACTCGCAACCATTGAGGGAAGTCGTCCGCTGCTGGTTGAAGTTCAAGCACTAGTGAATAGAACTAGCTACGGATATCCTAAGCGAACGGCCTCGGGCATAGATTTAAATAGGCTAAATCTGTTAGTTGCTATGCTTGAGAGAAGAACCAAGCTCAAACTATTCGATCAGGACATTTACGTTAATATTGTTGGTGGGATTAAAGTGAACGAACCAGCAGCCGATTTAGCGGTCTGTATGGCGGTTGCTTCTGCTGCAAAAGGCATGAAGTTAAGCTCTGATTCAGTAGTTTTTGGCGAAGTAGGCTTATCTGGGGAAATCCGCAGGGTACCATTTATAGATAAACGGATAGCGGAAGCAAAAAAACTTGGGTTTTCAAGCGCGATAGGCCCATCAATTACAGGTAAACAATCAATAAAGTATCATGGAGTGTCTAGTATCCGGGCCGCTCTGAATACGTTTTTAGGAAAGGAATAATATATAAACATATGCAAATAGTAGAAATAGTATTATTAATAGTAATTATCTGGTTACTGCTTACAAAAAAGCAGGTGAAAATAAATACAGCGCATAAATCGGATAGGCAAATTATCTTAGATAGCTGTGCATTAATTGACGGACGAATAATCGAGCTCGCAAACAGCGGTTTTATACCTGATAAGTTAATTGTGCCAGAGTTTGTATTAAAGGAGCTACAATTGTTAGCTGATGGCAATGATTCATTTAAGAGGGAACGTGCCCGCTTTGGCATGGATGTGGTAAAAGAATTACAAACGGGACATAGCTCAAACGTGGTAATCGACGACAGTTCATTTGATCAAATACCCCACACTGACGATAAATTGATTGCCCTCGCAAAAAAGATTAATGCTCCGATATATACGACTGACTACAATTTAAATAAAGTCGCCGACATCCAAGGCATTAGAATTTTGAACGTTAACGAGTTAGCTCAACAACTTAGACCATCAATAATCCCTGGTCAGCAGAGAAAGCTTAAGATTGTCCAAAAAGGCACAAATCAGAATCAAGGTGTTGGCTATCTCGAAGACGGCACTATGGTTGTGGTTGAAGGAGCGGCCCACTCAATCGGTAAAACCGTTGATATTGAAATAGCGCGAAATCTGCAAACAGTCGCTGGAAAAATGTTGTTTGGGCATTTAATAAAGCCTGCTCTCGAGCGCAATCGAACCGTTCGAAATCGATAGACCATATCCACAAGCATTTTCATCTTAAGATTTGATGCCGATTTGCATTTAACTCTATGATATTGTAAAATAATATAAAATTGGAGTTAGAATGGCTCAGCCAGAATAAGCAGATTATTTTTTCATTATCGAACGTAGTGGCTATCAAGGATCAGCTATTTATGCGCGTGGCGATGGAATGCGTATAGTCGAGGCTATAGCACGCGTCTCGTTACTTCATGCAGCTCACCGAGAACCCGGTGAAGCTTATTTCTCAAGCTTTGGTATTGAAGCAGTTTACGATAGCGCTCGTGCTGAGTTGGCAGGAGATAGCTATGATTTCCCAGGTTCTCCATCAGCCGCACAGCATAGAATACATGCTGACACAGTTGATCTAGCGGAAGTGATGAGTATCCATAACGCTGACACAGAACTTTTCATGACTCACAAGAATGGTGTATTAGATCAGGTTCGTAGTGGAGTAAGGTCGCCCAGTGATGCTCATAGTGAGTTTGTGCAACTTACCGAAGACAGAAGGCTGCTGCGAGATGCATCATACCAACGATATGATAAAGATGGGTTGAGACTATCAAACCCCACTAACCGTGAAGGCGGACGTGAAGAAAAAAGAACACCTACCCTTAGCCTCAGAAGGGTTACGAGAAGTGACTCACGAAAATATATAGATCCAGAGTCTAAAGCAGCTTTATTTAGTCAAGTAGAGGAAGGCTCCAAAGCACGTAGCGTAGACGTTGTACCGATTAGAAAAGGTAGATATGGAGATATCGATACTCGACGTCCCTTCGTTGGCGATAAAATGATGGTACATAGGACTTATGGTTATACTAGACCAGGATCTGGCGAGTTCGTCCCCGTCTTAACAAAACTATCAAACGAACACCCAGCCTTGAAAGCTAAATAGGCCTTTATATGGTTCTGAAATCGGTCGGGAGACTGTACAGATTTTGCGGCTTAACGCACTCTAACTAAAGAACAGCTAAAAACCGTGGCTTTTAGCTGTTGCTTTATTTAGCGCTAGTCCTGAATCGTAGATGCAGGTGTTGTGTAGCCTGTGTTGGTGTCAGTTACGGTTACGCTGTAACTTTGGCCTGATACCAAACCGTTGACTTGACAGCTAGTTGCAGATGCTGGGCTTGGGACGCAAGTCGGATTGCCTGCTCCTGTGACTGAAACTGTGTAGCTACCGCTACTATCAGAGCTTGACCAACTTACTGTTGACCCAGCTGAGGTGATAGTAAGTACATTTATAGCTGATGTTTTCCCCGAGTCTAATACACTGTCTACGACCTGCGCTACGACCGTATGGGTACCTGAACCGGGGGAGTAGTTGAAGGAACAGGTACCGGTTACACTTGCAGGCGGTGGGTTTGCAGTTGGATCTGGGCTAAATGAGCAATTAGCGGCCTGAGATGCTCCGTCTACGAGTATATTGACCGTTAATGGGAACGTGGCGGCAGACAGTGGATGCGCACCTTGCGTGATACTGACATCCAAAGTACAAGAACTTCCGCTACAAGCTGGGTTCCCATTCAGGATTGATATGGCTGGCTGGGCTTCGCCACATTGGTGAATATCATCATACTGTGTAGGCACCGAAGTATTGGTAGAAACAGTGGTGCCAATTGGCCAGAAGAGGTCTATTGAGAACTTGCCGGTATTTTGTCCGTTAAGGGTTTGCCTAGCAAGGGCGGGCGTACAACTGGTAGCCAGAAGATTAGACACTTTATCAATAATCACAGAACTTGAACTACTCCCGCTGGGCTCCTGATACCAAGAAGGATAAAGGTCGGTGCTCGGTCCTGGTTCGACGTCTCCGTAGTCTATATGAGCTGTTTGTTGATAAGCCGGCAGTACCTTGATTCCCGCTGGCTGTGTCCAGTTAATCGGCTTCTCGTTTAACATTGAAAGCGCATCTTGCATGAATGTACGGGTCATTGGTTCTGTAAGAACTTCCGATAGACCTGCGGTCAGAGCAACGTTCCTACTGTGATAACCAGCCCAGCTAACAACCGAATACTGCGTAGTCCAGGCCGTCATTAACGCATCAAATTCGTTGTTGGTTGTGCCTGTCTTTACCGCTATATTCCAACCTTTATAAGATTGGAATTTCTGAGATGAAGGTAGGTATGAAGCGTTTGGATCATCAAGCATATTATTCATGATGTATGCAGTGTCCGGCTTTATAACCTGCGTTCCTTTTGGTTGAGTCCAATTGTAGACCACCTTATTCTGTGCATCGGTTATCTTAAGAATAAAGGTCTGTGGTATGGCTACTCCCATTCGACCTAATGTGGCCAGACCATTGGCGTGCTCGGCTAGCGTAAGGTAGGCTCCGTCGCCTATTGCAGAAGAGGAATAGCACTGGGTAGGATCTGTTAAGCCAACATCTGAGTAGCATTGATAGGCGTTTGGTACATCCATCATAGAGTCGGCTGTTGATATGACCTTGTTGATTGACGGTACGCATCCAGCCAGGATATCTTCCTCGCATTGGGCATTTGGGACTACTGATAGCATGGACTTTACCGCAGGTATATTTCGTGAACCTGCTAAGGCGTAACGGAGTTCTTCGGCCCCTGGATATTTGAAGTCGTAGTCCTCTAGACAGTTTCCTCCGTCTAAAGGCTGCAGACTGCCGGTAGTGCAGGGATAACCGGGGATTGGTTCTTTAACGTCATAAATAAGTGAACCAGCCCCAACGTTATCTGTATCATTGATAAGCGTTGAGTAGTCATAGGGCTTAAAGCTCGAACCCGGCGGTATCGGTGCCTCAGCGTAGTTGATCTGTCCATACTGCGGGTTATTGAAATTGACACCACCAACTAGGGCATCGACTTGTCCTGTTTGGGTGCTCTCGGCCACCATTGCCTCCTCGTCGCCGTGATTTTCTTCTACCAGAGGAAGGTTCTTTTGGACAAGGCTATTAGCAATATTTTGTAGGGGTACGTTAAGAGTGGTAATGACTTTCCATCCACCACGGTCAACCGTTGCAGCCCCGTATTCCTTTTCTAGTTGTTGTTTAGCGGATAAGACGAAGTAGGGGTCTATGATTCCTGTGTATTTGTTCTCTAGTGGTTGCACTTCGGCTAAAACGTTAACTTGCTTAGCGGCATTGGCCTGGGCTGTAGTTATATAGCCCTGTTTGGCCATTTGATCAAGAACGTACTGTTGACGAGTTATTAGCGCTTGTTCTCCGAAATCATTCTCGGTTGCCGCTGAGTTGAACTGTGGGCTACTGTAGGGTGAATAGTAGGTAGGTGCTTGGGGAATAGCTGCAAGCATGGCCGATTGAGCTAGCGTAAGTTGGCTAGCCGGTTCATTAAAATAATCTTCCGCGGCAGTCTGTACACCATAGTCGACTCCACCATAGGGGGCTATATTAAGATACCCAGTCAGGATGTCGCTCTTGCTATACTGCCTTTCAAGCTCAACCGCTAAAATAACTTCCTTTATCTTTGCTCCAATCGTTCTACTACCGTTTAGACCAGCGTTAAGCTTAACCAGCTGTTCGGTAATAGTCGAAGCGCCTTGCAAACCACCACCACTACCTCCAAATACGTCGTGCAGTCCAGCACGGACAATACCGCTGACACTAACCGCCCCTTCGTGGTAAAAGTTCTTGTCTTCAATGGCAACAGTAGCCTGTTTCATGTAGGGTGATATGTTATTCCCAGCTACTGGAACGCGCTTTATGGCATCGTAATCTTGCCATAGGAGAACCTGTCCAGTTCTGTCGTAATAGCTGATACTACCTCCTAGATTCTGGCCATAAATGTTGTTAATTGCCGGCAGGTCTTTTCTCAGGTATGCGCCAAGTCCAACAAGTAAAATAAATAAAGCAACAATACTGATACCAGCAACCTTAAGCGCCATAATTGCGCCTTCTTTACTAAACCAGTATTCGTACAGATTCTTAGGCCTTAACCTATAGAGGAATCGTTTAAGATGCGCTTTTGGAGAACCTGCCAAACGGGTGGCTTTGTGCTTTAGTAGGTTGTCTCGCCAGCCAGTTAAGCGTTCGGATACATTCCTGTTGATTCTTATGTTCTGACCACTCCTGGTTTTATACGTGTTTTTACTCACGCGAGAGCGCGATGAGGTTGCACGTTTTCTTGTCCTAGGGCCAGTACTAGCCATGAGTTTAGATACTCTCCCTGTTAAATATCCATAATCGTTTAGATACGGCTTATTATAACAAAAATCATCGGACTTAAAGCTGTAAAATAGCTGGTGAATGGACCCGATTCATTTATAATGATCAAAAATGGCTATGACACTATCTGAAGAACTAAAATGGCGGGGTTTTGTTAATCAGACTACTTATAAAGATTTGTCTGAAATTGATCACAAACCACCCAAGTTTTATCACGGCTATGACGGCTCAGCCGATAGCCTAACCATCGGGAATCTGGCAGCAGTTATGATGGATCGCTGCTTCATTCGACATGGAGCCCAAGCTTTCGGCTTAGCAGGAGGAGCGACCAGTTTAGTAGGAGACCCCGGCGGTAAAGACAGTGAAAGAGAGCTTAAGTCTGAAGCAGAAGTTCGCGCAAATGTAGCCAAAATCCATAAGCAGTTAGCGCATCTTCTCGGACCAAAAGCGAAGATGGTCAATAACCTGGATTGGTTTCGTGACATGAATGTACTTCATTTCCTGCGCGACGTCGGTAAACATTTTTCGATAACGAATCTAATACAAAAAGATTTTATAGCCACACGGATCGGAAAAGAGGGCTCCGGCATAAGCTATGCCGAGTTTAGCTATAGTCTTTTACAAGGCTACGATTTTCTTTACCTCTTTAAAACCTACGGTGTTAGTTTACAACTGGCTGGTAGTGATCAATGGGGTAATAGTCTATCGGGCGTTGATCTAATTAGACGAGTCGAGAACAAAATAGTTAACGTCCTGACTTGCCCACTGATCATAAATGCTTCAACAGGTGTTAAGTTTGGCAAGAGTGAGCAAGGAGCAGTCTGGCTTGATCCCGAAAAGACCCCAGTTCTCCAGTTTTATCAGATCTGGATTAACCTTGATGATAAAGGAATAGACAGTTATCTAAAGGTATTTACCGAACTTAGCAAGGCTGAGATAGACGAAGTGGTTAAAAAACATAATGAAAATCCAGCCCGCCGTCACGGTCAACACACGCTTGCTCGATTAGTAACTGAGCTAGTGCACGGAGAAAAACAGGCTGAACTAGCTGTTTCCCAAACCGAACAGTTAAAAGGCAGCGCAGTCGTGGACGCACCCTCAGACGTTATGAGTATTAAATTACCATCTTTGATAGTTGATGTTATGGTTGATGCAAAATTGTCATCCTCGAAAAGTGAAGCAAGGCGCCTTCTGGGCAGCGGGGCTGTCTACTTAAACGATACCGTTACCGAGAAAGACAGCTTGAGCGAATCAGATTTCAGAGGTGGTTTTTTAAGACTCCGGAAGGGTAAGTCGATCGCAAATAGTGTTCTTTTAAGATTAGATAGCTAATGTATACTAGTTGTTTGTTGATATGACCGAAAAACCCAAAACTTCAAAAAGACGGGCTGATCAGTACGATGATCCAGACTATAACTACCGCGATTACTGGCAAGGCCGGGAGTATGAAAACGCATCCGAAGAACTAGCGATAGCCAGATTACTAAAAGGTAAGAAGTTTAAACATGCTGTCGACATCGGTGGCGGGTTCGGAAGACTCAGTCTACTTCTTGAAGATTACGCAAAGAAAGTTACTCTGGCTGAGCCTTCAGCTAAACAGCTTAAACTGGCCTCAGACTACTTAAAAGACCATCACAACATTGAGCAAATGAAGCTTCAGGCTGATGATCTCAGATTCGCTGATGATTCAATAGATCTTATATTGATGGTTCGAGTGATGCATCACCTACCAGATCCGAGTAGTGAATTTAAGGAATTGGCTAGAATTCTGTCACCCGATGGATTTTTAATTTTAGAACTAGCTAACTACACCCACTTCAGGAATAGAATTAAACACTCTTTGAAGCTCAAACCTTTCCCCAAGGAACCTGTGAGTATCAGAACTAACCTAAAGCGTAGTGACGACGTAGCTTTCGTTAATCACAACCCTAGAACTGTGATAAAGCAGCTGTCTCATGAGGGACTTAAAGTGGTCAAAACACTGTCAGTATCGAATTTACGCAGTCCTCGGCTAAAAGCAATGCTTCCGGTAGCGCTAATGTTGCGAGGAGAAAAGATTCTTCAGCCAAGGCTGGCTTGGTTTTATTTTGGTCCGAGCGTCTTCCTTCTGGTGAAGAAAGCCAAGTAATCTATACTTAAACTTAGAATGAATCTAAGTGATGAGCTAGTAAGCTTAAAGGGTATTGGACCCGCTCTGAGCCAAAAGTTTTTAAAAATTGGTTTAGTTAACGTCGATGATTTAGTCAATTACTTTCCTAGGCGCTACTCGGATTTTTCTAACGTAGTTGAAATAGCCAGCACTAAACCGGGTGATATCACGGTAGTTGGGAAAATTCATCAGGTAACAGGTCGGTATAGCCGAAGAGGACTACATATAACTGAAGCTATAGTGTCTGATAAAACCGGTAGCTTGCGGCTAATTTGGTTTAACCAACACTACCGAAAAGATTCCATTAGCTCTAACAAAGAGTACTTTGTATCCGGAGACTTTGGTTTACATGGAAAAAGTATGAGTCTAATCAACCCGGCGGTTGAGTTGGTGTCAAACTTTCCAGTTAGTACCGCCAGGATTCTCTCGATCTATAGGGAAACTAAAGGCTTGAATTCTAATCAGATCAGACAAGCCATCAAAGCAGCTCTCCCTTATTTTGAACAAATTGAGGAAATATTACCCGATTGGATAATCTCGCGCTACGACCTGATGCCAAGAGCCGAAGCCCACCGGCAGATACACTTCCCAAAAGATCAGAAAACTCTAGAAAAAGCTCGGTTCCGGTTAGGTTTCGAGGAAGTATTTGAACTATGCCTGAGCAGTCTGCTGGCAAAGGCTGAGATTAAAAAACAAGTTGCCGTCCCGTTTAAATTTGACGAAACAATAGCTAAAAAGTTTGTAAATCAGCTACCTTTTAAATTAACGGACGAGCAAAAACGTGTGGTTTGGCAGATTTATCAAGATATCGGTAAATCAACTCCGATGAATAGATTAGTAGAGGGTGACGTTGGTACAGGTAAGACGGTTGTATCGTCTATGGCGGCTCTTATGGTCCTGCACAGTGGTTATTCCGTAGCCTTTATGGCCCCTACTGAACTTTTAGCCAGACAACATGCAAATACGATAGCTAACTTGCTTAAAAATCTAGACATGGATAAATATGTCAGCTTACTGTTGGGAAGTCTGAACCCTAAGCAAAAGATTCTAGCGCTAGAACATTTGAAAAGTACCGATATGTCGATTGTTATTGGCACCCATGCTCTTATTCAAGAAGGTGTTGATATAACTAAGTTAGGTCTAGTGATTATCGATGAGCAACATAGATTTGGCGTAAAGCAAAGACAAGCGCTGCTTAAGAAAATTGGCTATATGCCGCATCTTCTGTCGATGAGCGCCACTCCAATACCTCGATCCTTGCAATTGGTTGTATTTGGGGAGTTAGATGTCTCGCGCATTAAACACAAACCATATGAGTCCAAACAAATTAACACACAGATATACAAACAAAATAAAAGATTGAAGATGTATCAACTAGTAGCAAAAGAACTAGACCAAGGAAACCAGGCCTTTATAGTATGTCCACATATTTCTAGGGATTCACAGATTAAGTTAGCTTCTGCTGAGGCTATTTACGAGGAACTAACGAAGGGACCACTCAAGTCATACAGGATAGGATTACTGCACGGAAAACAGAAAAAGGACGAGCAAGACAAGGTTATGCAGGATTTCGTAGATCATCATCTCGATGCCATTGTCTCAACAACTATAGTTGAGGTTGGCGTGGATGTCCCTAATGCCTCTGTAATGGTTATTGAGGCTGCCGAGAGGTTTGGTTTGGCTCAGATCCATCAATTAAGAGGCAGAGTTGGCAGAAGCGATATTCAAGGTCACTGCTTTCTAGTTATAGCTGACGACAATCAACCTAGTCCTAGAATTAGAGCTCTTGAACAGTCAAGCGATGGCTTTAGATTAGCTGAGTTAGATCTGAAACTTAGGGGGCCAGGGGCTATTTATGGTACAGCTCAGCATGGAATTTTGGATCTTCGGATAGCTCAGCTAGATGATGAAGACCTAATTTATAGTGCTAAACAAGCCGCCACAGAATTTATAGATAAAGACAATTTGTTACAATATGATCAGCTCAGTAAACGAGTTGCGCAGATTAGAAGCGTGACCAATCTAAACTAAAACTTTTTGGTAGTTATGTATTCAGGACTTACACTTACTAAATATTCGGGGAGAATAATGGGTGCTCATCAGAAGATAGATAGAGCTGCCCGAAAACAACTGACGGAGATCATTAAAAACGATAAAATCTTCCCTGGTACTAAGGCAATCTTACAATTTGAAGGTAAAAACGGACCTGACGCAATAAAACGCAAGTCTCCTTCTCGGGATGAACCTTGGCATTACTACAGTCCTTTTGATAATGAAGATTCACAGCTAATCGAACTAATAAAAGATCACTATAAACAGCTAGTTAATGAACTAAAGCAAAAAAATGCTGAGCGAACAGCTTTTGAAGCCGCTTGGCTGGCTCATGCATTAGTTGATGGACTAACGCCGGCTCATCACTATCCATATGAGCAAAAATTAGTTGAGTTAAGTGGCGGGCAGGATATTCTTGATCGAACTACGATTTTTACTAAATGGGTCCTCCCCGGAATCAATACTAGGCAACGAGTTAAAAATAACTGGAAAATGTGGGGCCCAAAAGGACTAATTACTACTCATGGATTGTTTGAACTAGGTGTAGCGCTGCTTATGATGCCTTTATCGTTTGAAGACGCTACTCCGTCGAAAGAAGAACTAAAAGAACTTAGTGAAATCGGTCTAATCAGTTGGTTTATTAATACTGCCCGGGAAATTGCAGTTATCGATATATATGATATTTATTATAGAAAAGGTTGGACCCCCAAACTGGCCAGGATAGTTAGAAATAAACTTGGTCCATCAATTGTCAAAACTGTAACTCTTGCCTGGTATTCTGCTCTTTTAGAAGCGGGTTTAGTTAAATCTACCAATACGAAGTAGACTTGATGTACTGATCTGGTTTTTTAAAGCAATAACCAGTAGAATTGTTAAGATTGGGCAAGTGGTGGAATGGTAGACACGCATGCCTTAGGAGCATGTGCCGCAAGGCGTGGAGGTTCAAGTCCTCTCTTGCCCACCAGAGCGGACTTTGTGGAATAACAGAAAACTATTGACATAGTTAATCTTAAAACGTACACTATTAGCATAATTAAAAGGATAGTAGTATATGACAACCGTAACTGCCAAAAAATTACGAGATAATTTAAGTGAGTATTTGGATCGACTTGAAAAAGGTGAAGAAATCATCATAATTCGACATTCAGAAGTAGTCGGTTCCCTTAAGCCAGTCAATTTGTCGGGCAATTCAAATGGTCAGGCAATTGCCGCTATGCTAGAGCGCAATACTAATTTCTTTAAAGCTAATACTCGCCTAACGTCAAACGATGTGTCTAGTAAAGACCTTTATAAACATGCGCTTGATGAAAAATACGGTTTATGAAACGCTCGTTTATAGATGCCAACGTCTTGATAGAAGTCTTGATGAATAGACTGCTTTCTGCGCAATGCCTAGAAATACTAAATGACACCTCGAGACAGTATGGGATTAGTGTCCTAACTGTCCATATCGTGTGGTATATAGCTGAAAAATATAAATTGGAGCAAGCTAAAGTTGATGATATGTTGTCACCTTGGGAAGTCTTGCCTATTAGTGGGGCCACTATAAAAGCTGCACGCGGTAGATATGATGGTAAGGATTTCGAGGATTGCATACAAGCTGTTTGTGCCGAGGAGGGTGAATATGACGAGATTGTCACGATCGACAAAAACTTCCAGAAGCATAGCGACACGAAACTCCACGTTTCTGTAGTATCACAATCTTCTTAAGAAAAAGATGGAGGCTTTGGGCTTTATGAGCATCTCGGCTTGCCCACGCATTCCATCCGATTGATATTATACGAAATGGTCGATCCAAATATCAAAGTATGATAATTCAACATGTCAAAAGCTAGCGATAAATTGTTTAACCATCCCAAAAGGTGTTCGAAAGAAAGTGCTTCAAGTCCACCAAAGCGGACTTTATGTTCCCAATCTGGGCTTATAATCCCAAGACTAATCTGACACCTTCTTCAATTTGGTGCATATCTAAGTTGTCTAGTTGTCCAACTGCTTCGACTAAGAAGCTTTTATCGATTGTTATAACTTGAGAAACGTTAGCTACCGATTCTTTACTTAGGCCTGTTGTGACCTTAGGTAGCCTTACATTTCCCGGAGCTTCTGATAATTTTAGATTCGAAGTTAATGGGACCACTACTACGGTACTAATTCGACTTCTATTAAACTCATTTGACTGAATAATAAGAACCGGTCTTTTGTAACCAGGCTCAGAAGCTACTGGTTCGTCTAAATCTGCCCACCAAATTTGTCCACGTTTCACCACTTATCCTTTGACAGTGAACGAGATTGGAGTATTCGGAGTGATGCGTCTAGTTTCGAATCAGTTCTGCTATATACTTCATCTAATCTTTTAGTAACGTTTTCGTTTGAATGCCTTTTCACATAACTACTGATAGCTTGTGTGTATAGCTGGCTACGGGATTTGCCGAGTTGATTTGCTAAATCTTCCGCTGACTTAAAAACTTTTTCTGGTATTGATATTGCTGTCTTCATATAATTAGTATAACTTTTGTTATACCCCACTGTCAAGCATTTTCGTTGAAATTAATAGTAAGAAGCCTTCATAAATTGATCTAACCACCCTAAAAGGTGTTCGAAAGAAAGTGCTTCAAACCCACCAATTCAAGTTATATAGCAACAGAAGTAAATCTAGCTTGCTCTCTCGGGAAGAATACCCATGGCTTGGTAGACTTGAGATACAGCACCTTTCCTAGCGACTTCAAATACGTCTTCTACTCCCTCTGGTACGCCAAGGCTTGCGGGTTCACCGGCTGGGCTTAGCTGCGTGGGATGGTATCCGGCCATATCTCCAATTAAGCCTAGTGGGGGATTAGGATGTCCTTCAACTACAGTAGCAAAAACCATATAGCGGCCTGTTACCGAAGCGACGCCACTGCTTTTAGTGAGATTCTGCCTAAACCTCCGTTTCGCACTAGCATATACCAGTTCGTCACCCACTGCTCTATGTAGGTCCTGGCTTTCTCCAGGAGTTAGCCAATAATCTAAATCATCACCGGAAATTATACCTATATCTGGGTTAGGGTGGACTATTGATTGGTTGAATATAACTGTCGCTAGTCCTTGGGCGGCCTTATGTTTTTGTTCACGGATAATATATGCAGAAATTCCTTCGTTTGTTGCGGTACGATGAAGGCTCATAATTGCCCTTAACGGCGAGCTATATCTCTTGGCTGTGTCAGGCTGAGCTTGGGCTAACCAGTCGCCTTGTCTGTTCACTAGCCCGAACACTTCGCCTGCTTGTTTCATGGCTACGAGATTATTCGTTGAGAACTTCTCTAGATGTGCTCCCATATTGCCGATACCATACCACATCTTTGTTAACACGTCTACACCAGCGTAAGGGCTCACTAGCTCTGCAACATCCAAAGTGCGGCTGTTCTACACTGTATGAGACTACTAAATCTAAACAGGAGAACAGCCGTATGAGCTATTCTAACAATCCATTACTACCTAAAGCGAGGGCCGATGCGCTCA
>DATKHC010000009.1:0-5679 GCA_035510465.1 Saccharimonadales bacterium (SeqCode)
GGCAGTTTTCAAGACTGCTACCTTCAACCACTCGGTCACCTCTCCATAACAAAACAATCACTGGCGGAGAGGGTGGGATTCGAACCCACGCGGGGAGTTTCCTCCCCCTAGCAATTTAGCAAACTGCCCCCTTGAGCCACTTGGGTACCTCTCCAATACAGCAGGCTATTGTAACATCTTCCTACGCGATGCATCAGGAAGAAGGTTTAGCTGCTTAACCTAAATTGTATCCATTATTTAGCTCAAGTAAAAATTTTGGGTACAAATATGGGTCTTCAGAGGCTTAGATAGAGTGTTACACCCACTTAGGTCATACCATTTTGTCAGTAGTTATATATAATACGCTTATGCAGCAGGACGGTGATAATGGTCTTCCCGCAGATTCCACGGATGATGCAGATAACCCTAACTCAGAAATAAAAAACGATAGCGTATCTTGGACAGCCTCTGAATTTATAGGCAATAGTAAGAAACCCAGTTGGTTTATAGTCTTTGGCGTCATTATTGTCGGGGTAGCTGGCGGTGTGTACCTTTGGACTAGGGATCTGTTCTCGGGCATTATGATTATCGTCATTGGTATCATTTTTGCCATTGTATCGGCCAAGCAACCAAAAAACGTTGAATATAGTATTAATCCTTCGGGAATTCAGATCGGGAACAAGTCATTCGACTTCACGGACTTTAAGTCTTTTTCCGTAATTGATGACGAGGACAAGCTTGGGTCGGTTGTCCTACTACCGATTAAACGTTTTTCGCCTCCAATTAGTCTTTACTACGATCGTAACGACGAAGACAAAATTTTAGATGCAGTTAGTCTTTATGTGCCACACGAAGAAAGCAAAGTGGATACGGTAGATAAACTAATTAGAAAGATTCGTTTCTAGGAATTTTCTCTTTAGAGTGGCGCCAAAGAGATAGTTTTGCTAATATCACCAAGACTTAACTGAAATATCTAGCGCCCGTAGTTCAGGGGATAGAACGTCGGCTTGCGGAGCCGAAGGTCGCAGGTTCGATTCCTGCCGGGCGTACCATAAGCGTTATTACCCCTGTTATTACATGAGAATAGCCGACAGACCGTCAGATGGTTGACTTTATGACGTCATACCATTATAATGGTAGCTGTAAGTTTAAGATGAATTAATTATGAAAAGCGTAAATGAAAAAACCACTATATATATTGATCCACGCATTAAGAGAAGCGTGCAATACTATGCCCTGCGAGATGCACGAAGCCTATCTGCAATTATAAACGAGAAGCTCTTTGAGTACCTTGAGGATATGGCGGATATAGCTGCAATCAAAGAAGCCCGTAAAGAAAAAGATGAATTCATACCTTTCGAACAAGCGGTCAAAGAGTTAGGACTTAATCTTGATGAAATACGAAGTGAAGCTAAGGCCGAGCGTAAACAAACAGCTAAAAAAGCTTGATAAACAACAAGCAAAACGAGTATTAGTAAAAATATATCAACTTTCAGACAATCCGTACCCTTTTGGTTCTGAGAAATTGACTGGTCAGAAAGCGTATAGAGTACGGATTGGTGATTACTGAGTAATATATGAGATCCATAACAGTATTCTCATGGTCCAAGTAATTAGAGTTGGGCATAGACGAGATGTTTATCAGAAGTAAATAGATTAAAAAGAATCTAAAATCGTCTGAACTCGGTCTGTAGGGCGTACCAGCTTATTGACATATCATCAAGCTTATGCTATGTTAATACTACATGAATGAAGCAATCCCAAAACCAGAAAATAAGAAAAGACCACTCCGCACAAAAGTTTTCCTAGGAGCATTGGCGGTTACAAGTATGATTGGTGTTGGTCTCCAGACTGCCAAAGAAGTCACAAGCAGCACACCCCCAACTGTTACTGAAAATCCTCTTACTTGGGCGGCCACCCCCATTGCATCGGCTGTAGAATCAATAGAAGGTAGAACCCCTGAACGCCCTAATAGTACGAACTCTAGGGATACTATTGATTCATCCTCGAGTCAGCAAGCAAATTTTTATAAAGAGCTTGAGAAAGAACAGAATCACCAACCTGATACGTCTCAAGTTGCCAGAGATAATCAAGAAATCGGTAACTTTAGATAGTTAAGGCGTAAGTAAAAAGCTGGCACAGGTTTGAACTTTCTTGATTACGCTGTACCATAATATTTATGCTTAATAACAGAGCAAAATGACACCCCACCAAATAAAGAAAATCATAGAAAGAACAAAGGCTTCTATTATTGGAATTGCTGGTCCCACTCCCAACGGGTACGTTTTTTTAGAGAGTTATAAAATAGCTCTACCGACCAAACCAATTATTACCAACATATTAACGATGGTGGATCTAACACCGTTTGCCAAAACCCGTAATCTCAAAAAAACTGACAGCATTGTCGATGCAGCTGATATGCCATATGGAAGTCATACCGTTGGGATGATATTAGTTAGCAGTTTATCCAAGACCAGTCACATTAATGGTACGCAGAAGCTCCACCTAGCATTTCTTAATGAGGCCAAGAGAGTTCTTGCCCCTGGAGGAGTACTATTAATGGCCTTTTCGTTCAAGGAAGATAAAAATATCGGGCTATCTATAGGGTTAAACCTTATCTATGAAAATGATAATGAAGATTATACTTTAGTGTTCAGGTCTTAAGTAAGCGCGTAGGTTTGGACTTCCTTTATTGCAGTGTACCATCACATTGACGTAACAACAAGCTTATGCTAACGTATATATTATGTCAGAAAAAGCCCACTTCACAGTTGATAGTCAGGGACAAGCTGAGTTCCAACCCAACACACCTAAAAGCAGTAGACCCGTTGTTTGGAAGCACGGTGCTGTGATTGGTTTTGAAGGAGAAGTATATACTGATCCGACGAGTCCAGAAGCAGTTGCTAAAGGTGAATACTACGTAGATAGAGGTGGTCGTATTATAGATATCGAGTCAGGTACTGAAGTCGCAACCGGTGATGGTCGGCATATGCCTTTAACTCTACCTCCGGATTACGAAAAACAAGATAAGGGTCAGTAATTTACTTGTAGAATGTGATATTCATGCCAACTACTCATTAAAGAAGTCTGAACTCGGTCTGTAGGGCGTACCACATTGACAAAATGCATCGATTTGTAATACAATATAGACATAATGAGTAATACAGCTGCCTTGACTATTAGAACTGACCCTAAAACGAAGCAAGCTATTGCAGACTTTGCTAATTCAGTTGGTATGTCAACTAGTGCGTTTGCGACAGCCGTACTACTTCAAACTGTAAGGGATAGACGAGTTGTACTTACTCCTCCTCTTGAGCCAACTCCTTATTTAGCGAAAATTATGCGTAAAGCTGATGCAGACATAGAGGCCGGTAGAAATATGAGCCCGCCCATGGATAAAAAGCAAGCATTAAAGCACCTTCGATCGTTAATGTAGAGCTATGGTTATATATTTTAGCGACGATTTTGATAGACAATTTGAGAGCCGCCTTACACAAAAAGAGAAAATTCAAGTAATTGATACAATTGATCTATTTTTAGATAGCCCATTCCACAAAGATTTAAGAAACCATGAACTTAAAGACAAATGGGCTGGATATAGGTCAATCAGCGTTGCTGGAGATTTAAGATTACACTTTAAAGTTCTTGGAGAAAATGTGTATTTTGTAGCAGTTGGAACTCACGAACAACTATATAAATAGGTTCTCCCTCCCTTCAGCTGTGTAAATTTGAATAAGTCTGGATCAAAATCGTCTGAACTCAGTCTGTAGAGCGTACCATAAGCATTTTTACCCCTGTTAATATATCTATAAAACGTTAATCTACTCGACTTATATCAAGTATTAACGCCATATTGACTTTTACACGTTAATAGTGATAAACTTTATATATGATTAGCTCGATAAATCGCAACAGAATCGCTAAGCTCAAGAAAGAGTTTGAGCAACTTCGTATTGGTAAAGAATCTCTTCTTACGCTATTAGAAGAGGCTGAGTTACCTGAATCGGTATATAACTCAAATGCTATCGAGAACTCGACGTTAACCCTGAAAGAAACCGAGCAGATTTTACTCGAACAAGAGGTCGGTAGAAAAATCAGTGTTCGTGAACTCTTTGAGGCAAAAAATCTTGCAAGAGTAACTCAACACCTTCAAAATAAACCAAATATTGAATTGAATACTGAAAACATCCTACTGCTTCACCGAATGCTTATTGGAGGTATCAATGACGAAATTGCTGGAAGATTGCGAGGAAGAGGCGAGTATGTGCGTGTTGGAACCCATATTGCCCCAGCCCCAGAGCACATAGAGCAGTTACTAGAAAATCTTTTAATCGACTATAAGAGCGCTGATAATGTGTACCCTATCGATAGAATTGCGCATTTTCATCTAGAGTTCGAACGTATCCATCCTTTCAATGACGGTAACGGTCGTATTGGCCGAGTTTTACTCAACCTACAACTAAAAAATTTCGGCTACCCACCAATTATTATCCGCAATAAGGGAAAATCAGATTATTACTATCCAGCGTTTGTCGAATATCAACAGCTCAGACAAACAGGTCGATTAGAAAATCTGGTAATGCTAGCAGTCATTGAATCTCTTAATAAAAGATTAGCGTATCTTCGTGGGCAAAACATAGTTAGGTTATCTGAGTACGCTAAAACAAACAAACAATCGATCAACGCCCTGATAAATGCTGCACGCAGACAAACAATACCTGCGTTTCGTGAAAAGGGTATTTGGAAAATAGGCTACTAGTTGTCTTAAAATCGTCTGAACTCGGTCTGTAGGGCGTACCACGAGGATTAATTATCGTGTCGGTTTGGGCTCGTAGGTCACGAACTGTTCTCTGTTTACTCGCGTAGCCCCAAATGCTCTTTTTTCAACCGGGTTGTTCCTATATCTTCTGAGAAAGTTCAATGCTATAGCGCATGCCGTAAATCCAATTGCCTTGGCGCCCCACTGAACATAGACGTTAGGTAGGAGTAATTTATCTCCAATATCGACTATTGTTGCTGTAGCTGCCACTCCGATAGGTTTAATCATATTACCTGGAAAGCCGTCATTATCTAATGCTCCCTCAAAGTTACCTGTTACGTGATCAATTCTGTGTTGAGTCTCGTGAGTAAGCGAATCATTCGCAGTTTTTCTTACCCTTATGGCTATTTGCTGCATCTCTGGTCTATAGTCACCGCCTGTCATTGGACTTAGTCGTGGTTTAAGATCTGGCCATGTAAATGAAGCCGCGAAACGTTTTATGTCTTTCTTGCTAGCACCTTGACTGAGGAGCTGCTCCCGCATTTCAGAACCCGGTTCTTTACTCCTCCTATCAACCCCGGAGTTAAAGTGCACCCTGGTCTTGGCAATTTCTTCTGAATCAAGCCCATTTCTCGACAAATAGCTCACATAGGCTTCGTAATCGAAATCTATATAGGTAACTTCACGGCCTAATTGGGTATCAAAACTGACTTCAGGCAACATACTATCAGTTAACAACTCACTCTCAACACCTATCATAATAATATATTATACCACTTAACGAATCTATTCGCAATCATAGCGTAAGGGCTCACTAGCTCTGCAACATCCAAAGTGCGGCTGTTCTACACTGTATGAGACTACTAAATCTAAACAGGAGAACAGCCGTATGAGCTATTCTAACAATCCATTACTACCTAAAGCGAGGGCCGATGCGCTCA
>DATKHC010000010.1:0-93725 GCA_035510465.1 Saccharimonadales bacterium (SeqCode)
TAATCCGAACGGGCAATCTAACTTTTTATCATGCAATAATATCTCTTCAGGAACACCAGTTACTAACTGGGACCAGATATGGAAAGCAGTCAACAATAATCAGTATAATGATCAGCCGACCTGCTCCGGGTCACTTTATAACCTATTAACAACCACCGATGCCCCTGCTCAGCCTGCGATAGCTATAGAACCTCAGTTTCTACCCGAGAGTACTCCTCCGACTACTCAAACTTGTCCAATAGGTACATCGGGAACACCCCCCAACTGTCAAACAATACCAATTAAAGTTAATAATACCCCAGCCTCTCCAGCTCCAGTTAGTACTATTGTCAGTAAGAACACAAGCACTACCACCCCAAGTAAATCAACTTCTCCCTCAGTAGTAACTCTTTCCCTTCCTCCTAATACAAATCTCAATAAGGTAAAGGAAGCTTGCTACTACATAGATAATAAGCTTGTCGGCTGTACATCAAAATCTCCCTTTACCATTAGTTATAACACTAAGGGGCTTAGTAAAGGCTGTCATCAAGAAGAAATTATTGTTTATTATACAAACGGCTCTTCCAGTAAATCTACATCTGCACTTTGCACAAATCATATGCAAAACTCTAGTTTTTCCATTAGCACCCGCTCAAAAATTGCTATAACAGTGGGCACTGTTGTCATTTTACTTATTATGAGAACCGTGAGGCTTATACCCTGGTTTCGTGGACGACGCAAAGAACCTCATGACCCAAATATTATAGTTGGATAGATGATCGTACTAGCTAATCTTAGATGCACTAAGGAGTAACAATATGCTGGCAAGTGAAAAGAAGCTAACCAAGCAGAGTGATGACGAGACTGCGCTTCTCGAGGCAATCGCTGCGATGCCAGAACCAGACCGTGCTATAGGCGAACAACTCCATATTGTCATCAAGGCTAACGCTCCAACTCTCTTACCGAGAACGTGGTATGGAATGCCCGCGTACAGCAATGGCAACAAGATAGTCTGTTTCTTCCGCAGTAAAAAGAAGTTCGGCGAAAGGTACATGACACTCGGGTTTAACGACGCGGCGAAACTCGATGAGGGTGCCTTGTGGCCAATCAGCTTCGCACTGAAAGAGTTAGGTACTAGCGAAAAGACTAAGATTGCCACACTCGTGAAGAAAGCAGTGAGCTGAGGTAAGCGCTTACAGCTTCTTAGGGGCCATACAACAAATAAAGAGCCCTACCAGTGAGATCGGTCATCCTAAACCCGTCTTCACTGACTAGAAACTCTTTATCTCAAATAGATTGGTGGTTATTAACTAAATCTTAGTAACGTCGTTTGAAGTCGCCACCGCCTCTGTTGGGTCGCTCTTCCTGTGGTCGAGCCTGGTTGACAACGATTGATCGTCCACCGACTTCTTTGCCGTTTAGCTCTTTTATAGCGTTCTGGCCATCCTTAACGTCTTCCATCTCAACAAAGCCAAAGCCCTTAGATTGGCCACTGTCGCGGTCCTTTATAACTACTGCGCTGGCCACTTTTCCTATTTCAGAAAAAAGCTCTTCGAGCTCTTGGTCGCTAATACTGTAGGGCAATCCGCCTACGTAAAGTTTCATCGTCATTTTATTACTATCCTTTAATATTATTTAATAAATCCGTGCTTAACATCTGCCTGCCGCTACGATAGAGTTGCCTAGGATAAGCTAAATTATCACAGAGGAAGATTAGTAGTAACCACTTACGATATATAAGTATAGTACATCTTCCCAAGAACACCATAGTATTAACTCCTAAAACCTTGAATTGTTTTTTCAGGTCCCGCTCTTGAAAAGCTGTCGAAGCATATCATAGACCAGTTCAATAACCAGCCCTGTGACGAATCCACCAACAAATAACAGTAGTCCTACTAGGAAATTATATTTGTAACCTGTCTGGTGAGATGCGTAAAAATAGTACAGACTGCCAACTAGGGTAGTTAAACCACCCATGAAGAATCCTGAGGGTCTGATGAGTGTCTTGCCAGTAATTTCACTTACTGCATTGATTGACGGACGGTGAATGAATTTAGATAGGGTATTCTCAGATTTACCCAAATGACTTCTAATTTTTATCAAAGAGCTATTTAAAGCTACTTTTCTGAGTGCCTTGTTGGGTGGATGTTTTGGTGCACTCACATTCTTTGTTGATTCATCTATGGCTGCTTTAACTGAGCTACTGCTTGCTTGGGGTATTTGTTCAATCTTGTCTTTTAGTTTCTCGACTGTTTTATCATCTATCTCCGGAGTCTTATTTTCATGTCTCTCGCCCGCCGTTTCGAGGCGACCATCTTCATGAATCTCTGCCGATCTAGAGACTTCGTGTGAGCCGTGATGTAATAATTTTTCACTCATATACTTATCCTGCTTCTCCCTCAACTACGATGTCAGCAATTCTTGCTTCCTTAGCAAGTAATCGGCTTCTAGAGTAAAAGTATCCCGCAACTACTGCTATTACGAATGCGATAGCTATATTACTACCAGGTCCTGTATTGGGTAGGCTACTAGCTGTTTGGACTGCAGTTAGAGTTGCTGGGGGCGAAACTTTAATAGTTATGGTGTTTTGGTATGTGTTTGTCAGCGTGTCCACTGGAGCGCCAGCAGGGGGAGGCGTAGAGGGGATGGGGTTGTCTACCTGAACGCTAAATTGCTTCTGGATTGATGAGTTGGCCGGGATACTAACTGCAGGCCAAGTCAGTAGATCGTCCATACCCAAGCTGCCTCCGTTTACGTTCTGTGGAGTGGCGTAGTCCAATACCTGATCTAGCTTGTCTTGAACTATAACGTCCGTAGCTACCGATTGACCAGTGTTATTAACCGTTAAGGTGTACTGGATAATGTCTCCTGCATTAGCAGTGGTATTGTTGGCGTCAGCTATGCCCTGAGTTAAATTCGAAGCTGCTTTCGAGTAAGTCAAACAAGACAGAACATCATTTATGCTTTGTGAATCCGGACAAGGTTTACAAGAAGAACTATCAATCGTCAGGAAGCTGTTGTAGGGACAAGGTGCTGGTGCCTGGGGGGGAGCTTGAACAGGAGCAGGTGGTTGAACTGTCGGAGACTTGGCTGGTGCAGTAGCGGGAGGAGTAGGTGGAAAATACTGCGTAGGGAAGCCGACTGACACCAAATTTCCGCAAGTGAATAGTATCCAGAAAGCCTTGCCGCCGTCAGCTTTAACCCTTAATGCCGTATAAGTGGAGTAGGCGCCTGTATCCCAGTCGTGTAAGGGTCTCCAATATAGCTCACCACCATATATGTTAACGGGTACCTCCCCCGGGAAATTCTCTCGGGTATGGCCGACCGAGTATAGAACTTGGCCATTGTCGGTAAACGTAGATACTAGCGAGACCACAGAACCGGTGTCGGCAATATCCGAGCACGTTACACCGTAATAACCATATATAGTAGCTATATAGTGATAATCGCTATTACAATCATTGACCAACTGTTGCTGTGATCCCACACCACCTGGTATAAGATCATTGTCACTGGCTGCCGCAGTAGTTTTTGATGGGTCTACGAAAGCTAGAAATTGAGTGGCTAGGGCAAGACAAATAAAAATCAGGCCCCAACGTCTGATTAAACTTTCTTTCCTTTCCCTGGATATAAACTGTCTTAGCTTCGCTCTGTAACTTTCGTTGAACTGTAGGTTTGAAAGGATTTTGTTAAACATGTTTTTGCTTTTATCTAAATCTTAGTAATCTTAGTATGAGTCATATTCTTTTTTATGTATCTTAAGGACTTTCTAGATAGGATTATGCGATCCTGTAGTAATGGTCTGGTATGGAGTGACAGTTGTCGGGACTGTAACGGTCATGCCCTTGCCGCTTAGCAGATTATTGGCTACCTGATTGTAGGCAGCACTCGAGTAGTGAACTGTGACACCGTTTTGACCATTAACCTGGACTACCGGCAAACCATATCCCTTATTTAGAATGACTCTATTTACTAGCGTGTGAGAGTTGGTTGCAACAGTTTGAGTCAGATAGCTAGAAAGTGCCTGGGAGTTTATTGAGATCGTGGTATTACCACCCTGATTTTTTAAGTTTAGCCAATTCACAATGTCCGTAGAATTGACAGTAAGCGATGTGGCACCCATTTTGATCAGTATTTGCTGACCAACTAGGGCTCCAACAGCTGAATCAATCTGATTTGTTGGTACCGTAATTTGCCGGGGGTTAACTACGGGCTTGATATAAACTTTTTTGCTTGGTATCGCGCTTTCGGCTCGTCTAGCAACAGCTTTTGCCTCGCTGGCTAACATCAAAATTTGCTGCTTGCCCGCTATAACTCCAACTGTCAAACCAATCAGAAACAGAGCAATTACTAGCGAGATAACTCTGGATCTCGTGAAAAAACCAGAAGAATACTCAAGCGTTGGTTCCATAGCAAAAGCGGGCTGGCTAGTGCCAGACGAACCAGCAGTCAAAGGACTGAAGCTCTGGATTGGACGGGTCAGTGGAGGCCGTGAGAACGTAACTTCTTCTTTGGCCCTAGCTGGTTTTTCCGTTATTAATTTTTTATTTAAATTTACGACAACGTCGTTGCCCACCATAGCAGGCGTAAAAACTCTACTCATGTTTTTGTTAAGTTAAATTTTTCTTTTACTTAAGTCTTTGTTATAAAGCCTATGCTTAAATACTACAACACCCGTCAAGCTTTTTCCAAACTTTTTTTCATTTTCCCCCGTTAAAATAGGTAGTTTTTGAGCATTTTTACCTTCTAATCGTGAGGAATAGGTCACGAAAGGCAGCTTTATAACTTATTTTTTTCTTCCTGAGCTGAACAAGCCATACAAGCAGTCCAATTAGCCAGACAATCAGAAGAACATCAAACAGATCAATCAGTATACTGGAACTGGTATAAGTATTCTTTACGGCCGAGAACCAGCGAGCCAAAGAGTTTCCTCTAGCGTGGTCAAGTGACTGATTTATAAGTCTATTCCTAGCCTGCCAGACGAGAACCAATCCGTAGACACAGGTTAGTGCCCACCAAGCAGTTGCCCAAAAACCAATCCACCACAGTGGTGTATTTGGTTTAGCCTTACCAGAATTTTGCTTCGCCATTGCTCGAGTTTAGTATGAGTTTTGAATCTGACGTGAAAGGTAACCGCTGTAAGTAGGCGTCTGAGCACATATTTGAAGAGTCTGGCAAACTCCGGCGTCATATTTCGCGTAATCCAGGAAAATCATTTCTTTGGTAGCTAAGGCAGCTCCTGAGACATTTGCAGGTTGTTGCCGGCCAGTGTAACCCTCGTAAAAACTGATCGGAATGGTTACCAGATTAGCGTATTGCTTAGTTTCATACAGTTTATATGCTTGCTTGACGAAATTACTAACATTTATATGATCGCTGTGATCAGGGAATTTCGATCCGGCGAAAGCACTCTGGGTATAGATCTGGGTCGGGGAATAAGTAGACATTAGAGTAGAGAGCGCCGTTTCTAGTTGGCTGGCACTGTAACTTGACTGTCCATCAACTGAGTAGATGGTTTTTATCTGGCCATCGTAGAGTTTTGCCAGACTCTGAAAACCGTCATGAGCGAAACCTTGGCCTTTTAAGTTTCCGTCTGGTAAGTGCATAAATATTAACGAAATCTTCGTATTAGCCCTTGGACTAGCAACCTCTATATACTCGGAAGCTATCTGTACAATCTTATCAACCCACACAGGCTTTGTTAGCCCCGCCATGGCCGCGTATGCAGCCTCAACCCCGCGTTCTCTAGATAAATAGTAGAACTGTCCAGCTCCAGCATCTCCAGCAGTCAGATAGACTGTACGTATACAGTCACCAGCATTAATATCATTCACTATGTCTGGATTCATAAATAACAAATCGTCATCCTCGTGCGCTACGAAAGTCATGGTGGTTGGGACTGGGCAAGAAGTATTGGGTAGTTGATCTAGCGTTTCCGGAACAACCGTCGAAGGAGCATGGGTTGTTGGCGCGCTGTTGTTTATGCCATTGCTGTAGTAGAGCAACTGTTCCTTTGGGGCGGAAAACGTTCCAGCAATCAAGATACTTGCATTAGGGCGACCATAGGTTGCTACAACTTGACCTAGTGTGCAGTGCGGAAAATCGGTTAGATCTTCATCAGATGAAAGTAAATACGTAAAACTATGGTTTTTCAGGTCTGTTTGCCAAACCGAACTACTAAGTACTGAGCGTGGCGTAGTACAACCAGACAAGGGCATAATCGCCAGTTTCCCTTTACTTGCTTGCAAAATCGGCAGGACTCTCCAATAATCGCCAACCAAAACATCGGTTGGATTGTATTTCTCGGCTGCTATTATGCTGGCGTCACGCTGTTTGATGGTACTAAAGGCTTGATTTTGACTGTTTATATTTTTTGCGACAGCAAAAATGCCCAACAGTACGCTGATAAGCACAAGCCCCCCAATTGCCACGACTTTGGATGGCTGCAATTTGGCCTTCCGAACAACCACCGCAACCGCTATAAATAGCGTGAACGTTACGATACTCAAATAACGGGCATCAACCGCGTAATAATGATTGCTTAAGACAAATAGGGCCACGCTGGCCAAAGTTGTCCAAACTAGCATTATGGCTAAGTTGAGATAGGTATCTGGCTTTGTTTTTAGTTTAAGACTAGACAGGGTTAATTTGATTACTATGTATATGCCGACTACTACAATCACGAGATTCACCAGGTAGCTATAGCCGCCAATACTGGTTAACTGCGAGAGCGCGGAGTGAGGCAGGGTTTTTATCTCAGTCCCAGCAAAGGCCGGATTAGCTCCTAAATTCGTGAACAAGCCTAAGAAGCCATAGATTATTCCAAGAGCAAAATCACGTAAATTATGGATTAAGCCGTAAGGGCCAACACCACTCTGACCAACTATATGGGTTAGGCCGCTGTAATTTATGAAGCTAAGGATGCCCGCCGCTCCAAGCGCAGCAATTACAATGCTAATCAACCAATCTACGGTTAAGCTAACCAAGCCCCAGCTTTTGACAAGAGAGTAAACAATCAGACTCATGACAGCAGCGGCCAAGGCAACTGCCAAGAACAACTTATCACTGGCTATTAATACACTTAAAATTACTGTGGAGATCCAAAACTGGCCACTTCTAATACGTTTGGCTCGTGCAAATAAGAGCAGGGAAACGATATAAACTGCATATTCAATGTTTCTTGTTGTCAGCATCGCCATATTAACTGGCAATATCCCACCGCTGTAGGGTTGAGCGGGGATAAGCAGTAGTACAGATGCAAGAGCTAGGCAGATTGTGCCAAAGACTAGCGGGCGTCTGTCAATTCGATACAGTATGGCTAGTAAAACTAGAACTGTAGCCATTACAAGCCCAACCGTTACGCCTATAAAAGCGCCGGCAGAATAATTAAGCATTTTTATAAGATAGAAGAGTGGCCACTTTAGCAGGAAGGTATGCTGAGCAGGGAATGACGCACCGTGTAAGGTCGCAGCATTTTTGAAAAGATAAGCGCTCGATAACTGATCAGCATTGTTCTGCTGCAAATGAGCACCCAAGATTGCCCAATAAATTACCGTTCCGAGTAAAAGAACGACCGAGCCAACAACGTAGACATTCCTAAACCACGGCTTTATAACCAATTTATCCAGAGACTTAATATAATTTGGCTTCTTGGATTTCGGCGCAGATTTAGATACAGCTCTGCTGATCTTAGGGCCAGTTTTACTGGCTTTAGACACAGCCTTAGTGGCTTTTGGCTTAGGTTTAGGAACCTTAACTTTTTTCTTCTTTACATCCATACCGCTAAGCTTATCTTCAAACAACTTAAACAATAGCTTATATACTTCGAAGTTCCAACCTGTGAAGGTTCGAGTTGCGTATTTCGGTCTTTTACCATTCCGTGACCCTCACTTAAACATAGGCATCTCAACAGATACCGATGGCTTATTTAATCTAGCCATGCTATTTGAGAAAGCATATCACGGGAGAGATTCCCCGCTGGTCGGGTTTATTGCCTGAATCTGGAAAGAGATCGTGAAATACGAAGTTCTATCTCATCAATCTCTGCTTGTTCGACAGACGAGGAAGAGATAATATCGGCCCTACTTGGATTTCCGCCGGTACTTTGAAGAAGTAGGCCTGTCGAGGTCCACTCATCAACGTCGCCTAATTGAATAGAGGGCAGAATTAACCCATTCCAAAGTTCAATCACTTTTTGCCTACGACTCAGATTACCGTCAGGCAATAAGTTAAATTGAGCATGGGGGTATACTTTACTACCTTCGGCTGTCGTTAATCCAATAAGATCATCATACGGTGGTTCAATACCCCACCGCTCTAGTGCTGTTCGGGCATAGAACGGGCCCAATACCGCGTTCCAGACACTTATTTCAGTCATATTGCTCATACTATACAATAAAAATGAGTTTGTTCAGTCTCGTATTCTTAACTAAGTTTTGCCCAGCTTTAACCGTTTCCAATTAAGACGTTATTCAGATAAGATATAAAAATATGGCTACTTTGAAAGACTACCGCGATGAACGACTACGTAAATTAAAGCAGTTACAAAAACTCAATATAAATCCTTACCCTGCTAAATCAAACAGGACCAACAAATTAGCTGACATAACAAGTGAATTCGAGAAACTAGAAGGGAAAGAGGTTAGCGTAGTTGGCCGCATCCTCAATACCCGTAGATTTGGGAAGATCGCTTTTATCGTTATAAAAGACTCAAGCTCAAACCTGCAGCTGTTTATTCAAGATGGCAAACTTGAACCATTAGACGCCAAAAACAGTCAACTAGGTCTTAGCGAGCTGCCTCTACTAGACAGTGGTGACTTTATAGAAGCTCATGGAAAGGTTGCCAAGACTCAAACCGGTGAGATTTCGGTTGAAGTTAATCGTCTGCGACTGCTTTGCAAATCACTTCGACCGTTACCATCAGCTCAAGAGGGTTTTACTAACAAAGAGGAAAGGTTAAGGCGGCGTTATGTTGACACAAACATTAACTCCGATGTCTATAAACTATTCCTGCGACGCAGTGCTTTTTGGCAATCAACCAGAGAATTTCTTATGTCGGAAGGTTTTGTCGAAATCAATACTCCTGTGCTTGAACACACCACGGGCGGTGCAGATGCAAATCCATTTGTCACCCACATGGATGCCTTAAACCAGGATTTTTATCTAAGAATAAGTCATGAATTACCCCTAAAAAGACTACTCGTAGGAGGTTACGAGAAGGTTTTTGATATAGGTCCTCGTTTTCGTAACGAGAACTACTCAGACGAACATCTTCCGGAACACGTGGCGATGGAGTGGTACTGGGCATATGCAGATTGGGAAATGGGCATGAAATTTACCGAGAAACTATTCAGGTCTGTGGCTGATAAGACTTGGGGCAAACGCAAATTTAAGTTTGCCGGTGGTAGCGAGGCCGACCTCGGACCAGACGACCAGGACTGGCCGCGAGTAAGTTTTGTTGATCAGATTAAAGAACACTACGGCTTAGATGTATTCACTTGCACGCTTGAGGAAGTAAAAGAGCAACTCAAAAAACATAATTTGGAAGTTGAGCAGACCGAAAACAGGGTTCGGGGTATAGATAAGTTATGGAAAAAGATTCGAACTAGTATTGTTGGCCCTGCTTTCTTGGTGGATGTGCCGACTTTCCTGCAGCCACTCGCCAAATCCCAACCCGGTAATCCAAACCTAAGTGAACAATTCAACCTCTTACTTGGTGGCAGCGAGCTATGCAACGCTTATTCGGAACTTAACGACCCAATAAGTCAACTGCAACACTTTAAAGAACAACAAGCTATGAGAGATGCAGGCGACGATGAGGCAATGATGCTGGATATAGACTATATAGAAGCCTTGGAGTATGGTATGCCGCCAGCTTGTGGGTTTGGCTACTCGGAGAGGGTATTTTGGTTTATGGAGGGTGTGACCGCCAGGGAAGGGGTAATATTCCCACAGCTTAGGCGTGAAATTGACCAGGTTACCAAATCTATTTATCCAGACCTGAAACTGGGATAAGCGTTTTCAGGCTAAAATCCGACTAAAACTGGCAATTTCCAGCTCCCGTGCAGGCCTTTTTTATAAATTTGAGGAGTTACTAAATACAGGAACCTTCCATGGATCAAGATACAGTTAAAAGAAAAAAGAAAAGAGGACCAAGCCTGTCCGCTATATTTTTAATCGCGCTTGGTGGGGTGATTATCGCAGGCTTGGGTTTCTGGGGCGGAATTGCCTATCAGAAGGGGCACCAATCAACTTCAAGCTCAGCTTCAAGTAATACAGCCTCAACTGGCGGGGGTTCTGGTGGAGGAGGCTTCGGTGGTCGATTTGGGGGTGGTAGCCGTGTTATTGGACCGGTAACAGCCGTCAGCCCAACTAGTATCACGGTTTCAAACCAGCAAACCGGTAGTAGCTCAACTCTAACTATTACAAGTTCAACCGTGGTCACCGATAATGGACAGACCGTTGCAGCAAGTTCCATTCAAGTGGGCAATACGGTCTTTATCAGCGAGGACAGCACAGATACTTCTCAAGCTTCGAGAATATTGGTAAATCCTAGCTTCGGTGGGTTTAACCAACAAAATTCAACCCCCAACCCTAGCTCCAACTCTGGCTCTAGTTCTAGCAGCGGCACTATAGAGTAATAAATCCTTACTTAACGCAAGTGCTGCAGTAGCCCTGAATCTCTATCTGGTGAGATGTGGTTTTGAAATCGTTAGCGGCAGCACTGCGCTCAATGAAATCTTCAAGCTCTGTCTCATTAATTGGCGTAACCTTACCGCAGCCTAGACAGGTTAGATGATGGTGATGATTGCTGAATTTGTCCGATAGTTCTAGCTTATACTTCCAGCCAGTCTGAAGTCTCTGAACGACACCTAATTTTTCAAAAAGCTGAATAGTTCTATATAAGCTGGCCCGGTCTAGCTCATCTTTCGTTAGCTTGGCTAGCTCGGGCATTGATATTGGCTCTCTGCCAATCATGGCGTTAAGTACGGCCAACCTAGGCTTAGTTAAGCTAAATCGAGCCTGCCTTAGGCATTTGGCAAAAGTAGCGAAGTGTTCCTCTGTCATATTTGCAAAAATAACACAATTTGCGACACATTTGCAAATATTTAATTTATTGAGATAGAGTAACTGTAATGAAACTTCGATATGGAAAACCATTTTTTATAGCCTCTGCTGTAGTTTTGATCGTGGGGGCGCTCGTCGCTATTGCTATCGTGACCAATAAAAAAGCCGAGAAAAATAGTGCTGCCATACAGGTAGTGGCTGCTGAAAATTTTTGGGGTAATATTGCCTCACAAATCGGAGGCAGTCACGTAAGAGTCGTATCCATTATCAGTAACCCAAATACCGATCCTCATATATACGAATCTGACGCTAACGACGCCGCAAACATATCGAGAGCCAATATCGTTATTGAAAATGGGCTTGGTTATGACGACTTTATGAATAAAATAACGTCAGCTTCGCCCAATGCTCAGCGCCTGGTTTTGTCAGCTGCTAATATTCTCGAGGTTACGGGCAACGACCCCAATCCTCATCTCTGGTATGACATCCCACGCGTGCCTCAAGTTGCCCAAGCCATAGAGCAAGCCTTTGCCACTAAAGACCCGAGGCATGCCTCGACCTATGCCGCTAATTTGACGACTTTCGATAACTCCTTACAGCCGATTCTAAACGTTATTAACCAGATAAAAAGCAAGTATCCAAATGCACCGGTTGCATACACTGAACGTGTTCCAGGCTATTTATTGGCTGACGCTGATTTAGATGTCAAAACGCCTGTTGGATTTGCTAGTGCAGTTGAGGATGGTAATGACCCTAGCCCAGACGACACCGTAGCAATGGACTCGCTTATGACCAGTCATGGAGTGCGAGTACTGCTCTATAATCTTCAGACTGCCAGCGCTGTTACCGAGAATGTGCGTGATCTGGCCAACCAAGCGCACATACCGGTGGTAGGCGTAACAGAAACCCTACCGCCCAGTGAACATGATTATCAATCCTGGCAATTAGACCAAGCAGAAGCATTACTAAAGGCTCTCGGTGACTAGATGACAAAAGCATTACTAACTAAACTCAGCTCAAAGCCCATTTTATCTTTGCAGGATGCCTCCCTGGGTTTTGGCAAAAGAAGTTTATGGAAGAACCTGGACCTAACCGTTGAGCCAGGTGAATTCTTAGCGATATTAGGGCCTAATGGCACCGGTAAAACAAGTTTATTGAAAGTACTACTTGGGTTGAATGAGCTTAAGCAGGGCAGTGTAAAAATACTCGGAGAACCACCCAGACGCGGTAATAGCAACATCGGCTATATACCCCAGCAAAAATCGTTTGACCAGGGCTTGCCTATACGCGGGCGGGACTTGGTGCACTTTGGTCTCGATGGTCATCGTTTTGGTTTTGTGCACCACGATAAAGACGCTTGGAGTAGAGTAGAACAGGTTATTGCCGAGGTCGGGGCAACGAATTATGCTGATAAACCGATCGGCCTACTGTCAGGCGGGGAGCAACAACGCTTAAGAATTGCTCAAGCCTTACTGGGCAAGCCTAGCCTTCTGCTCTGCGACGAGCCTCTCCTCTCACTTGACCTTAAAAGTCAACAGGCCATCAGCTCACTTATTGATTCTTACCGGAAGAAATTCAACACAGCAGTAATGTTCGTAACCCACGACATTAATCCTGTCCTTGATATGGTAGACCGAGTTTTGTATTTAGTTGGTGGCAAGTGGGCAATTGGCAAGCCCAACGACGTTCTAACCACCAAGACCCTGAGCCGACTCTACGGTATACCTGTTGATGTATTACGCGTTCGTAATCGAGTGATAGTAGTAAATACCAGCGGTGATGAGCATCATATCGACAAGAATACCCGGGAGAATGTCAAATGAACTTACCTTTTTTCTTGTCGCTACCTTTCGCGCAACATGCCTTGTTGGCCGCAGCAATTGTGGCAATAATTTGCGGCATTATAGGGCCGTTTGTAGTCATGCGTAATATGGCTTTTGCGGTTCATGGAACTAGTGAGTTGGCTTTTACAGGAGCAGCGGCAGGCTTACTTGTCGATAGCAACCCATTAACGGGAGCTCTTTTCGGCACACTTGTTTTCGCTTCGGTCATTGGATTACTGGGGGTACGTGAACGTGAACGTGACTCTGTTATAGGGGTTATTCTGGCTTTTGGACTTGGCGTTGGCGTTTTATTGCTTAGTTTTTACCGTGGCTTTGCAGTAGAAGCAACTAACATACTTTTCGGGAATATATTTGGTGTCAGCAATGGGCAACTACTGGCTCTAGTACTTATTGGGATAGGGGCAACCATAGCGATGCTAATTATGTACAGACCGCTCCTATTTGCCTCAGTGGACCCAGATGCAGCCGAAGCGAGAGGGGTCCCGCTCAGACTTATTGGACTGCTTTTTTTGCTCGTCTTAGCCTTCGCTGTTACCGAAGCCGCCCAGATCGTCGGAACACTGCTGGTTTTAAGCCTAGCTATTACTCCTGCTGCGGCTGCGCAGAGATTGTCTGCTCGTCCAATCATGGTGACTCTAACAGCCATATCGTTTGCTCTTTTAGCCAGTGTCGGCGGGCTACTGATGAGTTTAGCTATTGGCAATGTTAAACCGAGTGTCTGTATAACCTCGATCAGTTTTGCGATTTATGTAATTGTTCGCTTTGTGAGCCGCAAATCATCTGTTTTCGCGAGCGATCATTAGCCGGAGCGCTTGAAGCCATACCATTTCGGTAAAATATAAGCCGATAAATACGTAGCCAGCGGGACAGCTAACAATAGCCCAATACTCGGGACAATTGTCCGTACTACAGCTTCGATAATAGTTTCATCATTCAGCGTCACCAGCAAAGGGCTATGGCCGGTATAAAGGATCGTTAGTACGATCGTCGGTAAAGCTATCCCCACATACACAATAGCTAAGGTATTAATTAGAGCTGCAACATGCTCACGTCCTACTGATAACCCTTTCTTGTATAACTGTCCTATGGATTGTTTGTGATTGGCTTTGTATATTTCATCCACTGCCGCGGCTTGGCAAGTCGTTATATCCTCTAAAATTCCCAGCGAAGCTATAACCATACCTCCAAGGAACAAGCCGGACAGATCAATATAGTGTGGGGCGTATTCAATTAGAGAGGTCTGTTGCTCATTATTTACCGTTGCACCTGGGTTTCCTGTTACACCAGTTAAATGGACAGCTACTGCTGCTATCCCAATAACTAAAAATAGGGTGGCAATTGTGCTTACAAAGGCCACGGTTGTACGTTTAGTAAACCCGTGAGCAATAAAGATAGAAACGGTTGCGATCATAAACGAACCTTCTATGCAGGTTGCGAAGGCGGCATGGCCAGCGATAATTCGAGGCAACACGAATACAGCTAAAATACCAATACTAACAGTCAACCCCAGAGCTCCCGTTATACCGCGCCATCTACCTATAGCAACAACTAAAATTAGCAGCGCAATCAGCAGAGTAACGGCACCTTGGATACGGTAGCGATCTAAGTAAGAATATTGATTACCATTATTTGGTTCAATAGTAAGTAAAACTTTGCTACCAACTGGCAGACGTCTTGAGTTGGGATCCCCAAGCAAATAGCTCCGACTTACCGTTACAACCCTACCGGCAGATGGTCCATCTAAGATTCTAACTTGAACAGATTGAGTGCCGCTATCTGACTGATTATAGACGGGGTTTAGAACTTTTGCCCGAACGTATTGGGTCTGGCTGTTGCTGCTGAAGCTACTGCTAGCGGTTTGTGCTTTATATGGGCTAAGCCTTAGTAGATAAAAAGCGCTAAAAAATAAGACTATGAAAATGATCAATCCAAGCAGAATATGACGTCGACTGATTTTGTTAAAAACAGATTTTTTAAGTCTTCCTACATATCTATGGAGAGTCATTACCTAAACAGTATAACTATATATATCCCTGGAATCACTGGTTAGGTGACAGGTAGTACTGTAGCTGGCCTGAACTACCTTCGTTTGTAATCGTATTAGCTTCCATATCACCGTTGCCAGTCGCAGGATCGATCGTGGCCGAGTCACCATACACAAAGGTCGGCTTAGTCCCCCCGCTGACCACAATCTCAACGTGACCGGAACTATAGTTAAAGTAGGCAATATCACCAGGTTTTGGCGTGTAGTTACTAGGGTCATGTTCGGTAAAACCTAAATTCTGTATATTGTTGGCACTATATTCATCCCAGCCATTTCTCTCCCCCTGAGTAAATGAGTAGCCCGCTTCTTTGTAAACATAGCTTACAAAATCCGCACACCACTCCTCATAGCCATTACCATCGGAATAGATATTCAATAGGTCGTTGTGAGATGGATTTCCTGACTGCCAGTGGGTCCATTCTAACCCCGCGAAACAAGCTACTCTTTGTCCTTCACTGCCACTGTTACAGCTCTGATTATAACTGTCTCCGTTTGACAGGACAGGTGACCACTGTTCAGACTGGTTACTCGGATCGCAAGACGCAATAACCAGTGGCTTCGTGGAATTAGTTCCTTGGGCGCTCAGACATAGACCACTGTTTGGATTCTCATACCCGTTATTATCTCTAAGCCAGACTTGACCGGCTGAATCGTCACAAGCCCTGACGACAACCGTACTCCGTGGACTCGTCCCGCCATTAGCTACCCCCAAACAAGTCTTATCATGGATAATGTTAAATTGATTAACGTACCAGTTTTGAGAATCGTTATCACTACACTTTTTAAGTGATACTCCACCTACACCAGATTGATCGATACAATATCCACTAAACCCGGATTTTATTTCTTGAGTAGCAGCATGGACCTTTATCCCACTGAATAGACCGACAGCCCATATGATAAATACGGCAAATATAAGTGAAACTACCCACAAAAGCGAGTGATTAGGGCGATCTGTTAACTGGCTGCTCGTGCGCCGATTATGAGCAACAATATTTGGTCTTACATACATGTTTTTGTTTTTGTTCTGCCAAACCTTGGCAAAGGCTCAACACCTATTAATAGCTTAAATTCCACAAATAGTCTAGGGGCTATTTAGATAACTACCCCAACAGACCTATTATATGGCGGACATAGTTGCATTTTTAATCCTTTTAACTATAGTTCTTAGCTATGGAAAAGATGGATGCGGTACTGATTAAGAGCAGGGCTGATGTTCAACCTGAAACCTATGCGGGAGCTTTTTTAAGTTTATATAGAGAAATAAAGGACGTTCAGGCTGACACTCGTATCTTCGATTTAGGGCTATTCCTCGCAGAGGAGTTTGGTTGGGATGAAGCACAAGTGGATTTTCTGACAAGGGAGTTTGAATCAGCAGAAGATGTTAGGCTGCAGAGTGAGGCTCAAACGCTTCCAATTGAATTCACCTACCAATTGATTCAACGTAATGCCGCTAGTCGACTTGCGGCAGCACAACATCAGGCCACCAGCTAGAAACTATTGCACGCTAGCGTCCGACTTGACCGACTAAATTAGGTTGTAAGGTAATCGCTATTTTATATAGTTCCGGCCACATTCCCTCAACCACCTCGTTCCCGATTACGTGAAACAGTGGCGCAAGATCCTTGATGACAAAGTTGTGCTGACTATCATAATTAATTACACCTCTTTTTTGCATTCGACTGATAACCCGACTAGTCATTTCTCTCGATAAGGATATGGAGTTGCCGATATCTAACTGTGTTATCGGGGCCTTTATAGTCAATTTCTTGCCCTTTAGCTCTCCGAACTGATCAAGCAAGGTAAGCAGTCGGTAAGCAATTTTATCATACGAATTCGAGTAGAGTAGGTTGTCTATGCGGGCAGCATATTGTTTAAAAAGGTTGGTTGAATAATAAAGCAGTTGAAGACAAGCTTCATTGTCGGACTTTATAAAATCCATAAACTCATCCTTTGAAACGACATAGATTGTGGCCGGAGACATGGCTCGGTAGGAAACGTTTCTTATAGCTCCGTGAAATGCCCAAATAATCGGGAATATATTAGAGGAAGAATAAAAGATGTGATTATGTTCGTTTTGCTCTCGTGAGACGGTGAATACTTTCACGAAACCCTTTTCTACGAAATAGACACCTTGAGGCTCTTCTCTAGCTCGCAATATAATATTATTTTTTTTAAACTCAAGTTTTTTACCGGAGTGGAAAAATTTAATTAAGCCCTCGGATTGAGCTATGGCATCTCCCTGGCTAAAACCCCTCTGGCTCATGCTATAAGTTTAGCATGTCACTAGAGAGCAAATCTCCTTAGCCCAAACCCTCTCTTTCTTTCGCTTCGAGATCATTTATGCGCTTGTGATCTAAACCGTAATAGTGAGCTACCTCATGCCAAATCGTTCGGCCAACCCTGTTGTATAAAGAAGCAATGTCTGGACTTGATCGTTCAATTGGGCCTTTAAATATAGTTATTTTATCTGGTAAAACCTTAGTTGTGCCTTGACGCTGAGATAATGGCACACCTTCATATAAGCCAAAAAGGGTTTGATCATCTCTGAGCATCAGCAGCTGACGTTGCTGAATGCTAGGCTCGTCCTCTAATAAAAAAGCCACGTTTTTGAGATTATCCACGTAGCGGGAGGGAAGGGCAGCGACCGCCCGATGAATTAACTTTTCAAATTCTTCGTTTGATATTTGAACCATCAACTCTAAGTCTAGCAAACACCAAGGCGAACTATACAGCTGGAGGAACTACCTCCTGTTAGAGTGACGAATATCACGTCCGTTATGTATAAATTTTTACTGTTGGGGCAGGTGATATCAGTTTAGTATGTGAGTACATGCTTGGTGGAGTGCCTGGACCATCATTAGGCGTCAAGCATACAAGACCTGCTCGGTATACTAGCTACTGAAGCAGGTTTTTGTTTGAGATACCAAGCATAATCTTATTCGGCCATAACATGCTAAAATTGTCATTAATTAATAAGTTGTTTAGGGGATAAACTATGGCAGACCAATCAAAAAATTCAACACCAACTAAAAAGGTAGGTCAAGCCGAACAAACGATTCAACGTATTTGGCGCTGTCAATTTCTACGTTCCGACTCGCGCGCTGCTTAATCCATTTTTTTATGGACTCAACATCGTTAATTTGGCTGGTGTGAGCAGCAAGGGCTTCTAGCTTTTTATCGATTGAGCCTGTTATATCTACCTGGAAATTATGGTTATTGAAGCTGACCAACAGCACAGTTTTTACCTTGTGTGGAACGTATCCTTCGCTTATTAAGTCTGGAAAAGTCAACCTATCCCGGGCCATTGGGTATACAGCATCAAGGGTGCATTGACCGGCTACTCTGTGGTCTGAGTGGTTAATAAAACCATTGTCCACAGAATAAATAACTGATGGATCCATCGTGACCACTGTATCGGGTTTCAGTTTGCGAATAACCCGGGTTATGTCTTTTTTGAGCTCTAGCGTTGGTTCCAAATAAGCGTCTGGATAACCCAAGAAAAAGACGTCTTTAAGTCCTAAGATTTTTGCTGCCGCCCTCTGTTCATCTTGACGGGTTTTAATAAGCTCGGCTGAGCTCATATCCAGATTATCAGAGCCTTTGCTGCCGTCAGTTAATACTAAATAGTAGGCCTCGGCTCCTTTGGCTGCCCAGATAGCGAATGAACCAGACGAGCTAAAATCCATGTCGTCAGGGTGTGCTCCTACACCGAGTACCACCTTGGGCTTTAATTCTTTAAATTTAGGTTCTGGCATATTTAGTCTTTAAGTAATTATTTTTTAAACAGTTTAGCATTTTTCCTGGGGCAAAAAAACAGATTAAGCCTTCTCGGTCCGCTTCTTAAGTCGCTTCAGAGCAAATCTGACTATTAAAGCGAGGATAACAAGTCCAATTGCTACGGTTAGATATATTTGGTATCTAAGTAGCGTCTGCAGATGAGACCCCCCATAGTATCCAATCCCAGTCCAAGTAAACACCCATAAAACCGCACCAATGCTATTAAAGACTATGAACTTTCGCCAAGTCATAGAAGAGAAACCAGCTACTATACCGTTAAGTTGTCGAAGACCGTCAATAAAACGAGCAAAAGTTACGACCCAGCCACCTTTTCTACTAAAGAAACGCTCAACGCTGTCAATTCTGGCTTTATTTATAAATATGTATTTACCGAATTTCTCGATCAAAGGCTTGCCGGCGAGGTAACCAATCAAGTACCCAATACTGTCACCAACAATAGCAGCAACGACGGCGACAACAGCCACGGCGACGATATTTAGGCTGCCGATGCCAGCCAAAATGGCTGCGGCGATAAGTGTGGTTTCACCTGGTAGTGGTAGTCCAAAATCCTCACCTGTGATTAGCCCAGCTACCGCAAAGTAGCCATATTTGTTAATTAGGGGTTCAGCAGATTGAATTATTTGTGGTAGATGTTCGCTTGGAACAGTCATCTTTCTTCCTAGTGCTTATTTAGATCTACTCTCAATATACCTTGAAGCAGATACAATCTGTTAATTTAAGCTATTTGAGTTTATACTTAAATAGTTACGAAATGATATCAAAAAACAAAAAACAAAGCAGTCCTTCGAGAAAATCGCAGCACGGCCCAAGGTTCAACTCCATCACAAGAGGCAGGTTGGTCTTCGCCGTTATAACACTGACCATGGGCGTTTTTATTATTCGCCTCTTCTATATTGAGGTTATTAGACATAACTACTACCAACAGGCTGCGTATTCCGATCAATTAAAGGAATACCAGATACCAGACAGCCGGGGCATGATTGAGGCCAGTAACGGTAACCAGATAGTTCCACTTGTACTAAATCAAACCCTTTACACGCTTTTCGCAGACCCTGCCTTTATTAAAGACCCAGGCTCTGATGCGGCTGCAGTAGCGAGAATTATTGGCGGCAGCACTTCAAATTACGCAAGCCTTATGTCCGTGGAGGATAGTCAATATGAGGTTTTAGCTAATAAGCTAAGCACAAATCAGTCTAATCAGATCAATAATCTAAATCTAGTCGGAATTGGTACTCGACCAGTGCAATACAGAACCTACCCGGATGGTACTTTGGCTTCCCAGCTACTGGGGTTTGTAAATAATGCCGGGAAAGGGCAGTACGGCATCGAACAAGCTCTAAACTCGACTCTATCGGGTACTCCTGGGCAGGTTAAGGCCATAACTGACGCTCAAGGTATCCCACTGGTTGGTAATAAAAATAATGTTCAAACCCCGCCAGTTAACGGAAAAAACGTAGTCCTAACCATTAATTTAAGCATTCAACAACAACTTGAAACTCTTCTCCAGGCCGGGCTGAAGAAAGTTAACTCACCTAGCGGCAGCGCTGTAGTAATGGATCCAAACACCGGAAACATCGTCGCCATGGCCAACTATCCAACCTATGATCCAACTAATTACGAAAGTCAAACTGACTCATCCGTTTTTCAAAATGCTGCAGTTGATTCACCACTTGAGCCCGGCTCAATTATGAAAACTCTAACCGTATCCGCAGGACTAGATTTGGGCGCCATTACTAGCCCGGCAGAGACATTTGATGACCCAGGTTCATATAGTATTGACGGGTCAACTATTTCCGATATAGCCCAAGATAGTGGCGTGGATAAAGGGACGATCTCAGTGACTAGTATTTTAGTAAATTCCCTAAATACCGGGGCTACTTGGATGTTAATGCAAATGGGTGGTGGCCAGATCAACCAACAGGCTCGCACAAATTGGTACAACTATATGGTCAACCATTATCATCTGGGTAGCGCTACCGGCATACAGCAGGGTTATGAGGCAGCTGGTTATGTACCTAGTCCAAATATCGGTCCAGCGCTTGATCTTACCTACGCTAACACCGCCTTTGGCCAAGCCGTAACACTGACACCGCTTCAGATGGCGGCAGCAGTCTCGGCTATCTTGAATGGTGGAACATACTATAACCCGAATCTTGTCCAGAGCATCCAGAACCCTAACACCGGCAAAACCACAACCCAGTCTCCAACTATATGGAAGAAAAATATAGTTAAACCAGCAGTCGGTGCTGAGCTCGCTCAAATTATGGAGTCGGTTGTAAATACAAACTACTACATTTACCAGATGCCGAAGCCAGCAGCCGGTTATATAATCGGGGGAAAGACGGGAACTGCCCAAATAGCCCAACCTGGGGGAGGTTATTCCTCAACCAACTTTAATGGAACTTTTATTGGATTTGTGGGTGTAAATAAGCCCCAATACGTCATCATGGTTGAGGTAAATACTCCGCATATCCCAGAAAATAGTATTGATACATACGCAGGAGCAGGTGCAGCAGCACCAATTTTTGGTAAGATAGCTAATATGTTGATAAGTAACGGAAATGTAACTAACTAAAATGAGCCGCCGAAAAAGAGTTAGTCTTAGTTTCCCAGCATGGGTGGGTTGGTTGTATACATTGCTGGCAGTTATTTTAGTGCCTTGGACAATCCTTCTGGCTATTGAACTGCCTACCAGACACTTAGCTGTGCACTGGGACGTAGCATGGGTTGGCCTGGACATAGGCATAGCCATTAGTTTGCTTTTAACTGGCTACAGCGCCAGTCTCAAATCTAAGTGGGTAACCGTGTGTGCAAGCGCCACGGGTACTTTACTACTCGTTGACGCATGGTTTGATATCGTTACCTCTCGGGAAGGGGTGCAAGTTAAAGACGCAGTTTTACTGGCTATTTTTATAGAACTACCCCTGTCTGCTGCCTCTTTTTGGCTGGCCCACAGAGCTATCGCTGAGAATCTTTGATTTTTTTACTAGCCAAAACACGGCAAAAACAGATATGATTAGGGGAAGATATGGCAACCCCTCTATTAGTAGTCCAGAACCTAACTAAACGTTACGGTGACCAGGTAGCTGTTGATGGCATTAGCTTCAACGTAGATAAAGAAGAGATCTTTGGTATTTTGGGGCCCAACGGGGCGGGCAAGACAACCACGCTGGAGATGATTGAGACTCTTCGTTCTATTGATCAGGGTAGCGCCAAGATAGATGGCATCGATGTTTCCAGCCACCCACAGGAAATTCGAGCGATTATAGGCGTCCAGCCACAATCCCCATCATTTATTGATAAGGTTAAACTAACTGAACTACTCGAGTTAACTGCGGCAGCTTACGGAGAAAAAGTTGACGCGCTAGCACTACTCAAAGACGTCAATCTTGAAGACAAGGCTTCTAGCTATATTGAGCAGCTTTCTGGTGGACAAAAACAACGTTTTTCAATTGCCGCCGCACTAGTTCACAAACCGAAGATTCTATTCATGGATGAGCCGACCACCGGACTCGACCCTCAAGCCAGACACAATCTATGGGATTTAACCAAGAAAATTAAAGATAGAGGCATTACGGTAATACTGACCACTCACTACATGGAAGAAGCTGAACTACTCTGCGACCGAGTGGCCATCATGGACAAGGGGCGGATTATCTCTTTAGATTCACCTGATAATTTAGTTACTCAGCTACTTAAAAAGGGGTTTAAAAAACACGAGAAAGTTAAAGAAGCTGACCTAGAAGATGTCTTTTTGGATTTAACTGGGAAGGCGCTGAGGGATTAACTCATGCCTAAATCAATCTTCACAATACTCGTATTCGCCAAAATCAACATTAGGCGATTTTTCCGCGATAAGACCGCTTTGTTCTTTACGATTATATTTCCTCTAATCTTCCTGTTTATTTTCGGCGGTATTTTCGGGCGTAGCAGTAATGTCAGTTTTAGTATTGGTTTGATCAATCAGTCTGGCTCCAGCCTTGCCAAACAGCTCCAGCACGGGATATCATCTAATAAAGATTTTAAGATAAACGACACCGTTAACAATTTGTCAGAGGGCACTGACTTAATGGGCAAAAGCCAGATCGATGCAACCATTATCCTGCCTCCAAGTTTCGGGCAGGTTAGCAATGGCCACCCTAGCGGACAAATTAAGGTTTATTATGACGAGAACAACGCCTCAGCAGCCCAAACAATTGCCACGATTTTGCAGGCAACAACCGCAGCTATCAATGCCAAGATCGAAATTAGCCCACAGCCACTGAGCGTTACGACTATTTCAACTAACCAGGCCGGATTAACTCAATTTGACTATGTTTTCTCAGGTTTACTTGGCTTCACAATTATCGGGCTCGGTATTTTCGGCCCAGTTAATGTTTTCCCCGAACTAAAAAAACAAGGCGTACTGAGACGTTGGCACGTAACGCCCATTAGGGTCTGGCAGTATTTTTTGTCTAACGTAATATCGCAAGCCGTGGTTGGCTTAATCTCAGTGGCTATAATGTTTTTAGTCGCCATAACGGTCTTCCATTTGAAAATGCACGGTAGCTACTTCACTTTATCGGTCTTTCTTATACTGGGTATATTTACAATCTATGGCATCGGACTTGCGATCGGCGGTTGGGCAAAGAATCAAAATCAAGCAGCACCGCTGTCGAATATTATTGTCTTCCCGCTAATGTTTCTAACTGGAGTATTCTTCCCAACCTACCTAATGCCAGTTTGGCTGCAAAACGTCTCTACTTTCTTGCCGCTTACGCCCATAATTAACGGACTCAGGTTAATAATAACCGAGAATAAAAGCTTGCTTCAGCTGGGCCCACAAATAGGTCTAACCATAGCTTGGGCAATTATTATCTATGCCATAGCCTTTCGGGTTTTTAGGTGGGAGTAAGCCAACTTCATAAGCTGGCTAAGCTTAAGCTTGGTTAGGTTAAGCCTTTTTGTTAATATGTAATCTGTGAATAACTAGTGGTTGTCTAAGTATTTCTACTAAACTCACTCCAGACAATCAAAATTATCGTGATAAGAATATTAATCCTGCCCAGCGAGAATATGGCAGGAAACACACGGGACAATAGTCATTATTGATATCAGAAACACAAACCTTAATCTGATTTTATCTAAAGCAGATCTTAAGATTACATCTTTAATCTTTTAACACGTGCCATGGACAGATCAAAACCTCACAGGCACTTAAAAGCTAATCAGCAATTAAATCGTCGCGCGACCAGCCTCGATGGTTTTATACCTAATCGTCGAGGACGGCTTATTCAACCCAATTTCCATAAGCTACCGGACACCGGAGGATTGCAGACAGACGACAAGATAATCGGAGACATGCCAAAGATTATGAAAGCAGGAGCCAAGTTACCAGCTGGCGCAGCCCCCCAACAATCCTTAGGGGTTACTTGGGCTTCTTCGAGACTTAAAGATCCCGGAGCGGTTGATTTAACGCGCCCACCGCGCAAAGGTAGAGCTAGGCGCAAACTTGGCAGCAAAGTACCTACCGGTTTCCCTTGGAAAAAAGTTCTTAAACGAGGTGGCATAGGCCTTGCTAGCGTGCTAATTGTTGTTGGGGGTTACGTTGGATACAAATTTGCTCACAACATTGATAAAGTTTTTGGCGGCAACATCTTTAGTGATTTAAGTGGTCTGTTTGGCAAAACAACCCTAAAGGGCGAAGCCGAAGGTAGAGTTAACGTTCTCCTCGCGGGTGACTCTTCGGACCAACAAGGGCACGGAGGAGCAAATTTAACAGACTCCATCTTAATTTTAAGTATCGACACCAATAACCACACAGCGTTTTTACTTAGCATACCCAGAGACCTATGGGTAGACCAGCCTGGCGTAGGTTGGGAGAAGATCAATGCAGCTAATGACGATCTTGGGACAAATATCCCAGGCTATCCGCAAAACGGCATGGGTCAGTTAGAGAATTTAGTTTCAACGGATCTAGGAATACCAATAGATTACTATGCGCTTTCAGATTATGGTGCTTTTCAAGACGCGGTTAATGCCGTAGGAGGAGTTAAAGTCGACATACAAAGCCCAGACCCGCGCGGTCTTTACGACCCCAACGTAAAACTTAAGTTGCCAAACGGCGTTGTTAGCTTAAACGGACAGACGGCCTTAAACCTAGCCAGGGCTAGAGGCGACGGTTACGGCTCATATGGTTTTCCGGATTCCGATTTTGATAGAACAGAGCATCAGAGACAAATATTCACAGCTATTGTTCAAAAAGCCCAGACCTTAGGTTTCTTGGATAACCCAATTAAGATCGGTAACTTATTCGATGCATTCGGCAACAACGTCCAGACCGATTTAAGCCTGAAAGACGTTCTTGCTCTTGTGCAGCTTACTAAGGGCTTAAACTTATCGAATATAAAGTCGTATGCTTACTGTTCCACTCTAACGGTTGGTCAGGATGGTTGCACGACCCCACTTCTAACTGATTACACCGACCCAGCCTCTGGTCAGGAAGCACTTATACCAACTGCTGGTATCAGCAATTACGATCAGTTGCAGTATTACTATCAAACGTTATCTAGCAATAACCCGGTAGTTCAAGAAGCAGCCGGCGTAGTCGTATTAAACGGTGGTAATACGGTTGGGTTAGCAGGGAAGTATCAATCTCAACTTATCGGTAAAGGTGTGAACGTCACTTCCGTAGGCGATGCCGCCCAGCCCTACAGCCAAACTGTTATTATGGATAATTCTGAGGGTAAGAAACCTGCTACGCTTCATTTACTTGAAAGCATATTTGGGGGCAGCACTATAAGTAATAACGCATCCATTAACACCTCGAACGCTAGTTTTGTTGTTATACTCGGCGCCAACCAAGGGCCGCCTGCATCTTCTCAATAAAACTATCCAGAATGCAGCCTGAGCCAGGTTGAAATATCACTGACACCTAACTTATCAACTGCTATCTTTACTGCGAAGTCTTCAATTTCACCATTATTGGCTTTCATTTTGTAGCCATTCCTCTTTAGAAACATCGCTAACGTAGTTATACCTGTCCTCTTATTCCCATCATGAAAAGGGTGGTCAGAAATTAAGTTTCGGGATTTGGGATAGTTTTTATGCAGGTTTGCATGTAGTCCACTTAAGCTTACGACGAGCTGAGCTTGCAAAATTAAGGTTTTACAGCCTAAGCCGATAAAATAGAGCTATGGCAGAGCGTTTTAGTAGGGAATATGCTCGGTTAAACCCGAAACAAAAACAGGCCGTTGATCAAATCGACGGGCCCTTGTTAGTACTTGCTGGCCCCGGAACTGGTAAAACCCAACTTCTGAGCATGCGTGTAGCTAACGTCTTAAAAGCTACCGACATTGGCCCGGGTAACATCCTATGTCTAACATTTACTGAGGCTGCCGCTTTTAATATGCGCGAGAGGCTACTTAAGTTAATCGGACCCGATGCTCACAAAGTCGGAGTTTTTACTTTCCATAGTTTTGGCACATACGTTATTCAAAATTTCCCAGAATACTTTTACGACGCTCCGCTTACTGAGTCAATCGATACTCTAAGAGAATACGAGATACTGGCTACTATTTTAGATGATCTACCTCATACAAATCCTTTTTCAAAAAAGCTCGGCGACAGTTTTTTTCATAATAATTCACTCATTAGAACTATCAGCTGGGCTAAGAAAGCTGGGTTGAGTCCGAGTGACTTAGCTAAGCAGATCAAAGAAAATTTGCGTGTTCTTGAGACTTTGAATCCCAGTCTGGCTAATAGCTTCGAGGATACACCTAGTAAGAAGATGCTGAGCACATACCAAGCGCTTGCTAAAAAAATTCATACGAAAGCCAAATCCGAGGGTAGCCAACTAATCGGCTTAGCGGGTGAAGAGTTATTCGGGGCAATAGCTTCGATAAAGCCCGGTTCAAGCAGAGTAAGTTCAATTACAGCCTGGCGAAACAAGTGGTTGACCCAAGTTAGACCTGGTAGGTGGCAATTTGCAGATACAAATCCATCAAAATTGCTTCTTAAGTTTTGTGAGATTTACGAAAAATACCAGCGGGAGCTTACCAGCAGAGGCTTATACAGCTTCGATGACATGATCCTAAGAACAAACCAAGCAATAAGAGATAACGATGAACTTCGCCTAAACCTCCAGGAACAATATCAATATATTTTGGTAGACGAATATCAAGATACCAATGGGGCGCAAAACCAATTACTTTACTCTCTCGTAGACAACCAAGTAAACGAAGACCGACCAAACTTAATGGTAGTAGGCGATGATGACCAGGCCATCTACCGGTTCCAAGGAGCTGACAGCTCTGTTTTAGGGGATTTTATAAACCGATTTAGGGATGTTTCTGTTGTCATACTGGAACGTAGTTATAGAAGCGGCCAAGAGCTACTGGATTTGTCAGGCAAAGTCATCTCAAACGCTAGCGGCCGGCTTGATAAGTTACTTGAAGGTAACAAGCAACTTGATTCCGTTCCGGGAGTCTCTACTAAAATCCAACAAATTCAAGCTAGCAGTAAGACAGGTTTGTATCATCATCTAGCTAAAATTATCAAAGAAACGATTGATAAAGGAACAAAACCTGGTCAGATAGCAGTTCTTGCCCCCAAACACAGCTATTTAGAGGCGTTTGTACCCTATTTACAGGCCAAAGGTGTATCAGTTAGCTACGAACGCAGAGAAAGAGTCCTGCAACAACCGAGAATCGTTGAAATACTTGATCTTTTTGACCTGATCTGGGCACTAACTAAAACTCAGATTCACGTAGCTAACTCGTTACTGCCCAAAATTTTGGCAGCGGACTACTTTGAGCTATCACCAAATGAGTGGTTTGGTTTGGCTCTCTCTGCCAGAGAGCACCAACTTGGCTGGCTGGGTCTTACATCCGAGCATGACAATCAAAAACTTAACGATTTTGCGACAGCTATCAGAGGGATCGCCAAAGCTAGTCTTAACCAGCCTTTTGAGTACACTTTTTACCAGTTAATCGGCATGGCGCCAGTTAGACTGGTCGGTACCCGTGAGTGGTATTCACCTTGGCGGGCTTACTATTTCAGCGACCCAAAAATTAAAGCCGACCCAGAGGCATATCTGAGATTTACTGGCCAATATAGCACATTGCTCTTGAAGTTTCGCGCATATAGCCCTGGTGGCAGTGTAGGCCTAGAAGATTTCAGAAAGTTCATTGATTTATACAAACAAAGTGATAGCCCACTACTCTATAGCGGCGTGGAAGTCGAAAATGAGCTAGCTGTTAACGTCCAAACTGTTTACAAGGCTAAAGGCCTAGAGTGGGACGTCGCAATTCTACTTAACTGCCTGGATGACGTTTGGGGACCAAAAACCAGGGTTAGACACCCCAGCTTTAGACTACCGACCTACCTGAGATGGATAGAACCGGTCGGAGCAAGTTCTGAGGACTTAATTCGACTATTCTACGTAGGTCTAACCAGAGCCAGAAAACAGCTCTATCTAACCAGCTATGAATTTAAAGAAAATGGTCAACCAGCCGAGCAACTACGCTACTTGGAGGAAATCAGTGACCACCTACCGAAAGTTAGACAATTAGCCAGCCTAAGTACGCCAGCGATAATCGCCGACCACGCGGACCGTATAGCACAGATAATCGGGAACCGGAGTAGCGAGCTTGATGAACTGCTAAAACCATATCTATCAACGTATAAGTTAAGTGCCACCCACTTGAACGATTTCCTTGGCCTTGACCGTGGCGGACCTGAGCATTTTTTCAGAAGACATCTACTTAGAGTGCCTGAACTTATTAACCCTCTAACCATGTACGGCAATGCAATACATAGAACACTAGAGTATATCCACCGCCAGGTGAAACTAACGGCTAAGTTGCCCAAACTCAGTCTAGTCTCAGAACATTTCGAGCAACAGTTAGCTAGTTTCCCGCTGCCTCCCGCAGAAATGAAAAGGTTAAAGCAAAGGGGAATTGAAAATTTAAGCGGATGGCTTGCCAAACACAAAGCTGACTTCAAACCTAGTGACCTAGCTGAGCATAATTTTATGCACGAAGGAGCAGTGTCTGGTGAGGCTCGTTTAACCGGAGCAATAGACGTGCTCCGGCAAGACGGTAATAAGACTCTGCAAGTTATAGATTACAAAACGAGCCGACCACTTTATGGGTGGCAGGGAACTAACTCATCTCAGGCGATTAGCGGCTATGGCTACTTAAGGCAGCTCTACTTTTACAAGATACTTGTCGAGAACTCTCGCAGTTTTGGTAATAAATTCTCTGTAAATAGCGGACGGATTGATTTCATTACGCCAGAAGAGGGGACCGACAACTTTACTAGTCTGACAACTGAACTTGACGGTGAGCAGACAACTAGACTTTCTAAGTTAATAGCTCAAGTCTGGCAGCACATAGTCAATTTGAGTTTGCCGGACACAAGCTCTTATCCACCAACCCTAGCTGGTATCAAGCAGTTCGAAGAAGATCTAATAAATAAACGGATCTAAAAAAGGACCGTTTTCCTCGGCCCTTTTTTTAAGAGAACTGAGCTTTTAGCCCAGTTACCTGGTGGAGTTTATTTTGATTTTGCTTTAGAAACAGAGCCAGTAAATAACATGGTATATAGATTCATACCAACGACTGCGCCAACGATTGGGCCGACCGTGTATGCCCAGCTCCATGATTTAACGCCCAAAGCTACGGCTGGGTTTAACAAAGCATTACTGCCAACTGAGGCTACCATGATTCCGATAACTAGCGCGAAACCAACAATTAATACTTGTTTGCCAGTATCAATATTTTTGTTTACAACCGCGGCTGCTATGCCGAAGCCAAATATTAGCGCGCCGATACCTTCAGCAACCATTGCTCGGGTATCAACACCGCCTGTTGCTAGAGGACTAAGTGTTTGCTTCAAGAGATACTCACCAACTCTGAAAGCCACAAATCCACCTAGAGCTTGCGCTATTATGTATACAACAGCGTCGAGTGTCTTGATCTTTCTTAAGGTCCAAAGACCGATTGTTACAGCTGGGTTCAGGTGTGAACCACTAATGCCGCCAAATATGACTAGCATTAAGGCGTAAACCAAACCCGCCGCCACAGCAGAGAAAAAAGCAAAGTTAGTACGCACCAACATCGACAACATAGCTGTTGCCAGAACATAGGTACCTAAGAACTCTGCCACCACCATGGCAAATTTTTGTCGTCCAAACATAAATTAGACTCCCTTCTTTATTTAATGACTATAGAATAAAACAGCTTATGTCAGTTTTGCAAATCGCCTGTGTATAAGTGTAGCTTCTGAGGCCACCATCTTTAATGAATTAATCTGGTAGTTGCCCACCTGGGATTGAAGATACAAATAACATTTCTGGTCGAATTGTAGACTCTACGCTGACACTATCACTTACGATCCCGGTACTGGCCACTGCCACTGCCGTACCATGACGAATCATTTCTGAGAATTGATGAGCACTCAGATCAGGAGTATAAATCCTCATGGACTCAACCACTCCTTGCCCGAGGCAATTTGGGGGATAGTGGTCGCTTGTTCCATCTCCAGCAGAGGTTTCAGGAGGTCGCCTTTGGTCGAAAGTTCTAGTTACCATTTTTTTGTTTTTACTACTTATTTAATTGTACTCCTATTGTAAAGGCTTGTGCTTAATTGGGTCAGAAAGTTTCTTAAGGTTCGAGCACGCTCGTTACTAGATCGCACAGGTTTATTAATCTATCCTTAGGGTACTAATAGGGGCAAATTATGCTAGCTCATGATGGCGATGTGACGATTATAGGATATCGTCTAGTTTACTAAGTAGTTCGTGCTGCTCCGGGTATTTTGCAGAATGCTTTTTACTGATTGCTTTGTGGTTAGCAAGAGTAGAGTGTTTGTGGCAGGTTTTATAAGGAGTGCCATCTACTTTAATACGACCTATCCTCCAGCAATTAACGCATTTATGGTGCTTATATACGGCAATAATTGAACCCAGTATTGCAAATTCGGCTAAATCACTACCAAATCCAGACCAAAAGTTGTACCACATGCTTCCCGTAGGAGGTATGTGAGTACCAGTTACGTTTAATAACCAGTGCCAAATATCCATGGGTTCATCTCCTTTTTTGAAGTAATAAACTAATGATACCAAATGCCGTTAACTGGCTGGGGGTCGTCTCCAGACCGATTTCAGAACTTTTTAGCACCTAAATTTGTAAATATCAATAACCCCTTTCAACGTATGACTATGAGTAGATATTTAGAGTGTCTGATAGCGCAAAAGAACTTCCGATTGATATGAGAGAAAGAATAGACGTAGAGGCCGTAGAGACAGAATGGCGTAAGGTTATTGAAAGTGGAGTACTAATTCACCACGTGAAGATGGTTATACGCCAAGGCCTAGCCTCATAGAACAAATTGATATTACTCTTCGAAGATCTGGTTGGCTTAAGGGGAAAGCCACTAAGTTTTGCACTCGGTCAACTTACTATCAATGTATTTATATTAACCATTAATTACTGAAATGGTTTTAATTAATTTTCACTTCAATCCGTAAGCATAATAACTTTCTTATATAATATACTTGCTTAAAACACATATATAGTGTACTCTATTTATCATTAAATAAATTAATTTTTTGGAGAAGTCTAGATGAGTGGTTCAAACTCACCAGTAACTCAGGTAGCCGCTACAGGGACAACTATCGCAAGTACATCATTACTTCCGTTTACGCATGGAAATAAGACTGGTACATATGTACTGATTGTTGCGATATCTTGCGCGCTTATTGTCTTGTTAAGCAAGCTGATTAAACACCTTGCCGCAAAGTCTCTTTAGAGAAGACTTAAAGCAAAGTTAACCTTGTCTAGGTAGATTAATTATGCATCGACCATCTATAAGTATTGCTAATTGGCGAATTTGGACAGTCACGGGGATCATTTATATCGGATTCACGATGCTATTCCTGTTACCGGTTTTTGAGCAGCACCTTGCTACGATAACCGTAAATAAAGATCTAACAAGCTACCTGGGGTCTATTAAGCAAGATAAAAAGCCGATTTCTAGCCCCAGTCTCATTAGTGGTACACCAATCTCCATCTCAATTAATCGGTTAGGCGTTAATTTGCCGATAGAGAAGGGTTATTACGATAATCTAGACGGTACTTGGACACTTAATAATTATCATGCATTCGTTGATGCTTCAACGGTTGCTAATCCAGTTGTAAGCAATGCGACTACCGGTAATGCATTTATTTACGCTCACGACTTTGAAAACCTATTCGAAAAAACTAGTCAGTTAATCCCTGGAGACCTTGTAAACATAACTACATCGAACGACTATATATTTACTTATGAATATCAATCAGGCGCAATAGTTGAACCATCAAGTACTTATATTCTTACCCAACAAGGTAATAAGGATCAACTTACCTTAATGACTTGTAGCGGGGCATGGTATCAAAATCGTCATGTTATGTACTTTTCGTTTCTAAATGTACAACCGCTAAAAAGTAAGACGGCTCAAACATGATTGAAGACTCTGTAACATTTATTTGCATTCTGGCCATTTTCAACTTGGTCCGGATGATGCTATATCTTGTTGGAAGCGACGTTTATAGCTATAAAAACCTAAAGCGAAAAAGTCAGAAAAAGCATAGCTTTAGGCCAACTGTCAGTTTAGTTGTCCCATGCCACAATGAAGAAGGCTTAATTGGAACTACGCTTGATTGCCTGAGTCGAATAGACTATCCGAGAAATAAACTCCAAGTAATTATTGCCGACGACGGTTCGACAGATTCAACTCTTAAAATAGTTAAATCCTTCATCAGAAAAAATAAAGCTGGCGTCCAAATGGAAGTCTATAGCCAAAAAAATAACCATGGCAAGGCCGAAGCATTAAATAATGCCATGAAGCGTCGTGCGACCGGTAGTTTAATCATGTGCTTGGACGCCGATTCGCTTATAGCGGCTGACGGTATTAAAAAGGCCGTTGAATATTTCCGTGACCGTAATGCTGTGGCCATGGCCAGTAACGTTAACATTATCGAAAACGGAACTATTATAGGACTTGCCCAACGGATTGAATATCTTATCTCCTATCATATGAAAAAGGCTCAAACTATTTACAATATCGAATATATCATCGGCGGGATAGGATCTATGTTTCGCCGAAGTATCTTAGAAAAAGTTTCATATTACGATACCAACACAATGACAGAAGACATTGATCTGACAATGAAAATAATAAGCCTCGGTAACAAGAAAAACCGAGTTGTTTATGCTGCGGACTGTATTACATTCTCCGAAGCCGTTCCTTCGTTTAAGTCATTGATCAAGCAGAGGTATCGGTGGAAATACGGTCGTCTACAAACGTTTATTAAAAACTATCACTTATTCTTTTCGACAGATAAAAGGTACACAAAAGCGCTATCCTGGTTTATTTTGCCATATGCCATTATTCAGGAACTGCTGTTTATCTTAGAACCTCTTGTCGTAACTCTTGTAATTGGATCAGCTATTTACTTCAAGCAACCAAGGATAATTCTTTTTGCAATTGCTATTATTAGTTCTTATATATGGGTTAATATTTGGTCAACCGTTCATCTATCAATTAAAGAACGAGCCCGACTTAGTATATTTGCTCCGGCAATGTATGTAATTTTATATACCCTCTCAGTAGTTGAGTATATAGCTTTGATTCAAACAATTATTAGAATACCGTTCATTAAAGATAGTATTTCAAACAAAAAAACATCTTGGGTTTCACCTGAGAGAAGCGGGACAGCCAAGGAGGCTTTAATATGAGATCACTTAAAAATAGAATAGCTTACGTTGTCGTGGGTTTAGTTTATGCCAGTGTATTATTTTTTATTCCAGTACCGAGCGCTAAAGCTGACTCATCCAGTAATATAGTTGCCAATGGCAACCTTGAACAGAGTAGCGGATCACCAGCAGAGCCAGTTGACTGGTCGCCTGAAAGTTGGGGAGTAAACAGCAGCACATTTAATTATTTAACTACCGGATACAATAGCTCTAACTCCGTACAAACAATAGTTTCAGGGTATTCTAGCGGCGATGCGAAGTGGATATTTAACCCTGTAAGTATAACCGGAGGGAATAGTCACCAATATACAGACTGGTATGAGTCAAGTGCTGTAACTAATATTTGGGCAGAGTACACATTAAATGATGGTACAACTCAGTATGTTTGGTTAGGAGCTGATCAGGCTGCTTCAAGCTGGACAGAAACATCCGAAACATTTACTGCACCCTCCAATGCAGTAAGTGTTAGCGTCCTTCATGTTATAAATGCTAATGGGCAGCTTACACTAGATGATGTTTATTTATCAGTTCCTTGTACACCTACTTACGTTAATGGATTAGCTAATGGCAGTTTTGATCAAACTTGCCCTAATAGCCCCAATGTACCGTCCGGGTGGTTTACACAAACCTACGGTCCGGACCCTGCAGACTATGGCTACAGCACTACTGATTACAATGGCTCACCAGCAGTTACAATTACTAATAGTTCAGCCAATGACGAAGCCGGCTGGACGACTAATATACTTTCTCCGCTAAGTAATCAACGCTACCAATTGAGTTTCTGGCAAGAAGGGACTACCTATGTCTACGCATATGTTAATGAAACTCTAACGAATGGTTCTACGCAATCTGTATCGTTAATGTCGGCACCTTCTACCGCAGGTATATTTGGTACGAATCCTCCTACTTGGTCACAGTATACAGATGCATTCGTAACACCTACCAATCTCCAGTCGATGCAGATAGTCATTGCTACAAGTGGAGAAGGAACCTTAGCATTAGCTAACGTAACTTTAAACCTTTTGACTAACCAAAACCCAACAATATTTAATAGCGGTATGGTTAGCGTAACACTCGATGACAATTTTGTTGATCAATATACAAACGGAGTTAAAACATTAAATGAGGATGGATTAAAGGGAACATTTTACGTAGTCGGTGGAACAATAGGTACTAAAGGTTATATGACCCGATCTCAGCTAATCCAAACTGCCAACGATGGAAACGAAATAGCATCACATCAATATCATTTATCTGATGAGGTAGAGTTAAGCACTTCAACTTTGGTTAGTGAAATAACAGGCAATATTGCCTATCTGCAACAAATGTTGGGTTCACAATATCCAATCACAGATTTTGCTAGTCCATACGGCTCGTACACATCCTCTGACACTGATACAGTTATGCAATATGAGCAATCCGACCGAACAACAGATGGAGAAATGAACACGAAAGCTAATCTTGACCTTAGCCAAATACATGCTCGTTTGGTATTGCCTACCACCACGCCAGCTGAAGTTGAATCGTGGATAGCTCAAGCTCAGACGGAGCATGACTGGTTAGTACTGGTCTATCACGGCATTACTAGATCCCCACTTAACTCCGAGGAAGCTCAATATGCTACTAAGCCAGGAAATTTTATAAAAGAAATGTCTTACTTGGAAGCTAGCGGTATTACCGTCGACCCAGTTAATCAAGCACTCACTTCGCTTGAAGCTCAAATTAATCAATAATAATCATCGCTGTGTCACTTTGAAAATGTAGTGATATTATCTGTCGTTTTGAGTTTGAGGGATTTTGTAATATCATGCGGTTTCTAATTTATACGTAATCTTGATTCGGATAAAATGCGAAACCGCTTATAGGAATCGAGTCGGAATTCCGTACCACTTAATTGACAGTAGAACACATATGTTATAATCAATACATGAGTGATGTTTTTGAGATACAGACACCAGCAGAACCTGATGTAAGGTTTTATGAAGCTTTCAAAGCTATTGGGAGTGAACATGGCTACCAAGTAGAATGTGTAGGAGACACAATAGACGGGCAAACTATTTACCACGCCTTGATAATGACCCGTACTGAATACGACACTCTACTTGCTGAAGTCAACGAAAAAGAGCGAAGAGATTTTGAAAGTATCACTTTAATGCCAGGTGAAAGACGGGAGCCCTTCAGGCCTCACGAAGTTCTTCCATGGGAATTCTTTATTGAGCAAGAGGGTCTAGTTAGCGGATATCCAACCCGGAAGTCTGCATTACTTGCCTCACTGAAAAAAGTATTTTATCCGAATTAACGCCAAGCCGCTTATGGCTGGGGATCGAGGTTCAACTCCGTACTCTATGACTGTGAATTACCAACCACAATCATTGCACAAGCGAATGCTTTTTCGTCTCGAGTTCTAACGAAAAGAGTATTCTGTGCTCTTTCTACGGGATTGTTAACTAGGTCATAGAACCCAACTCCACTAGGATTATCCTTGCCGTATCTCGTAAGCCAATCTGTCTCGTACTCATCGCCCAAAGCTTCCTCGAATTCAGATACGGCTTCATGAGGATGTTGGCCGGTATCGGGCATCATTAATAGAACGTGGCTTTCGTCTTCAATTGGCACCAAGGCTAATATTCCTTTAAGTGCTCTTGCAGAGGAATTGCCCTGGTAATCGACGATTCTAGCCCCCTCAGGAATGCTATAACTAGGGTCAACAATCGCTATGTGATCGCCGTGCCCTGTTTCTTCTAGAGCTTTGAGCAGGACGCCGTTTATTCCTCTATCAATTCCTTTAAGTGGTGGCATAATTTCTCCTTCTTAAGATATATTTAAGACCTAACAGATAGGAATTGCAAGCTTGAGCAGTAAGTAGATTTACCAATAGATAAAGATGCTTATGGCTGGGATTTGAGGTTGAATTCTGTACCATTTAATCAAGAGCTTTCTTAAATCAAAGAACCATATATAACTATATTGTTGCTATAGTGGTGGGTTTGTTCACTAAATACCCCACCACAAGTAATCAATCTAAGACCAGCGTAGTCAACGTTCCCATATACAAGTTGGGTTGGGAAACTATTTTGCGGATACTCTCTAAGAGCATCGACTTTAAACCTGGCAGTAGTCCCATCAGCCCTAACTACATCAATTTCATCGCCTGGCTGAAGCAACCTTAAGTCCCAAAAGACACCAATACCACCTACGTGATCTACGTGACCAACTATAACTGAAGCCCCAATTGAACCTGGAGTTGGTGAACCTGTGTACCAGCCGGTGGTTGTATAGTCACTTGGCGGAGTTAAACTCCCGTCTGGTTGCAGACCATCGGGAAATACCGAAGCGTCAACTTCAATGCTCGGAATTTGAATTTCGACTGGCGTAGAACTAGGCATCGAAAGGGGTACAGCCGGTGTAACAATAGTACTAGATTTTATAGCACCGGTGTCTGCCGTATTAATATTTATTCGGGCTACACCATAAACACTAGGTCCAAAAACAAACATCCCCGCAACTCCGGCCATGATAATAATTAGACTGGCTGGATTTATTTGAGAGAAGTATTTCGAATTATTAACAGATTGCTGAATTATATTGAGTCGTGATCTGCGCTTTATGCCAGAGAAAGAGATTTCCCTAAACGGCATGAAGTACAGAGGCAAGACTATCTGAGCCAGCAGTTTCGAACGATTGTTAGGTTTAGTTCGGAAACGTCTAACCGAGACAGAAAAACGAATCTTGGAAAACCGTACTTGCCAACGACGAGCTCGAGTGTGATCTTTCCTAGCTGAACTCCTATTAAAATAGGAAATTGACCGCTTGGCGAGCACCTTTGCTTTATCAGCGAGGGGCTTTTTGATGCCTAACACGGTCAATCTCCTTATCTAAATCTATACGAAAACCAGGGTTACTGGTTTTTACTCAGGCGTCGTACGCCCAAGAAAGCTATAGCAGCAGAACCGACTAGTCCGAGAGCTGCAGCAACGTCTAGAGTTTTTACACCACCGAAACCAGCGTTAACTGGACCGACAGGCGCAGCAACGGGTGCTGGGGCCGGGGCTTGGGCTGTAGCAGCTACAGGTGGAGTAGGTGTTGGGGTTGTTGTTACAGGAGGAATAACGACTGGCTGAGCACATGCTGTGGCCAGAGTTACGGTAGCAGTACGGCTACGCATTGTACTATCGCTAGGGAAGTTACCCTCAAGCATTAATGTGTCGCTACCTGCTTTTGTGCCATCAGCAACCTGAGTAAAATCCTCAGTGCTTTTTGCAGCTACAGTTGTTCCGACAGGAACAACAGCAGTGTCACTTGAACCTGTGATTGTTAGTGCTTCATTTTCGACAGAGTTATCTACAACCCATGTAATTTTAAAAGAACCATCAGTTTGACACTGTCCGGTTCCTGTTAATCCGTAAGTCCAGGCAAGAGCTGAACCACTCATAAATGCTACTGTTGCTAGGGTTGTTATTCCGCTCGCAGCTGTTAATAAAACTCGTTTCATCTGACTTCTCCCAGTTAGATTAGATTATTGCTAGTAATATTACACTTAGATTACAACTTGTCAACTATATTGTTTTATTCTTATGTTTATTGGGGTGGTAAGAAGTTATGGATTTTTAGCTATTTTAAACTGGATTTATCCTTAATTTTTTTGCCATCTCTGTGGCAGAATAAAGAATTTGTACTATACTTCTATGCTGATGGAAAAAGATTCAGATCGTGAGAGAATTCCGAAGAAGGCATTGTGGCTGACCCTAGGCACTATATGCGTAGGGTCAGCGTTTAATGATCCATTGGTTGTTTCTGCAGGGTTTATGTCTGGTGGTTACTGGATGCTGAGGTATGGGGTTCGAGTTGCAAACTCGATTGAGCGTTGGATGGATTCATTCTCCCCCCAAGAAGCTGGTTTTGAGCTTAGTCCGGAGGTAAGTGAATACTTAAAGACGTACGACGCTATTAGCCCAGAAGATAGCGATATATTATTGGCTACGGCAGAAGCAATAGTCAATAATCCTGATAAGCTAATTTAGGCTTTTATAAGCTTATAGATCAACGTTTACTAACCTAGGGCTGATTGTAATTTAGCTAGGTTTACTACGATAAAAGAATGGTCTTTCTGTGATAGCAAGCCTTCTTTGAAAAGAAGCTCAATCGCCCTGCTGGCGGTCTCTCGGTTCATGCTAATAGAATCAGCGATATCCTGATGGGTGATTAGGAACGTCAATGAATACTCCTGCCCCTAGGTGTTTGCCAAACCTTTTAGCCAGGTATATTATTTCTGCAATAATTCTTTCTCTGGCTCTGGCTGATCTAAACTCTAAGGTTTGGATCCTCTGTGTATACAGAGCAATGATGTTTACGGTCTGATTTAACACTTCCTGAGCCAACCATTGATTATTCCCCGTGTCTTCGCGCAACCTATCTTTGGATGCTTTTATAACGGTAACTTGACATTGCTTGGTAAGACAAGCCTGTTATATTTGTCCCGTCTAGCGCCCAAGGAAGCGGAATAAACTCGCCTGCTTGATGGATTAGCAAAAGGTTCCCATTTCCGTTTCGTGATACAGAATACGCTTTAACAAAACCAAGCTTTATAAGATAAACTCCATCAGGCTCTTCAAGGCCATTAATAATAGTCTCTTCTTTAGAGAACTCCATAATTAAACCATCATTGAAATGAGATATTATGCTTTTATCTTTGGTCTCCGAAGCTAGTGCAGCCCGTAAACTAGTATCCATATACTAAAGTACATACTCCTTACGATTTAAATAACGTGACCTTGCGCACATACATATTAAAAAAAGCCATCTACTATGAGTATGGAAAGCTTAAACAATTACGCACATCAATTGGAAGGGGGGTGTTAACTAAACTGCTAGGCTTTGTTCATAAACACAGATAATGAAAGGTAAAAGAATGCCCAACTTAATTAGTGCATCGAACAACAAACAGCAAAAACACCCAAAAGTAAGCTCAAATCAGTATTTATATGACGTCAGTGATCCAGAGGATATTAGCTCAGATCTTTCCGAAACATTTAAGGCTCAACTTGAAGAACGTGCCGATAGGTACTACATGACTATGAGACGACAATTCAGGCGGGAAGCTCAGAAACTCAGGAGAGACTACTCCTGAACTATAGAAAAGGCCTCCAAATTATCGGAGGTCTTTTTAATAGTTTATGTACGTTTTCCGTGTCTTTTTAGCTCGGCAACCCTAAGTCTCACAGCTTGACGGTCAACCATAGCTTGCGCATTCTCTAAGCTTGTCTGATCTTTAGCTTCACTCTTCAGCTTCATTGCACGCTCAAATGCCTTTTGGGCTTCAGCTTCGTTGATTTCATCTCCGTTATCGGCTTCATCAACCAAAACCTTAAGTACATTATCGGCAATGTCAATGACACCTCCGTTGGTAGCGAAGAATTCACGAGCCGAGTCCGGATCATTGCTCCTTCTTCTAACCATCACGATACCGTTATTTACGACGCTGATTAGCGGCATATGGTGCTCCAGTACGCCTATTTGACCGTCAAGCGTCGGTAAAACAACCTCATAAACATCATCGTCAAACTTACTGCCCGTTATGCTAACCAGCTGGAACCTAAACATCTATTTAAACTTGTTTCCCGACTCAACATCGCTTATCGGACCCTTAAGATAAAAAGCGCTTTCTGGCTTATCGTCATGTTTACCTTCCAGGATTTCTTTAAAGCCCTGAATTGTATCAGCTAGCTTCACATATTGGCCTGGGTTATTAGTAAACTGCTCAGCCACAAAGAAGGGCTGGCTTAAGAAACGTTGAATTCGACGAGCTCTGGCTACAGTTTGCTTGTCTTCGTCAGATAATTCTTCCATGCCCAAGATAGCTATGATGTCTTGCAGGTCCTTATAACGCTGCAGAACTCTCTGGACTTCACGAGCGACATTGTAGTGATCTTCTCCGACAATTTCTGGGTCTAAGATAGTAGAACTGGAATCAAGTGGATCAACAGCGGGGTAAATGCCAATTTCTGTTAAGGCACGGCTCAAAGCAATCGTTGAGTCTAGGTGAGCAAAGGTTGTAGCCGGCGCTGGATCGGTAAAGTCATCAGCTGGCACATAGACCGCCTGTATTGATGTGATGGAGCCCTCTTTAGTAGATGTAATCCGCTCTTGTAATTGACCCATTTCTTGTGCCAAATTTGGCTGGTAACCAACAGCTGAAGGCAAACGCCCCAGCAAAGCTGAAACCTCGGCACCGGCCTGAGTAAAACGAAAGATATTATCAATGAAAAGCAGTACGTCATTACCTTTGTCTCGAAAACTTTCGGCAATCGCTAGCGCACTTAAGGCTACTCGTAAACGAGCTCCTGGTGGTTCATTCATCTGTCCAAAAACCAATGAGGTATTCTTCAAAACGCCCGATTCTTCCATCTCAAAGTAGAGATCGTTACCCTCACGTGTACGCTCACCGACGCCGGCGAAAACTGAATAACCGGAATGAAATTTGGCAATATTGTTAATAAGTTCTTGGATAAGCACGGTCTTACCGACTCCAGCTCCACCAAACAAGCCGACTTTTCCACCCTTAACCACAGGGCAAATCAGGTCAATAACCTTAATACCTGTCTCTAGAATCTCAACACTAGCAGATTGATCAATAAGCGGCGGAGGCGCACGATGAATTGGGGCTTTAAGTGTAAATTTATCTCCCTTACTATCTATCGGCTGACCAGTGACATTAAACATTCTCCCCAGCGTTGCATCGCCGACGGGTACACTAATGGAAGCACCGGTATCGGTTACTTCGGCACCGCGCTTCAGACCGTCGGTTGAGCTTAGGGCAATGGCCCTAACGCTAGATTCACTCAAATGCTGAGCCACTTCTAAAGTCACGTCATGGTCGTCTAATCTTAAACTTAGGGCATTGTATATAGCTGGTAGCGAATCAACACTGAATTCTATGTCAACAACCACACCAACTATCTGGGTAATCCTGCCTGTCTTAGTTTTTTTGCTTGCCTCAGCTGTCGCCATTATATAATCTCCTTTTTTCCTAATCATCCATTTAATGCTTCGGCACCGCCGGTTATTTCAGCTAATTCTTGTGTAATAGCAGCCTGCCGGGCCGTGTTTAGCTCCAACGTGTAGTCTCCTATAAGGTCGTTAGCATTTTCCGTGGCGTTTTTAGTAGCAATCATTCGCATTGCGTGTTCACTAGCCAAACCTTCCAGCAAGGCCTGCCATATTTGAGCTTCAACTAAACGAGTCGTAGCCTGTTCTACGACCGTTTCAACATCGGGTTCAAAATTACTAAAAAGCGGCCCACTGGTTTCTTGCTCCAAAACTGGTGCAGGCAAAAGGTGCATATCTTGAACTTGCTGGCTGACAGTCGACTTAAACTCGGTATAAAGCACTCTGACGTCATCTACCTTTTCTTCTTTGAACTGTTGCAACACAGTATTGAGAATTGGCCGTACATCGTTAGCCGTTGGTTGATCACCAAATGGCGGATAGGCTGCCATTAAATCGACGTTGGCCAATCGACGTACAAAGTTAGCGCCTTTACTACCAATCACAATCACATGACTTTTAATTCGTTTGGATTCGTCTTCGACTAAATCTTGGGCCAAAAGTTTCAAAACATTGGCATTGTAAGCACCAGCCAGCCCAGTATTACTGGTAATCATGACGTACAGACGGTTTTTAACAGTACGCTTGGCAAAGAAGGAAGTCCGTTCTACCTCGTCCATAGCATTAAGCTTGCGTAGTAAATCGTAGGCCAAATTCCTATAGTCCCGGCTCCTAAGAGCGTATTCTTGGGCACGACGTAGTTTACTAGCTGAAACAAGTTGCATCGCCTTAGTAATTTGTCTAGTGCCGCGAATAGATTTTATGCGGCGTTTAAGGATAATGGTGCTGGCCATGTTAACTACCCCTCAGCCTTATCTACTTTTTTAGTTTCGCTCTTATAGCTAGCACAGACCGCTTTGGCAACTTCTAGTAACGAGGCGTTTTGGGCGTCTGTTGGCTTATCGCCACTATTAAGGTCGCTAACTAATTTAGCGTGCTTGGCTTTTAGCTCACGGTGAAGGGCGGACTCAGCCAACTTAACCTTGTCTAGAGGCACAGCATCAAAACAGCCGTTATTAGCAGCGTATAGACTGGAGTACATTTCCCAAATAGAGTAGGGCGTAAATTGGGGTTGTTTCAAAAGTTCGGTTAGTCGCTGCCCTCGCTCAATAGTCTGGCGGGTCTCAGTATCAAGATCGGTCGAGAATTGAGAAAAAGCCGCTAGCTCTCGGAATTGAGCCAGGTCAAGTTTTAAGCCTCCGCCAACGCTTTTAATAGATTTGTACTGGGCGTCACCACCGACTCTAGACACGCTTAAGCCTACAGATATGGCTGGACGAATACCCTGGTAGAACAAATCAGTCTCAAGGAATATTTGACCATCAGTAATAGAAATAACATTGGTTGGTATGTATGCGCTAATATCACCGGCCTGGGTCTCAATTATTGGCAGAGCAGTTAAGCTGCCTGAGCCCAGCTTATCGCTAAGCTTAGCTGAGCGTTCCAAAAGCCGCGAATGCAGATAGAAAACGTCACCAGGATAGGCTTCACGGCCAGGTGGACGGCGAAGTAGTAGTGACATTTGGCGGTAAGCCGCGGCATGCTTCGTCAAATCATCATAGATAATCAAGGCATGTTTACCGTTATCCCGGAAGTACTCTCCCATAGAGGAACCAGTGTAGGGTGCCAAGTACAGCAGGGCTGCTGGGTCAGAAGGGCCAGTCGCTACAATTATAGTCTGGTCCATAACTCCTTCACGCTGCAGTCTTTCCTTCAGAGCGGCTACTTTAGACAGTTTCTGGCCAATTGCCACGTAAACGTTAATAACTCCGGTTTTCTGTTTAGCCTGATTAACCATAGTATCAACCGCCACGGCCGTTTTACCGGTCTGTCTATCCCCAATAATTAGCTCTCGCTGGCCTCTTCCAATCGGCACCGTAGCATCGACAGCCATTATGCCGCTCATTAAAGGTTCATAGACATGCTTACGATCAAGTACTCCTGGGGCCGGACGTTCCACTCTGTAGTTTTGCTTGGTTTTAATCGGCCCGCCACCATCCAGGGGCTTACCTAAAGGATCAACGACTCGGCCGACTAGCTCTGGCCCTACTGGAACTTCTAGAACATGGCCGCTCAAACGAACCTTAGCGCCCGCTTTAACAGCTGTGTCTTCACCAATTAGCACTGCGCCTATCTCGTCTTCGCCAAGATTAAAGGCAAAGGCCATAACTTTTTGACCACTTACGCCTTCAACTTCGAGCATTTCATTGAAGCCAGCGTTGGCTAACCCATAAACCCACGCCACACCATCTCCAACTCGAGTGACAACCCCGACGTCTTCAATCTGGGGACGTTGTTTTAACTCGGCAATTGCTGCGCGAATGTCGTCTGATAGTTCTGTAATTGATAACTCTGGCACTTCTTAATCCTTTCCGGCAATCGTCAACTGTTTAAACTTGTTTAATTTGGCCTCAAAGCTTAGATCGAGCTGTTGGTTCGCTAAGTTGAGCCTGACTCCACCAATAATATTAGGGTCTCTAATTTCACCAACAATAATTCGCTTAGCATGCGGGTAGAGCTTCTTGATCTGCTTTTTAATATCCTCTACGGCGCCAGCAGACAAAGGATGAGCACTAGTAGCTAGCACTTCAACGTATCCAGCGTCCGCCCAATCAGCTTGAACGTCACGAAGCAGCGAGGCAAGTTCGGAAATACGCCCTTCACTTAGCAGGTATGCGGCAACTTCACGACTCAGCCTCTTAGTCGAAACGCCCGCCATAGCATCGTCTGCTACAATCTGGGCAATTTGGGTACGTGGTGTTTTCATCGACTAACCTGGCGCTCTCTTAAGGCCCGCTCGATTAGCTGACCATCCTTCTTAGCATCAACTTTCTCTTCAATAATTGCTTCGGTGGTGTCTGCGATCAGGCCGATTAGTTCCTTCTCCAGTTTCTGCCTAACCCTTTGGGTGTTCTGAACTATTTGAGCTTCAGCTTCGCTTAAAATGTTGGCCGCTTTCTGGCGGGATTTCTCTTCAGCATCGCGAATGGCTTGGCGACCAGCGTCTTGGGCCTGAGCAATAATGCCATCAGCCTCACGACGGGCTTGGTGCAACAACTTTTCAACCTTTTCTTCCATTTCAACTTGTTCAGCTTGGAGCTTTTCTGCCAGTTTAACGTTGCCCTCGATGGTGTCGCGGCGTTGCTTCATCATTTTCAGAATCGGGCCAAAGGCATAGTGACGCAGCACCAGATATGCAAGAATGAAAGTAACCAACTGGATCAAGAAGGCCTGCCCACTGAAACCGAGCGCGCCAATACCTGACGAGTTCGCAGCAAAATGATTTAGTAACGCGCTATTCATAGTGCTCGGCGTCCATTCCGTCTATCCGTATATCTTGAACTTCTCTCATTGTCTTAATCTAAGATTCTCCTATGTGTCTCTTTTGTTTTTATGCAAAGATAAATACTGACGCGAAGGCCAGTAAGCCGAAAAGCTCAACAATAGCCACGAAGATCAGGGCTTGACCCAACAGTGATCGAGCTGCTCCTGGGTTACGACCAACGGCCTGTAAATAATTACCGCCAATCAGACCAATACCAATACCCGGACCAATAAAACCTCCACCGATCATTAAACCTTTGGCAATAATAGTTGTGTTAATAGTGTCTGCAACTGTCATACTATTTCACTTTCTCCTCTTTATTAATACTAATGTTTGTACTTAAACTCATTATAAAACTAGCCACCCTCAGCCTCACCGTGCGTTACCTGTATTGTTTCAGGAACCTCTCTCTCGGTCAAGTCATGCTCGTGCCCGTGAGCTGAATTTACTGCAATCGCCAAATAGTTAACTGCCAGAATTACGAATATGTAGGCCTGAAGTGCCGCTACAGCCACTTCTAACAGGGTAAATGGCAGAGCAGTCAACGGAGCAGCAATATGACCAAGGTATGAGAAGACGGCAATCAGAATTTCACCAATAGTGATGTTCAGGAAAAGTCGTAAACTTAAACTGATCACCCTACTTAGGTCAGTTACCATTTCTAGCATGCCAATAACTAGATAAAGCGGATTTAGCGGATTGCCAACAAAAAAATGTTTAAGGTATCGCCTGAAGCCACCCGACTCCCGAATTGAGGCTACGTAAACTAGTAGCATGGTGACCACACCCAAAGCTAAAGTTCCACTTAAATCACCAGTGAAGGGCCTAAGCAGCGGGAAGCCGTTACCCTTGATACCTTCACCAACAATCGGCAATAAGCCTAACCAGTTATTGAATAGAATGAAGAAGAAGAGGGTTACGAAGTAGGGAGTATAGCGCCTACCCGTTTCCTGATTATCAAAAGCACCCTCTACTAGGTTAGTAATAAACTCTACGCCGACTTCGACATATTGAATAAATCCACCCTTAGGCTTAACTGTCACTTTTCGAGCAACAAGTATTAGAGCAACAGCAATTGCTATCACGCAAATCCAGCCATAGAACATTGAGTTGGTTATTGCGATACCATGGAATGCAAACACTTCATGCGGTGCAATGTGAACGACCGGCCCAGAAGTTGCCATCATTTTTATTAGTCCGCTAATCATCAGGTTTCACCCCAGTCGCTTACTATTTTTAGCGTTCGTCTAAGTATGGCGACAACTCCAACAACCGCCCCAGCAAAACCAACAATCGTCCAAAGCGGTTGGGTGTGCGAATGTTTGTCTAGACTGTAGCCACCCAGCACCGGCAACAGGACAACGATTGCTAACTGCCAGCTCATAGATACAACCGTAGCTAAAAACTGCTTTTTAAGCATATCTTGTTTGTTCTTGGACTTCAGCTCGGACTTCGGGAAAGCCTCGTCGGTACCAGTTGAGGCAACGTTCTTCATCTGTTTTTATTATATCAATTAGTGGGGCTCAGGGAAAATACCTATTTCTTGCTTAAAAAGGTTAGCGAAATTGTTTATGATTAATGCTTAGTGAAGTTCTCCGAAACAAAACAACGATCAATCTTCAAGTCAATAACGTTTCGTATTCTAATTGTCTGCGCAGACTTGGTTGTTATCTATTTGATAACCAAGAAAGTTAGCGCAACAATCGCTATCACAATTATCACCAACTTGGTTAGTACAACTCTGTACTTCTTGCACGAGAGACTCTGGAACGGAGTCAGTTGGGGTAGGCGAAAATCTGTGGGGCCAAAATGAGAAACTTAAGTAGGCGAAGAGTCGTTACAACTGGGCTTAATCTATCTCAAGACGTTAGGTTACGCTTAAACAAAAGAATCTTTCTGCTTGTAGTCATTTGCAGCGTTATATGTGCTGTGTCTGTACGATTTTACGATAGTCTGAGTTATAACAACCAGCTTTCACAAGCTAATTCTCAGATAAGTTCTGACAAGTCATCATTGAATACTGAGCAAACAGATGCCCAGTTTATTATTGATAACGACAACTCTCAGCTCAATTGTTACCAACTTGCGTCGTCCTACGACCGCAATCTCTGCTTTACTCACAACCAGAAGAACCCTTAAGGGAAATGGCCACTTGCACTTAAAGTGTTAAGGAGGCAATTTACCACTGTTCAAACTAATGTTAAAATTAAGGTATGATAACTATTTATTCAGCAGATTGGTGCGCGTTTTGCCGAGCAGCTAAAGACTACCTTACTAAATTAGATATTAAATTTATTGAAAAGAATGTCGAACAAGACCCCGCAGCTGGCCAAGAGGCAGTTTCAAAATCTGGCCAAATGGGCATTCCAGTCATAGACGTCGACGGCAAAGTTATTATTGGCTTCAATAAGCCAAGCCTAGATTCTGCTCTAAAACAAGCTGGCTTGATTTAACCAAACATTTTAAATAAGCTGGGCTAACAATGAAGCTGGATGAATATAAGTCCAAGCCATCGGTAGTCTTGGTATACACTGGTGAAGGCAAGGGCAAGACAAGCGCTGCACTCGGTCTAATGGTGAGAGCCCTTGGCAACCGGTCAAAAGTAGCTTTTATACAGTTCATTAAATACTGGGGTGTCAGTGAACATATATTTATACGAGATATCATGCCGGTTTTCAAAGGACAGCTTTTTTTCTATAAAGGCGGCAAAGGTTTTTACAAAGCAGGGGATTTAAGTCAGCCAAATATTTCCGAATCTCAGCACAGACAAGCAGCGCTGGAAACTTATGCGCAGGCTTACGGCAAAGCAACTTCAGGAAAATATGATTTGGTTGTCTGCGACGAGATTAACAACGCGGTGCATGATGGGCTGCTCAAAACAATCGATCTTGAAAATCTAATCAAGAATAGGCATCCATCAACTAACCTGTGTCTAACGGGCCGAAATTTTCCAAAGAGTCTTATTAAATATGCCGACATCGTCACAGACATGAGCAAAATAAAACACCATTTTGACGATAAATTCATTGCCCAAAAAGGGATCGACTACTAGTCCGAGGAACGATCAAGCCGAAGCCAATGCCATATATAACTACTTATAACAAACGTTAGGGAGGGGATAGCGCATATTACTACTCCTAAAGCCCAAAGGCTAAAAGGGTAGCTCAGTGCAGATTCTTTTTTCAGAGTACCTTTTGAATCGTGGAGTTTCTTTGTATTTTGTGAACGCTTAATATATTGTTTGAATTTTGAGATCTTATGGTAGGAGCTGGCCCTTGATTCTGTGTCAATCAAAAGCTTAAAGTCCTGTTTTACCTTATAACCATGCCCAGCAAGTAGTAATGAGAGATCTTGGTCCTCGTGGACCAACTTGTCGTCCGTTGATGTCTCGCTTCTAATTGATTGCCATATTTGATTCCTAATTGCCATGTTGGCCCCCCAAAGTATCCTGGCATGGAAGAAACTGTTACTAGCCATTAAATAGACTATCGACCAGGCCCTTGAACGAAGTCCAAAATTTTCTGAAAAAGTGAACGCCAAACCCGGTCCAGTAACAGCCTTCAGCTCTTTGTCGATAAAATCAGCCTTAACCCTACCAGCCCAATCGGGGGCTATTCTCGAATCAGCATCAACTCTTCCTATTAGATCACTCTTGGCCGCATTAAACCCTCGGTTTCTAGCTGAAGTTATGCCAGGTTTTGGCTCATTGATTACTCTTACGAAAGGGAACTGTGCTGCCTTTTTTGCAGTGTCATCGGTCGAGCCATTATCAACGACAATAACCTCGTCGGGCATAACTTCCTGGCCGGCAATTGCGCTTAAGCAACCCTCGATATAGCGTGATTCATTGTATGCTGGTATAACTATTGATAACGTTAATGGTTTTTTCATGCGGGATTAGTTTAGTCTAAATAATTATGTCACAGCCAAAAAAGCATAAAGTTAAAATTGTTAGATACATCTTGGATTCGTCTCTTGGTTGGTGGCGAAAAAATTGGTGGCATAAAGTTTTGACCATTTTTGTCGCTATTGTTTTTGCTTGTGTTGGAGTTATGTACGGTATAGCTGAGTGGTATATAAATTCTCAGAAAAACGTGCCTTACAATCTTGGGGTCACTTATATACCAGATTACGCCCAATACTACGGTCTCGACCCAGTCGCCACACTGCACGCAATACTTACGCAACTCGGTATCACGAACATTCGTTTCGTTAGCTACTGGAGCGACATTGAACCATCACCGGGTGTTTTTGATTTTAGTGAATTAGACAATGAGTTCGCCCAGGCTCAAGCTGCCGACATGCCAGTTAGTCTGAGTATTGGACTCAGACAACCACGCTGGCCGGAGTGTCATATGCCAAGTTGGGCAGCCAATGAAACCGAAGCCCAGTGGTACCCCCAGCTAAAGACCTTTATGGCAGCGGTTATAAATAGGTATAAAAACTCTCCAGTACTTCAAAGCTATCAATTAGAAAATGAATATTTCCTAAAGGCTTTTGGGGAGTGTACGAATTTCTCACGGAGTCGCCTAATTGATGAATACAATTTTGTTAAAAAACTTGATCCCAAACACCCAATCATAATTAGTAGATCTAATAACGCAGTAGGTTTACCCATAGGCAAGCCAACCCCCGACGAATTTGGGGTATCAGTTTACAAACGAGTCTGGGACAAAAGCATAACTCACCGCTATTTCGAATATCCTATACCAGCTTGGTTTTATGGCTTCCTGGCGGGCGCAGGTAAGCTATTAACGGGTAAGAACATGATCATTCATGAGTTGCAGGCCGAACCTTGGCCTCCTAACGGTGACATATTATCGACTTCTATTGCTGAGCAAAACCTGTCAATGAACGCTCAAATTCTAGCAAGTCGTTTCAAATATGGTGAAGCAACGGGTATAAAAACAATTGATCTCTGGGGAGTGGAATGGTGGTACTGGCGAATGGTCGACCAACACGACCCTAGTCTCTGGAACACTGCCAAGGCTCAGTTTGCCTGGGCGAAAGCTCAAAATGCCAAACTCAACCATTAGCACTTCGTAGACTATAGTTATAGGTTGGTTAATTTTCTAGTTTGAATTTTCTCAAACCTGAGAGTATAAATACACACAAGTTATGGAAGAACCAAATCAAGCCGGAGATTTGGGTGGAGATTTCGATCGGTTAATAAACGATGAAGCTGCAATAAGAGCGTTAACCGTCGACATGTCAGGCCGATTCGGTGTAGGTTTTGAGACTGCCGAAATAGCAGTTGCATGGGGCTTAAAGTGGGTAGAACACTACAATCTACTTGATGAATTATTCCTAGAGTTAGAGGGTGGCGACAGAGAGGCTAGACACACTAGATCTACTAGCGCTATGACTGATTTCGCATTCGAGCAATCTTTGGAGCGTGTAGGTGGGATTGGGGTCGGACCAAAAGGCGAGATATATGTGCCCTCCGTTAGCATCGCAGAAGAAGTCTTCAAAAGGTTCAAGGGCCGGTCCGCAGAGATAATCAAACACGGGTGGTTTGCCTCATAATCAAGGTTAAATAGTACGGTAAAAACAGAAAATGGCCACAGTCTAGTGCTTGAAACATATAGAACAATACCCCACACGCTGTCCGAGGAAGAGCTGGAGGTGTATTTTGAGCTTCTAGGCCAAGAGCCCCAGGTGCTGCGGAAGTCATAGGCACAGTCAGTGATTTGAGCTTGCCTAAGCTGGCCGTTAAACAAGTCGTTGAAGCTGGTCAAGACTGGAGAGTTAGGGAGGGCCTAAGTTTAATTGAAGCACATGATCCCGCAACTCTCAGACACGTCGTCAGGGTTAGCGCTCTTGCTGTTCATCTTGCGCTTATGGAAGGGTACAACGAGTCAGAAACACCACCACTTGCAATGGGAGCAATGCTTCATGATGTTGGTAAGATTGGGGTCCGTATTGATATCATTCACCCAACTGACGTGAAAACCTCTAAAGTAGATTACACCGAGGCAAGTCCGGATAGGCGTTTTGCGGCGATAAAAGTACATCCTGAAATTGGCTATTTACTTGCATGGAATATGTTTCGGGATGAACAAGACGTAGTCTTACGTAGACTGGTACCGGGCTTAGTCCTAACACACCACTGCCATAATGCCGACCGTGAAAATTATCCAACTGACGAAACTATGAGCAGAATGGAAGACGAAGGAGTGCTTAAAAAAGACGACTTTTTGGACGCATTTTTACTAGATTTTGGTGGAATTCTCGCGATCTCGGATGTTTACGAGGCTATTACCGCTAACAGGACATATACGCACGGGATTGGCTTTGAAGATCCGGCGAAGGTTCGGCAATGTTTAGTCGATTCTCACCCGAAAATGGGTAGACGTATTGAAGAATTGATGCGTCTTCATCTTATAAGATTCCCTAATAATGGATGGATGGGAAAGGCCTAGCCATAAAAATAGGCAACGACAAATGGTTTATTAAAGCCTAGCGGTTTTGTCTTAAGAATTTATTTGGTTCATAATATTCGCCATGACTAAGTCAAAGCGAAAAAGCGGTGTTATAAGCAACCGCAGAGTCAGATATGACTACAGTGTCAAAGATGAGCTCGAAGTAGGTATCGTTTTAACCGGTGCTGAAACTAAAGCCTTAAGAAACCACCAGGGAAACTTGACGGGCGCTTATGTAATAGTTAAGGACGATGAGCTCTTCTTAGTTAATGCCAAAATTACTGGCAGTAGTTCGTCCTCAATAGACGAGAATGAACAGACCAGAACCAGAAAATTATTAGCTAAAAAGCGTGAAATAGGAGTGCTCGATAAGGCTAGGGTCCAAGGCCTAAGCATTCTCCCCAGTGAAATATTAACTGGTAGAAAATATATTAAATTAAGAATAGTAATAGGTCAGGGTAAAAAGCGCTATGACAAAAGGGCAACCCTAAAAGCACGTGACGATTCAAGAAGGATTAAAACGTATAAACACTAGTCGCTTGCTTTAAGCGCTAAATTTTTTTGGAAGAACCAAGCTGATCAACAATTTCCTGAGATTTCTCAATCAATACCTTGTTGGAAAATTGTTTTTTGTAAAGACCATGTCCTTTTCGGCCAATTGATTTTAGAGAACTCCGATTTTCATATGCCCAAAGAATTTGTTTCGCTAGAGCCTGTGAGCTAGCTTGAGTAACAACTAAACTGTTAACTCGGTCGATGAACATCGTGCTAACTTTATTTTTACCCACGATAGTTGGTATCCCAGTGGCCAGGAACTGCGCTGTTTTGCCGGTTACTACCATTTTGGCTTGAACAGAATTGCCAAATGGTCCACCCAGCGCTAGATCGGCTCTCCGGATAGCCCTGGGTAGTTGAGCGGACTTTATCTCGTCACGATATTTGATGTTAGCGCCTCTGGCTTTAGTTTTTTCTGCAAGCGCCTTGGCTTCGGCACTGCCACCAACCAGCTGGAATTCAATTTTAGTAAAATACCTTAGTCTAAACGCTGTTTCTAAAATAATATTAAGCCCATATAGTGGGGTCATTCCTTCGCCGTAATTAAAAACCCTGAATACGCTATTTTTATTTAGTCTCGGTTGAGGTTTCTTGGAAGGGTAAAAGAGTTTTTCGTCTGCACTAATCGGAACCACGCGGTAGTGATTAGGCCTAAGCCCTGTCAGCTTTGATGAATAGTCCGCATGGGATTGAGTATCAGACAATATAAAACGGCAGTGTCTCGATAACCATAAATAATACTTATGCAGAAGCCGAGCTAGCATCCCGTTACGTTTTATAATGTGATGCTCGTAAACAGCCCACTCAATCGGATTAATAAATTCATCGTAAATTACAGGTTTTTTGCCTGCTATTAAAAGAACCAAAAAAAGCATCTCATAGCCTCGAAAGGTTAGAACGTAAGCATCTGGCTTTTGGGTTATACGAGTTTTTATCAACCTGAAGGTTGTCTCGGCATACCTGGTCAAACCTTTGTTGGTATTCTTGACTACTATCGTCTCAACGCCCCTACAACCGCCAAAGCCTGTTCTAAGATTTTTAGCCCTAATGTAATCAGGGTCACTCTTGCAAGTGACTATTGCAATCCTCATAAACCTATTTATAACAGGTTTTCAGATAAAAACAACTGCGGATATTATTACCGTTTGGTTAACGTGCAGGATATTTTAAGTCTTTAGGGTTTATTTAATCGATACTATCAAGCGACTGTCTCATCTATACTGATAATAGTTATTTCTAGAAATCATAGGCATGAGCAAGCGAGCACCAGCAAAGAAGCATAAAAAAAAGAAGTATCCAGCTTTATTGGTGGCCGTCTTAATAATCCTGGTGATCGCAGGCCCAATTTTCTTCTTGTTCGTTCGTTTCAGCTCAATAGGTCAGATCCACCCCAGCATCTCAGGGCCAAATCAAATATCTACGGGCAGTTTAAATATAAGCTGGCCTGCATCAACAGAGGACGCCATAGGCGTTAGTGGGTATGGTCTGCTTAGCGAAAGCTCCAACCAGGCCGCCTCCCCAACAGCAAGTATCGCCAAAATTTTAACCGCACTATCTGTATTAAGGGTAAAACCATTGGTTCTTGGGGAGCAGGGACCAGTCATTACTATCTCTTCTGCCGACGTTAATTCATACTTAACTTACCAGGCTGAAGGCGGTTCAGTTGTTAAGGTTTCTCAGGGTGAACAAATTACGGAGTATCAAGCACTTGAAGCTATGCTGCTTCCTTCGGCTAATAACATGGCAGACACTCTCGTCAATTGGGCTTTTGGATCTATGGATAACTACACTAGCTATGCAAACAATTACGCCAAGTTAATAGGAATGAGCTCAACACATATAGCGGATGCCAGCGGATTCTCACCTCAAACCGTCAGTAGTCCGACAGATCTTATAGTGCTCGGACAGACTGCTCTAAACAATCAGACAATTGCTCAAATTATTGCCCAAAAATCTGCCGTTATTCCAGTTGCTGGTACGGTTTCAAACGTGAATTGGTTACTTGGACAGAACGGAGTAATCGGGATAAAGACTGGTAACACAGACCAGGCTGGTGGATGTTATTTATTCGCGGCCAATTACGACGAAGGTAAGCAGGTTATCACAATCATCGGCGATGTGAGCAAGGCAAGCACACTACAGAATGCCATAGACGACGGGGCAAATCTAATAGACCAAGTAAGGCCACAGATCCAAACGATTAACTTAAGTGCGACCAGTCTTGAGAACGTAGAATACAAATCTACCTGGGGCCAGAACAGTTCCGCAACTGCCACAGACCAGGAGACTCTATCTTATATCCCAGGAATGATTTTAAAAGAGCAGGTTAGCACTAAATCCATCAGGGTCCCTTCCATGCAAGGTAAGATTGTCGGACAAATAACCATATCTTCTGGCGCAGACTCCATATCATCAGCCTTAGCGCTAAAAAACAGCATAAACAAACCTGGCTGGCTATGGGTCCTGGAACACCCAAGTAAAATTTAAGTAATCAACTCTGTGACCGCTGATGGTTCCATGTCTGGATAGTCAGTGTACCTTGTGAACTTTTGGTGTTTTTTCCATAAGCCTTCGAGTTCGCCTTTTGAGACAGCTTTTTTAGATAAATACCACGCTAGCTTAGCTGTGCCTTTTTTATTATCCTTAAGCTCAAGTTCAAAAAGTTTTGTGACTTTTATTGGCTTTCTGTACGAAACCCGATAAAGCACTAAGTTGTTGGAGTTAGTAATCACAACCCAATTTAGGCCTAGACCAAGAGCGTAAGCAAGTGCCTGCGAAAGGTGTTGAGGTGACAACTTAGTATTAAGCGGTTTAACCTCGATCACAAATATCTGCTTACCCATTATTTCGACTAGATAGTCGGCAAAACCTCCGCCAATATGTGGTTCAATTTTTATATCTACAAGCTCTTTGTAGCCTAGCACATCTGTTAATAGATGGTTTACAAGTATCCTGGTCGATGATTCAGATAGATTATCTAGCTGTTTGTTTAAATAAAAACGTCGGTAGCGATTTAGTTTTCCTGTTATACCCGCATCTGTGGGTGATAGGATCATAACTTGCGCCTCTTAACCGAGTTTTATTCGGTCTAAAAAGATACGTTAACATGCTTTTGCTCAAATTGCAAGTTATAAACCTTGCAATCTAGCCCGAAGTGCAACGTAAACACTAACAACTAAAAAGCACCTCTGCTCAGATCTTGTAGACTAGTGGTTGTAACACAACTAAATACAAGGAGAACAGAGATGCACTTTCATCTTACACAACAACAACGTATAGAGCTAAGCCTTTTGCTTAAGCTCGGTCACACGCAACATAATATTGCACTGGTACTAGGAGTTAACCCAAGTACCATAAGCCGGGAGCTAGGTCGGAATCGTAGAGCTAGCGGCATATACCATCCGGCTTCGGCTAGATTGAGAGCTGGCACACGACGAGCAAATGCCAATGCTCTACGTACTAAGCTACTGGCAAATATACAGCTAGCAGAAGCTGTAGAGCGTAAACTCATTCGTAATGATTCACCAGACCAAATAGCTGGTTGGATGCGCGACACCAAACGGAGAGTCAGGGTTTGTGCTCAAACTATCTATGACTGGGTATACTTGCATGCTCGGCATTTACTGAAACACCTTCATTGCCGTAAAGGTAAGTACCGTCTAACTAGAGAAACTGCTCTTAAGAAAGCTTTTAGGGATAAGCTGAAAGAAGCTAGGCGTATTAGCGCTAGACCAGCCCATATCCAACGACGAAGTCGGTATGGCCATTGGGAAGGAGATACGGTTGTTGGCAAAGGCCATAGTGGCTGTATTGCTACATTCGTGGAACGCAAGAGTGGTTATCTAATGGCGGTTAAGTTGGCTCGAGGGACAGCCAAGAATTTTGAGGTAGCTGCAGAGCGTAGTTTTGCTGTCATTACCAAAAGCTACCGCAAAACCCTAACCCTAGACAATGGCGCTGAGATGAGCAACTACGAGGAAATTGAACTAAGTACTGGTTTACGGATTTACTTTGCTCAACCCTATCATTCGTGGGAGAGAGGTACTAACGAGAATACCAATGGATTACTTAGGTTCTACTTCCCAAAGCAAATGAGGCTTGAAAGTATTACTCAAGAAATGCTTGACGTAGCCGTCAAGCAGCTAAATACTAGACCAAGGAAACGACTAGGCTACAAGACACCAGAGCAAGTCTTTAAGTTAAAAAGGTAATGTTACGATTCGGGTTGGAATCTAAGGTTTAGTCGGAACCTAGTAACTCAGATGTAAAATTATTTTTTGTTTTTAAGCATATCTTCCACATATCCACTAAAGAGTTCCTCCAAAGAACGACTCCTAAATGTCCTCTGGCTCTGATCACCAAAACCACCAATGTACTCACCGATTGAAATATACTTTCCATTAGGAACATGAGGGCCACTTGGGATCGTCCCAGCACCATGAGCAAAACTATGGCCGGCAGGGAAGATGAGGCTACTTCTAAAACAGCGTAGCTTGCCGTCATTACAGATATATACAGTGACACCACCAAATGCGCGATTTGATGCGTTTTGTATGTTTGTTAATTCACCTATTGGATAGCCTGTGCCTTGCCACAGAGTGAACCATCTGGATCTTTTTAGAAAATGTCTAACCGGACCTGGCGCCCAAGATCCTGATCTTATAGCTTGTTCATTTAAAGAACGCCCGGATTTAGGTTTCTCTAACTTAAGATTCTTAGCTCCATAAAAACCATGCTTGGACATGAAATCTATAAATTCCTGTGCTATCTTGGCATTTTCGGCACCCAGAAGATCCTTTGGTTGATTACCCCTGAAATCATCACTAACTGATTGCAAGTATTTCTTGCGTTTTTTATTCAACTCTTTTTGTTCTTGTTGCGATTTTTTGAAATTAGCTTTAAATTCATCAAATCGATTTCGAGCCATCTTTAGTAACCTCGTTAATGGCTACATTACACCTTATTATCGGGAATTCTACAAGTGTTTAAAAAAAGGATTTAACATTCTATATAATAACCTTGATGTTGGTAGTATATTATGGTATAAATATTATGCTATAGAGCACCCTTTATGGGTGTTTTTTAAGCGCTCATTAACAAAGGAAATCTGTAATGTCCAGTAAAGCTTACCCGGTTTGTGCATCCTACGAACCAAGTGAGCTTTACTGGAAATAAAAACTACAACGGGAGGTACATAAAGTGCCAGGGTTATTCGTTTTCGCGATAGTGATCTTCATCATCGCGGTCATTCTGTTTCTCATCGGCAAGGGTCTCAGAAAACGGGGTTCAAGCGATGACACCAAGGACGCTGCCCCGATGCTTTACATAGTCGGAGCTGCCGTTCTTGCCTTCGGGCTTTTGCTTACGTTTTTCTCGTCGTATACCACGGTATCGACTAAGAACGTCGGCATTACAACTGCCTTCGGGAGAACGGTCGGGCACCTGTCCAACGGGCTTCATTTCATAGCCCCATGGGAGCAGGTGACGGAAATGGACGCCGCGATTCAGGCAGACTCCTATACGGGAGACAACTGCCTGAACGTACGCATCGCCAATCAGCAGAACGCCTGCGTCAACGTGTCAATCCGTTGGAGGATCAAGTTCGCTCAGGCCGACGACCTGTTCCAGAACTACCGAACCTTCGAAAACGTGAGAGACTCACTGGTCACGAGAGAGCTGACGGCGGCGGTCAACAATCAGTTGTCCAACTACAATCCGCTCAACTCGATCTTGATCCAGGTCCCGACGGGCAATAACTACCCGACGAATCCGAGCCTCACCAAGGTCGCGCACGCTGTCACCCGGCAGATGCGATCTGAAATTGGCTCCGATATCGACGTCATCAACACGATCATTCCGATCATGACGTTCGACCCGGCTACCCAGGCAAGGCTCAACCAGCTGCAACAGCAGGAAGCTTTGACACGGGTTGCCATCGCATCGGATCAGACCAACGAAGCTCAGGCCGCAGCTAACCAGGCCCTGGCTCAGTCGGTCAACGACAGCCCAAATGTCCTGGTGGCGCAATGCATGTCAATTCTGTCGGAAATGGTCAAGAATGGCCAGTCGGTTCCGGCGGGATTCTCGTGTTGGCCGGGTGGTGGCGTCACTGGCGTTATTGCCAACGCAACCACGAAGTAGCTCTGGGTGAGGGAAATGACCGTGGGGCGGTTCCAGATTCTGGGCCGTCCTACAGTCTACCCTCCCAGCTACAGCATTTCCCTTTGTTTAATTCACTCAATAACTGTTCGGTTATTCTGATGAGTCCAATAGGACGAAAGTGAATATCGATATCCAAGATGTCTAGGCTCACACCGATTGATCGCTATTCAAGAGTGGAGATCCTTCATGAAGGAAGGGCTGCTCATATGGCAGGTTGAGAGGAGAGTTAGGACTTATATTACCGTTTGGCAGACTGGACACTGGAGTCGAGTGGATGGCTTGGTGTGGTTGGGGCACTGTCGGAACGGACATTGGTTGAGGCTGTGGTGCGTAACCCTGTGGGTTCATATAGCCCTGGTACGCGCGTACTTCTAAAACTTTCTGTTGTGTGTGATTAAGAATCATCCTTAGCCTGTGGTGATTCCATGAGCTGAAGATTAAAACTTTATTGGACGTATAAATATGGATTGTCGAGTTGAGTAGGCGGTAGTTTAACAGCACCTCTTGGATCATGCTGTAGGAAATGGCGTCCAGAGTCAGGAACATTGGCTTTCTGTCCACCAGAAGGAGTCTCTGGTCTGTCGCGACGAGTAGAGCGAAACCATTATCGTAATAGCCATTCAAGGCCTGTACGATGGTCTCACCGGGGGTTAATATATTACAAAGTTCTTTGACTTCAGCTCGGCCCCAAGAGCTAATCCTGCAACCTGCCTTCGCCAACTGGGCTTCGATATTTGATAAAGCTATCATATACTTTTCCTCCCCTTAACAACTTAATCATAGGCTTCAAGAGAGAGCTTGTCCGTATTTTTACTCACCCAGACAATGCGATTATTATCACACGCCGTCAGAAATTAGCCAGAATTTACATCTTGTGACATAATAAATATATGTTGGCTTCCGAAGCCCAAAATTCTGCTTTGGTTGACTTGTTCAGAAGAGAAGGGAATAAGTTAACCTACAAAAAGGGAGAATTTGTAATTCGCCCGGGACAAGCTCCTACGGGCGTTTTTTATATCTCAAGTGGGATCGTAAAGGCATTTGATATCACAAAGTACGGTGAAGATAACATGCTGATCATCCGAAAAGAAAAAGAAATATTCCCGCTAATATGGGCTGTAACAGGGGAAGAGCGGCACATCATCTACGAGACTCTGTCCGATACTATTCTGTACCAGATTAGTAGAGACAAATTCGTAAAACATATGAGGAATAACCCTGAGATTCTGACTCCACTGCTTGATATGGTCACAGAAATGTATCGAATCCATTCAGAAAGAATTCTAAACCTTGAGTATAGAAGCGTAAGAGAACGAGTGATATCGTTCCTAATCGCAATGTCCAACCGTTTTTCTAGACCAGCTGCTAAGGGTGTGACTATAGACGTTCCTTTGCGGAGGCAAGATATAGCCAGCTCAATAAACGCCACAAGAGAAACGACCAGTCGTGAAATGGTCTACCTTGAAAAGCATGGGCTTGTTTCAAATAAAAACACCTACATCACGCTCATTGATATAGATAAGCTTCAATCTTTCTTGTAATAAAGCTACGCTAAGTTAGGTTTCCGGGCTCAGAAATGGCAAAATAATGTTAGTGTTTTTAATAGCAAAATTACCTGATGCAAGCTAAATCTATCCTTAATTTATCAGCAGAAGAAGTAATAACAGAGCTTAAGACTTCTCATGACGGATTAACTTCATCTGAAGCTAGAATTCGCCTGGAGAAAAATGGGCCCAATTTACTAAAATCCAGTTCTACCACTGGACCTGGCAAGCTCTTACTTAGGCAATTCAAAAGTTCTCTTATTTATTTACTCGTCGTAGCATGCTTAATCTCTTTTGGCCTGCGTGATTTCAGTGACGGTTTCATAATCCTGTCAATCTTAATAATCAATACTGGGCTTGGATTTTACCAGGAATTCCGATCTGAAAACGCTGTCGCTAAACTACAGAAACTTATCATGAGGGAAATACTGGTTAAACGCGACGGTCGGGAGGCATTAACGAATGAGGCTGACCTAGTAATAGGTGATCTGGTTGTTTTAAGGGAAGGGGATATTGTACCAGCTGACATTAGACTAGTTGAAGTTAACGAGCTAAGCGTAAACGAATCACAAATTACTGGCGAGTCTTTACCTGTATCCAAGACAAGGTCTGGCAAAGATTCAATTTTATACACCGGAAGCACAGTTGAGGGCGGCGAGGGTTTTGGCTATGTTTTCGCTACTGCATCACAAACCGAGCTCGGGAAAATAGCCAAGCTCGCGTCCTCAACAAAACGAACTACTCAATACGAAAAATCACTTTCATCGTTTAGTTCATTTCTTGTAAAAGTTACTTTTCTGATTTTGGCAGCAGTTTTTGTCCTTAAAGTCGTGGTAGACAGAGACGGCACTAGCATTGCTTCACTTGGTTTGTTCGTGATAGCTTTGTCGGTTGCTGTTGTCCCTGAGGTCATGCCTGTTATCGCAACCGTTACGCTTTCAACAGGAGCAATGCGTTTAGCTCGCGCCCATGTTATCGCCAAGACTCTAACGGCTGTTGAAGATTTGGGTAACATAACTGTGCTTTGCAGTGACAAAACAGGTACGTTAACAGAGAATAAGCAGAGAATTACACGGTTAGAGTCGGATAACCCAGAACTTTTCCAAACCGTTGCCATAGCGTCTCTTGAAACTTTAGATGAAAAACGTAAAAAATTTCAAAGCGCATTCGATCGAGCTTTTATAGATTTTGTACCCGAGAACATAAAGACTACAGCTAACGGCTTCGAACGAGTTGAAGAACTTCCGTTTGATCCACGCTCCCGGAGGAGGGCAGTAATATACAAAAATGGCGATAAGTACTATCTAGCAGTCATTGGGGCGGTTGAAACTCTGTTAGAACTAACTAAAGATCACCGCACCAAAAACTACCGTAAGATCATAAAAAATGATGGTCAACAAGGCTTAAGACACCTAGCAATCGCTTACAAGGCTATAAAATTCGAGTCTCACGATTTCGATATCGCAAAGCACGAAAAAGACCTTGAATTCTTAGGTTTTGTCGCCTTAGAAGACCCTCTTAGACCGACCGCTAAACACACTATCGAACTAGCAGAACAACTTGGCCTTAAAATTAAAATACTCTCCGGCGACAGTGTCGAAGTAACTAACTACGTTGCCAGCAGGGTAGGATTGATTAAGCCAGGGCAGTTGGTTTACAGCGGCCCAGAGGTAGAAACATTCTCGGATGAGAAGCTTGGGGAAATACTCAAAACTAACAATGTCTTCGCAAGACTTAACCCTGAGCAGAAATTCCGAATTATTAAAATCTTAAAAGAACACGGCAATATTGTCGGTTACCAGGGCGATGGCATAAACGATGCTCCAGCACTAAAACTGGCCGATGTTGCTGTTGCAGTTAGTGGCGCCACGGATGTCGCACAGGACAGTGCAGATATCTTACTGATTCGCAACGATCTGGAAGTTCTAGTTAACGGTATTAGATATGGCAGAGTAATCTTCTCGAACATCAATAAATATATACGCTTCACTATGATTGCCAACTTTGGTAACTTTTTCGCGTTGTCCGCCATTTATTTGGGTACATCAGCAGCCTTACCGCTCGTACCTATACAGTTAATCCTTACAAACCTACTCACCGATCTACCGACCATCACTATTGCTACCGACAACGTCGGTCTGGAAGAGCTAACCCGGCCTAGTGTCTATAACATACGTGCACTTATGTTTGTGCCGATATTCCTTGGGATGATAACTGCAATTTACGAGCTAATGTTCTTTACTTCGGTCTTCCACCAATCGACGTCAATTAAGCAAACTTGTCTTTATTTGTTCTTATCCCTTACGGGACTAATTGTTATCTTAGTTGTCCGAAATCGTGGACATTTTTGGCTGGCGCCAAAGCTTTCTACTCAACTTAAGTTGGCATTTACTATAGTCTTGTTTATAAGTGTAGCGATTATTTATATTTCAATCACTCGCAAGTTGTTCTATTTCGACCCAGTTAGTATTGCGATGCTTTCCTACACTGTTTTAGTTTCTGTGGCTTATTTATTTATCTTGGATGGTATCAAGGTCTGGTTTTTCCGAACCCGCTTAGGAGACAGCACCCGAGAAAATGCGTTAGCTTAAGCTATATGACGTCTGGGTTTAGCTACAAGCACGTGGATCCCAAGCGGATAGAGGTTGCATTGGGGCGCTTGCTGGTTCTAGCCCAGTGACGGCTATTGGCGCTGCGGGAGCGGCAGGAGTGGATGGAGTTGAAGAACTTGAGCTCGAAGCTGCTTTGCCGGGAGGAGCATTAACCGCAAGTCCAGTTCCTGTAAGTACTGTGACCTCCGAACTACTCGTAACCTGGCCAGCATTTTCTGATAGTATAACTGGCCCCGTTAGCTGTCTAGCCACTGCTTCTGCGTCCGCTTCGGTACTCGGACCGGCGTAGTTAACAACGGTCTCTACGGCTTCTGAGCTCAGAGGCGTAGCAGTTTGAGGCTGCCCAACCACGTTAAATCCTAGAGCCTGTAGAGCTGTAGATGTCTGAGTAGCTTGACCTGATATACCACTGCCGTTTACTACACTAACACTGAATGATGCTGGAGTAGGCAGGGACTTGCCGGTCATAGTATCCGTAGAATTAGTTACCCCCAGAAATTCGTTAATAACCTGTCGATCAACTGCCTCAGACGGGAAAACAACGTCACCATAGTCTGTGCCTCCGTATTCGTAGTCTCCGAAACTGGTGGTTGAAATTGGCAGGGTATACTGTGGTACGCTGTTTATATTTACGGTGTGGAATTCTAACCCAAGCTGTAACATTGCTGATGTTGAAAAGCCTGAGTCAACCTGGACTTGGGGTGCAATAGCATCAACTATTTTCTGGACCGTAAAAGGATTGCTTAGATTTTGAGCAGCAACCGTGCTAGCAAGTACCCGTAGGAACTCGTGAGTTCTAGCAATTCTTGCAATGTCACTTTCTGGCTCTTGTGGCCAAAGGTACTGCAGATTGGTGGTTACTCCTGGTGGTTTGTACTGCAAATGACGAGACCTAACGACTTGCAGAGCTTCGACACCGTTAAGTAACTGACAACCTGCTGTCTTTACGTTAAGATACGAGTCAGAGTCATAAACTGGCATCGGAAAGTCCATTTTTATCCCACCGACAGCATTTACGATATTGACGAAGCCGTCAAAGCCTACCTCGGCATAATGTTGAATAGGTATGCCAAAGTCTTCCTCTACTGCTTTAACAAGTTGCGTGGGTCCCTCGTAGAGTGCAGCATCAATTTTAAATGCTTGGTCACCAGACCGGGCGTTAGGCACAAATGTGTCACGCGGGATAGATAATAAACTTATGCTATTTGTTTTTGGCACAATATGGACAATAAAAATAATGTCACTATTAACCCCGGTTACGCCTTGAGAACAGAAACCCCACTGAGCATTTTGGACTTTAAGGTTGCAACGGTTAGTCGAACCAGCAACTAAAATATTCTCAGCTCCGCCAACCGAAGTTGAAAGATTGCCAACGGCAAGGTGATTTACTTTGTGGTCTAACTGCCAAGCGTCCCAAGCCCCAAAACCAATCAGGCCAGCAATCAGAACTACCGCTCCCGTAACAATTCTTCTTCTCAAACTCCACTTATTTCTATCACGCCCCCAGAAACGCAATAGTTTATTCTTTTTCTTACCTGGAGTTCTTTCACCACTAGACCTTTGCGCATATCTTGGGTTAGGAAGTGCCGTGTGGAGTAGAGAGTTTGACTGTTGATCAATCGCTTCAGCATGAGTTAGCGGTTTTTTTTCTGGCATACTGGCGAGACTATCATCTGAAACTGGAGTTTGACTTGAGTGAGCGGCATGAGGGTGAGATCCGCTATGTTTTACGGGAGACCTCAAAATCCCATCAACACTAGCATAGTGCGGCCGTCTTATTGGTCTGTCGTCTTTGTTGTCATTCACGGTTAAGTTTTATTATTCTATCACCGCAAACTTTCTGTGGCCAGCTAGGCTCTATTTAGCAACAGCTCGAAATAACGCGTACTGCCAAATGGTATTTTTTGTCTGATAATTTCTTTAGAGGTAAGCGAATTGGCGTAAGTTACGGTAAATTCACCGAAGTCTTCGTTAATCCTATCGACCGCCTGCGTCAGCCAATTCTGCTTATTTACTTCTTCAAGCAGACTCATTTGTGAACGGTTAGACGGGACCAGGTTATAGCAGGTGACTCCAATCTCCTTAGGTTTAGCGTCAAGTGGTCGGTGATTAAAAAGTAGTAGTGCCCGGCGGTAAACTTCAGCGTTGGTGAAGAAACTGCTCTTGAAGGTTTTTCGCTCATACCAGTAATCTCCCGTTTCGTATCTCACGTAGACCATGACTCCACGGGCACAGAAGTTTTTATAGCGCAGTTTCATGCCAGTTGTCTCGCAAAGGTAGCTAAGGCGGGACAACAGATCCATTTGACTAATATTGGAGCTACCTAGTACATACTGGCGACCAATTGATTTGGTGTCATAGTCATTATCATCAACCTCGAAACCATGCAAACGCTTGAACCAATCCTCCCCGCAAACACTCCTAAAAACAAACCGCTTTAAAAGATCAGACGAAGAATCTAAAAACTGCAAGGGGGTAAATATACCATAAGCGTTGAGTCTAGCCTGGTTACGCTCAGCAATACCAAATAAGTCTGTCAGCTTAAGGCTAGACAAGGTTTGCCTAAGATTTTTGTAGTCAATTACGTCGAGACCATCGGGTTTATGTAGCGAGGCAGCTTGTTTAGCTAGGAAACGATTTGGCGCAATACCAACATTGCAGCGCATCCAAGAACCCACCTCCGCTCTAAGACGCCTTTTGATTTCATAGCCAATGTCTTCGAGTGGGCGGGGATTAACCACTTTTCTAGTACCGTGAAAATCGATAACGCCTTCATCGATACTCTTCATAGTTACATCAGGAGAATAGGATCGCATGATGGACACCAGTTTCTTATATACATGGTGGTATTTGGGAGGATCAGTTTCGAGCATGATTAAACTCGGCAGCAAAACTCTAGCCTCGTCGAGTCTCATGCCTACCTTAATGCCATATGCCTTGGCTTCGTAAGAAGCAGCTATCACACAGCAATGCTTGCTAATACGATTAGTTACTCCTATTGGTTTGCCGCGCAGTAGGGGACGAGCCTGTTGCTCAACTGTCGCGAAACAGGAATTAAGATCAATATGCATGATCTGAGAAAGCTCAGGGTTAATATCGTACATCTTGGCTATCCGAAATGGCTACTAGCATCCAAGTGAGAGCTTCAGCATCAAATTCTAGACGGTAATCGGCTGCGCCATCGCTCATATCGAAAACATGGATCATGCGTTTGCCTTTGGAGGTAGGATGTCTAAGCCCCAATTCCGTAAAATTATAGGTACGGTTTTTGTACAGCATTCGCTTGGGTAAACAAACCTGCTCGCCATCGCCACCGTAAACTACTACTACCTTGATCTTTTGATTAATTAAAGTTTGATTTTCCATTTTTTATATTTCCTTTAGGTGAGGTTATACTAATCAGTTTCCAACTTGCATGATCAACGTCAAACTGTAGTCGATAGCTACTTTCACCATCACTCATGTCATAGATCTGCAGACTCCCGCGTGGTTTTTTGATTCGGTAAGCTAGACCTGATTCAATGAAACTATATTCACGACCCTCCAGCTCTATTCGTCTTGGGAAAATCCTAAGACCAAAGCTATTTTTAAAATATAGAGACGTAACATTAATCTTTTTATTTATAAGCGTTTTGGATTCCATAGCATTTACCCCCACAACTAATTAAGTGTTTCAAAAATTAACAAAACTGGCGTCTGGATAGACTTTTAGGTAACTACCAGTAACGGACTTTAAATGGTACTGCTTTACGAGGAGGGAAGTGACAACCGTCAATGCCACTGCCTTTTAACCTTGCAGTATTGGGACTTAAATGTAGGAGGTTTCAGCGGTGACGCTTAGCTTAAAATAAGCCAGTGAGTACGCCAATCCTTCATAAAGAAATGCTTTTGTAAGCCTGTGTGTAGGAAAGCCTAAGCAGCTAGCACACACATTGCTGGTTTCCATTATAAACCTTAGGGGGATGGCCTCGCAAACTAGTTTTGTGCCTGTACCAATAGTTCGCGGTGCCTAAGTCTCGGGATCCTCGATCGGAGAAAATTCGGGGCCAGGCTTAAGTGTCCAATCGCAATCAGCAACAAGTTGGCCAGAACTCCACATATCACTAAGAGCAGCTCGATGAACCTGAATAGTTCTTTTCTCTTCATCGGTAAGTTGCTTAACACCGATCACTTCTTCAATAACGTCATAGGCCCTAAGTGGAAGCTCTTGTCCATCATGGCCTAGCCTTCCAGTAAACAACGTCCTGATAGCTAGTGCAGCTTTTTGTTTATCGATTTCCCAAGCATCATCCGCTGCTTGTCTACCTGAAGCCTCGTGTTGAACTGTCATGTGCTTTATTAAACACTTGATTTAGCTGCCAGGCAACTATAAATAACTTCACTCTGTAAGTGCTTACGTTATATTATCCAACCTATTTGACAAGCTAATAAATAAAGAGCATCATATGGGCATATTAATAAATAGGGGAGTTGTATATGTACACGACAGCTATTGCAAAGGATAGTTGGTGGGCCTTGTCTGTGCGCGGGTTGGTAACCGTTTTGCTTGGTGTGGCGTTGGTCTTTTGGCCATTTCTAACACTGCTAACGGTAATTTACCTATTCAGTGCATACATAATATTAAGCGGCCTTTTTGGTGTCGTGAGTGGCATCATGAGCGTCGATAAAAGCACTTGGTGGTCATTGCAAGTTCTACTTGGGGTAGTTGAGCTTGGGTTTGGAGTCTACTTAGTTAGACACCTATCTGTCAAGTTCACCACATTGCTTCTTCTAGTCGGCTTTGTGCTGGTTATTAGGGGTTTGGTTGAAATTATCGGAACCTTCATAGAAGGTCAGGTAGCTTCAACGGTTAGGACGCTAAGTTCTATAACAGGTCTAGCAGCAATAGTAGCTGGAGTTGTTATATTGCTCCAACCAAAAACTGTCGGTGTAGGCTTTGTTTGGATACTTGGTCTTTACGCCCTAATAGTTGGTTCGTTGTACGTTGCTATGTCTGTTGACGGCAAGAGACAGATGGACGGCGGAAAACGCTAATATAGTCTCTTTAGTTCAAAAAAACCGCTATTTTTTAAGTAGCGGTTTTTTATGTTTCATGCGACGTTAGACTAATCTTTTGTAGGTTCTCCAGCAGAGACTTCTCGTCTGCACCTGCCCCCATTTTTTCATACCGATGACGAGTGTTTAATATTCTCAGCACAGCAGATATGGTCCAGGCTTGACCTGGTTCTGGTACGGGCAAGTCCCCGCCGGGGGAGATTGAATTAAAATGAGTCATTGCAGCTTTGTGGTCATACCAAACTTTGCCATCTGTGTCGGCATAGTGAAATTCATAAAATTCTCCAGAGTTTAAAATGGCATCGACTAGACGGTTCTCAAATTGCATAGCCAAAGCGTGTAGGCCGTGGTTATGTAAGCCCTTGGCTGCCGCATTCGTTTCTTTAGGCCAAACAGTATACGAACCGTGATAATCAATAAAACCAGGGAATTTCGCAAGCTTTAGTGATCTGGAGCGTATTCCAGCATTTGTCATAAACTGTTTTTTCGTGACTACCTTGGCCACATTATGCACATAGTAATGCCTACGTTGTTCGGGCAAAGCATGGAGTAACTTAGAATCAAGTATCAGCGCTGCGTTAGAAGTAAGGCTGTCAATTTGTCTTGTCTTGCCGTTACTATCGACGTATAAACCTTGGGCAAAAAACGCCTCATCCTTCATCCAGAGCAGCTCAAGTGTAAGGTCTTTAATTTGTGCGGCTAGTTTTAGAAGCAGCTCAACTCGTTCTACGCTTTGGCCCGGTAGATGCGCAAGACTCGTTAGTGCATCAAATGCATATCCCTGTAACTCAACAGAAGCTATACCACGGTCAAAGTCCGGCAAACTACCATCTTTATTTATGTAGGCCGTGGCTGAATCCTTCCAGGCCTGATTGGCTAGCCCGTTTGGATTTAGACGCTTATACTCCAGCAGTCCGCTATTGGAGTTTCTGATCTTACCAACTATCCAATCACCAGCAGCCCTTACACTGTCGGATACTACTTTTTTCTGCCCGTCCTTTGTGATGTATGCTTCATCTAAAATTTCCGCCCCGTATCTCCTAACATAATTACAGAGCAACCTAACATACAACAGAGTCGCATCATGACTACCATAATAGGTCATTGAATCAGTACCGGCACCGCCCCAAACTCGCTGGAGCTCAGACAGTACCTTAATCGAATGCTCAGCCACAGCTATGCCATCAAAAGTTTTTGCCCGAAATTCATGATGAATTTTACCGGGTTCTTCCTCGGATATATTGTTCAAGCTAACACCTTGCAGTCTGGCAAGTGTAAGTAAAATGTCGCGGACTAATGCTTGGTGAGTATTTAGTAAGTCTTCCCCTACGACAAGTGAATCTCGCCCGAAGATTGCGGAATGAAAATGAGGCCCATTACTTGCGTAAACCCCCCAGTGTCCTACCGCTCGGACAATATCAATATAATCGGGTGGCTGGTCATTTGAGCCAAGATTTATCAGTTGGGCAAGACTTTTTTTCTTAGATTCTAATGTCTTTTCAGCCCACTCGCTAGTAAACGACATATTGTACTTTACTTTAGCATAAGAGTTTATATACAGGATCGGTTAAGCTGCAATTGCTTTTTCGTAAACCTTTACGTAACGCTTGGCCATTAAGCTGGCACTGAAGCGCTTAGCCACATCGGCACGGCAGAATTGGCGATCAATTTTTCCAATTTTAGTAATGGCCCTCAGCATATCCGATTCATTCTCGCAGAGAAAGCCGTTTTTCCCGTCTGAAATAATCTCAGACATAGAGCCTCGCTTATAGGTGAGCACCGGCGTGCCGCAGGACAAAGCTTCTACTGTTGCCAACCCAAACGGTTCATCCCATTGAATTGGGGAGAGTAGGGCTTTAGCATTTTTTAGTAAATCGTTCTTGGCTTTAGCGTCAACCTCTCCGAGGAAGACGACGTTCTTATTATTGACGAGAGGTTTGATTACTTTTCTGTAATAGGCTCGGTCTACTGGGTCAACCTTGGCACCCATGATTAATCTGTGGCCGCTTTTCTTGGCAATCTCAATAGCTTGCTTGGGGCCTTTATCTGGGCTAATCCGCCCCAAGAAAGCCAGATAGTTCTTGGGTTTATCGTTGAAAACAAATTCGTCGACATTGATACCGTTATGGACTGTTGCTAGGTAGTTAAGATCGGGGGCGTAACGTCTTTGAGCCCGACTAATACTGACAAAATTCTGAGAAAGATAAGAGTTCTTTAATGAATAATCTACTGGGTTATGAATTGTAGTGACAATTGGAACTTTTACTAGTTTTCGGAATATGAGAAGTGGCGCATCTAGGTGATTATGAATAATGTCAAAACGGTTTTTGCCAATTAATTCTAGGGCTATGTGAAGAGCTTTGATCTGTTCGTCCAACCAAACTCGTGGATTGGTCGTCATGTACTTTCTTATTGAACGATTAGCGACAGGTATTAACTTTGCTGAAGTTTTGGAATCAGCGCTGGCAAATAGACTCACTTCGTGACCTAACTTAACCAGTTCTTCGGCCAGATTAAAGACGACTCGTTCCGTCCCGCCATATTTTTTAGGAGGAACACTCTCCTCAATAGGGGCTAGTAATGCAATTTTCAAATTTTAGCTCCGGTGCTTTAAGACAAGCTGTCCCAGTTTTCTCCGATATGCCGTTATTCGCGATCGAATTATATCACACGTAAGGGTACTCAACCCTTGAGCGGGCTAGTATTTCAGGATTGTTGCATTAGTTATAGTTATCGAGTGTCAGTAATGACTGCGTTGTCTTCTGCGTCAGGGGCAGTCACTGTTACTCGGTTATTCGCATCTTCATATATTTGATAGTGAGTATCAGTATCAGTACCAGTTTGTGGATCCTCGGGTAACTTGACCATATAGGTTTCGTTGTTTGTCAGGACACTTAAGTCCACCTTGCCAGAGCAGACGTTTGCTCCAGTTGCGCAAATGTCGGTTGGGGTAGTTGTAATCGAAGCAGGCAAATTGCCGTTATTATCAATGCTGTATTCATAAACAGCATTTAGAATCTGATCAATATTTGATTGTCTCACTGCGTTTCGGCTATCGCCGAGCTGTTTTCCGGGATTAATGGCTAGAATTACGACGCCTGCTAATATGGCTATGATAGCCACTACTAGCAACATTTCTATTAGTGTAAAGCCGCCTTGGCCTTTTAGCTTTATTGACACGGTGCCCTTATGTTTTTTAGTAATCTTAGCCCTACTTAATTATCAATATAGACTAAGCACAATCATTATACAACAAATAACAGATAGCCAATTAACTATTCACTCAATGCCTAGCATCAGAGTAAGGATTTTTGCATCTGGTTCGAATCTCCAAACCCCAGCCAACCATAAGCAATTTAACTTATTAGTAGATATTTATGCCGAAACAAAGAACTTCAGGCCCCTTGACCTATCGTCATCGTAAAAATCAAGGACGTTTTCATAAGAGTCTATTCCCATAAATCCATCCGTAGTTAAGACCTCGATACATTCCGGCCTATCTTCTCCTAACCCAACTACACTATGAACTGCAGCACCTAGTCTTGTGCTTTCGTCTCTTCCACCTAAAACAGCGTGGCGCCCCAGGGCAATTGGGGGATTAATAGGATATCCTTCTTCAACAACGTGGTCGGGTGCGGGTGGACAATCGAACTCCCTAGCTACTATTGTGCCGTTCATCCAATACCCAAAACGGTGGCAGTTTGTTACTTATCTTCGTCCAGGTACCATAAGACCCGTATATTCACTTCTGACTTGGTTAAATCGGGGTTTATCTACAAAAAATCGAGTATAAAACTCACCTAGTTTACGGGCTACATCTTCAGGCATTTCTATGACTTCAAGCTCGGCATCCTTTGGATTGTACCCTGATTCAGGAACGGTATAGTCAACTCTTGTCCAACGGGTTGGTGACATATCTTGGACAATTTCCATACCTACAACACGCCTATATGGTTGTTTGGTTGTCCTACCGTTTAGGTGAACATAAGTCGACGGAACAGTGTATAGTTGAACTCGCTCAATACCTGTCATAATAAACATATTATAGCATAACTGTTATAGATTATCAACTATAACTAGTGTAGTTAGGTCGTTTTATGGGGTACGGAACTCAACCTCGATTCCCAGCCAATATTTCACCTATGTCAACATTTGTGCCACCTCGGTTTGAATCCTTGTTGAATATTTGCGTCTGCGCATATAAGATTATATAATATTGGTCATGGCAACCCAACTCGAATTTCAAGACCCACAGGTGCAGAGTGCGCTTGAAAATTTTAGTGAGTACGTCCTGACTAGTAACTTCAGAACCAGGATAGTACATCAAATTACACGGGTTATTGATTTAGCTGAGTACTGCGAACATCCAAAACAAAAAATAGCGAACCTAAAAGAAGCTCTTGGGGCAGAAGCTTTATTTGCAGTTTGGAGACAACCTCTCAGTAACACCGAGGGCAACTTAAACCTCATCGTGAAAGTTGACGGAGACGGACGTATTATTGATGGATCTCCAGTACACGTTGGGATTTTAGTTGATGACCATCCACAAATGACCTGTTTTGGTTTCACTCCTGATGAACTAAGGGTTGTTGAGTATTTTGCGCTTGCTCAAGATCAACTACCCTGGCAACCCAACACTAGTGGATTAATCTATCATTCTCGTTAAAGAGCCGGATTAATTACTTATCAAACCGTACGGAACTCAACCTCGATTCCCAGCCAAGCGTAAGCGGTTTGACCTAAGTCAGTTTTAGAAACTCAGCCGGAGTTAGTATTTGAATATTCTCGTATTTCTTTATGACCGTTAAGTCTTTATCGCCGCTAATAATATAGCTGCATTTGCCAATAACCGCTGTCTCTATAATTTTATTGTCGTCTATATCTCTAGAGACATTAATTACACGACTTCCAAGAGGTACCCATATTGCATATTTTCTAAGCAACTTCTCGTATCTTCCTATGCCAGGTATGTGTTCCGGGAACCTAGAGGTTATGATGCGCCTGAGCTCAGACATGATCTCTTCTGACATCACAGGTCTTATTACCTTATCGGGGATTAAATTTGTAACTTTTCGAGGAGTTCCTCCGAATACCAGAGCAGAGACAAGAACATTAGTATCAACTACAGCTCTAACTGGCTTTTGATTGCTTTTCACTCTTGTACTCTGTAATCTTGTCGTAAACTTGCTGCTCGCTAGTTATTCCTGTCTGTTGGCCCAATTTATTTCCCCAATTGAATAGGTCTTCCCATTCTTTTCGGCGATCTAGGTCATCTAATGCCAAGCGACGGAAATACTCACTTCGGCTGCCCATATCTTTTTTAACAGCTTCGTCTATTTCTTTTAAAAGTTTTTCGTCTAACGCGATATTTAGCGTCTTAGTTGCCATATTATATTCTCCTTCTACACATATTGTATAGATATTGTATAGGCATGTCAACTTAACGTGGTACGGAACTCAACCTCAATTCCCAACCAAGCGTAAGAATTTTAATTTGATATTATTAAATTATGCCATCTCCTCGTGTAATTCACGAATTTGAAGTCGGAGTACCTCCAATAGGACACGATGACGAAAGAATATTGTCTCCAACTGAGACTAGAATACTGAAAAAGTTAATATTGGGCGGAGACGTTGATCAAGCCACTAACGACTCACTATTAAGTAAGTTTGCCGGATTTATGACAGTTTGAACTCTAGCAATAAATAGGATTAGCTATCCAGTTTTTTCAGCTAATAACGCCATGTGACCCATGCCTGCACACAAACTAGCCCGCTGCCAACTATAATCAGCGTTATGGAAACCGTACTCTGCAAATCCATGTTCAAATTGATCGTTTATGAATACTCCCTCAACTTCTGGGCCCATACACGCACAATTACCCATAACCTGTACTCCAATTCCACCAAGTTCTCTTCTGCCTGCTGAAAAACCCATGTGAGTTCGAGTTGATCTTTGCGGTGTCTCTTCCGGTAATTCATGCAGAGACCTATATGCATCTTGCATAACTCGCCAAGTATCGCTTAATAGCCCTGGGTTGCTATCCACCCATTCTTGTAGCTTGGGGCTGGCTATTAGACGACCAGGATAGTCTGGTATGTAGAGGGGGTGTTTCCCGACTTCTGCTACATCTATACCTTCATCGCGCTCAGTCCTAAATCTGAGTGACTATAATCATGGGGATCAAAAGAGTCTAAAGGGAGAGATTTATCGGCTATTAAGAAGACTTTGTCCTTGCTGTCATAGCTAAATGGATAAAGAGTTGCTCCTGAGCCCTCTCTTGCAAGGTATTCAAAAAACTCGGGTACTTCAGCCATAGGTCTAATATATATTAAAATTTTATTGAAAGCTAGTAACTTTTGTGATCTAAGTTACGGAATTCAACCTAGATTTCCAGCCTTCATAAACCTAATAAGGTGTGTCCTGCCAACTGCTTACCGACACCTGAGGTGAGGTGGCATTTACGGTTATAGTAATTTGGTGATAGTAGCTGGTGTAGCCGTTAACTACGCTGCCAAGTGAGCTAATTGAATAGTTCGGGTTTGTGCCGGATATAGTGTAGTTGCAAGTCTCATTAATACTTGAGTTAAGTGTTTGGGAGCCACTGAGCGGGCTAGGGGAGCCTGGGCTCTGTTGGATAGCTAGTAGGGCAAGCTGCGCGCAACCGCCTGAAGCAGCTTTCGCCTGAACATTGCCATCTACAGCCCCGGATGAAATACTTGAATTCTGACCGCTCAGAAGCAGAAAGGCTGCAGTGGTTACCGCAATTACACCTAGCACTAAAACTGTTATCAGGACTATGTAGCCTTTTTCTTGGCTGTTATTTATTCTACTCATGGCAGTGTTGCGGCACCGTAGAAAGTTTTTACGTAGTTATACTCAGCCAAGCTTGAGCCGCTTTGGTAACTGAGAGTGAAGTGGAACAATATTGAGCCCTTAGTGTTGAATAAACCCTCATTGATAAAACTAAGCCCAGATAAATTTACATGTGAGCTTGTTAAATAGGTAACGTTAGCTGGACTGCCTTCGCTAAGCCTCAGTCGGTTGGTTGTACCGTCGTTATAGGAGTCGAAAACTGTTGGGTTATTGCCGGCGTCCACTACGGTCAGACTAAGCATAGTGTCGGAATTTGCCATTGCTGGATCATTAATCGAGCTAGCGTTTCTGATCGTTTGGTCAATTAGGGATACATTAGACTCTCCTTGGTAATTAACTTCTGCTATGGCCTCCGATTTAACCCTTTGAAGCGAAGTTATCGCCGCCAAACCTACAATCGCTCCAATAACCAGTGAAAATATCGCAAGATACAGTAGAACTTCAGCCAAAGTAAATCCAGATTGATCGTTTGAGTTGGATAAATCTTTTAATCGGTTCATGTTGGTGCTGTCCAATTACTAAAAATAGTCGTTGCGCTAACTTGAGGGGTCTCCTGAGCGCTTTCAACCCAAGAAACTGTAACTTTGGCTTGTCTCGTTCCATCCGGGCCCTCGGAAAAAACTATGGCGGGGGTAAATATATTGTTCATCGCCGTTGGAGTAGTTATCAGGCTCCATTGATTCGATACAGTGGTCAGGTAATATGTAGTTCCGTCAGTGTAGTCAGCCAAGTTTGAATAAGAACTTTGAGCAATGTTGGATACTGCTTCGATAGCAGCGTTGGCAATTTCTGCACCGTTATAAGCGTCACCAGCCAAGGCCGTGGCCTGACGTCCGTAAACGAAAGCCGACAAAATAATCAAACTAATTATTCCAAAAATAGCAGTGGCCAAGATAATTTCAATTAAAAGTAAACCTGCTTGGCTTGAGTTAAACCTGCGTTTGGACTTCATCAGTAATCAACCATGCCTTTAGAGTTAACGCTGATCGTAACGCTTTTATTTGACGAGCTTAGATTTATAGAAGCAGGTGATGACGGGAGCCCATAAAGAGCCGAGTAATCAATCTCGGTCGTACCTGAGGTACTTATACTAGCTGGGATTGTGTAGTTGAAGTCATATGCGGAATTTCTCGATGCGTAAGTATTGCCACAAAAAAGCGTAATAACCGGGTTATTTATAGCTACCCCCCAACCACAGCCATGAGATTCACTGCGGCTGTAAATTTGAGCCTGGTAGAGATCCTGGACTAAAATATCCGTTGCTAAATCAACTGCCCCATTCTTTTGAGCGCTTGCATAAAAGGGCGCCGCTATAGCGACAATAATACTTATAAGTGCAGTTACAAGTATTACTTCAATTAGAGTAAAGCCGCCCCCAGCGGCCTTTTGGTTCCCGCTCGCGCTTGAACTAGCCACTGGCGTTTAGGTTTCCTATTAAGCTGTAGATCGGCAAGAAAACTCCAAGCGCTACAAATAGGACCCCAACCGCAATAATCACCAAGATAATTGGCTCAAGTAGAGTTTCAAGATTATGGGCTGTGATATCCGCCTTATCCTCATATGACTCGCCAATTTTCAGCAAACTTTCTGACAGAGTACCCGATTTCTCAGCGCTGACAACTATCTGACAGATTGCTCCTGATAACATTTGACGATTCTTTTTGTTGGCCAAAATTTTAGCAAAAGAATTACCGACATCAATCTGGTTACTTAGGTCATAGGCAAATACTTGGTAACGTCTGGTGACCATTGATCCAGACAGAGATTGCAGGGCAGCCACGACCGGTAAACCCGCCTCAAGTAAAGTGCCAAATATATATCCGAAACGAGCTATCTCTGTTTGGAATAGAAGTTTCTTTATTCCGGGGATGTGAAACATGATAGCCTCCGAAAAAGCTCTAACTCTGAATGAAAGTTTGACTGCAAAAATGAAAGCCACGACCACAATAGCCACAGTGACTGCGAAAATTACGCCCCAATGAGCGAAAAAACCACCTATAGCAATCAATCCTCGCGTGATTGGACCAACCTTAACTTGCAAGCTATTAATAACGCTAAGTAAACGGGGGAGTAAGAATACTCCGACGCCAGTGCCAACAGCGAAAAGTAGACAAACCAAGAAAGCAGGGTAGAGCATAGCTGATTTTATTTTCGAGGACATGACGTTATTCTTGTGAACCTGATCAGCAATGACTTTTAGGTTCTGTGGCAACTTACCAGTAGATTCGCCAATTAGGATCAAAGTCACCGCGGACTGGTTGAACAACCTGGTCTGCTCGATGGCCTGAGAAAAAGGCATACCCTCGTCAACCTGCTGACGAATTTTTAAAATTGCGCTTTTGATTTTTGGTTTCGAGAGTTCTGTCGCTATAGAATCCAGCGCTTCTCCAACCGAAACTCCCGCTGTTAACATCATGCTTAAGTTACCAATGATATACTCTGTATCCTCTCGGCTGATGCCTCCAAATATCCGTTTTCTGGGGATTTTAGCTCTCAATTGATTAAGCTGCTGACCAAGTGAAGCATCAGGGTCTTCTACAGCTTTCGCTATGGGGTCAATTGTGGTCGGATTTTGGGCTTCAACTTCAACACTTTTTGGTAGTGGTGGTCCAGCCTGGCCAATAGGTGCGCTTTTTTCTGGTATTTTTGCTTTTTCGACATCCATTATCTGGGTTCCGCTACTCTAAGCAATTCTTGAAGAGTCGTCAGACCGGTTTGAATTTTCTCAATCCCATCTTCGAACAAAGTATGATCACCTTGTTTTTTAGCTAGGCGTTCAATTTCGACAGTTGAAGGATTCTTTAGGATAAGTTCCTTCATTTCTGGGTTTATACTAATTAGCTCAAAAATAGCTGTTCGACCATGATAGCCCGTGAAGTTACAGCCATTACAGCCCTTGCCCTGATACAGCGTTACTTTGGGTGTGTGAAAGTACGTATCGGCGTTGGGTAGGTATTCTCTTATAACTCCTATGTCCACACCAAAGCTATAGCGGCAGGCTGGGTGAATTGTCCTAACCAGTCGCTGAGCAATAACTAGGTTAAGTGTGCTGGCAAGCAGGAAAGGCTCCACGTCCATATCAAGTAAACGAGGAATAGCTGCTGCAGCTGTATTGGCATGAAAAGTAGAGAATAGGAGATGCCCAGTAAGAGCGGCATTAACGGCCAGCTCAGCCGTATCATTGTCTCTGATTTCTCCCACCAAAATAACATCGGGATCCTGCCTAAGCATTGCCCTTAGTCCTTCGGTAAAGTTTATGTGCGTTTGTTGGTTTACTTGGATTTGGTTAACCCCGACTATCTTGTATTCCACCGGATCCTCGATCGTCGTGACGTTAATTTCTGGGTTGTTAAGCATTTTGATCATTGAATAAAGTGTGGTGGTTTTGCCTGATCCTGTTGGTCCGGTAGTAATGATCATGCCATAAGGCCTGTGAATCTGTTTGTCTAAAATGGTCTTGTCGGCTTTAGAGAGCCCAAGGCTCTTAACACTTATCCCCTTAGAGTATTCAGCTAGGATCCTAAGCGCTGCTTTTTCACCGTCTAGCGTTGGTATTACAGACATACGAACGTTCACAGGTTTACCGTCGATCTTATAGCGAATAGCACCGTCTTGGCTCATGTTGTGTTCATCAATTCGCATATGTGCCTGGACTTTTAGACGGTTCAAAATATTGTCGTAATACTGCTTGGGTAGCTGACCGGCATCGTGCAGTACTCCGTCAATTCTAAAGCGGATCAGAACAATCGATTCTTGTGGCTCGAAGTGTATATCTGAGACTTTGAAAGCCGTAGCATCCTTTAAGATTTCATTAATAATCTCTGGTGCTACTCGGTTTTGCTCCTTCAAGATTTGATTGAACCTGGTAACCAGTGGCTTCCTGTAATGAATTAAAACTTCATTAAGGTCATCCGGCATGGCATAGGCGATTTCGATCGGCCGACTGTCACCGAAGATTCGTTTTAATTCCTCAAGTAGCCCAGTTTGGCGAGGATTATCGGTTGCTACAGTTAGGATATTGGTATCACTTTTGTATACGACAACCCGATACTTCTGGCCGACTTCCGGGGAAATCATACTTATATATTCCTTGGTGGGCTGAAAGACCCCAAGATCCGCAAACTCTACGCCGTAATATCTAGCCAAAGTTTGGCCCATAAGATCATAGGCAACAATATTTTGGTTCAGTAAATAATCAAACAGACTGATATGGTGGGTAGCAATATAGCCTTCTGCCATTTGCAGCTCTTCATTACTAAGAAACTGCCCCTTAATCAGTAACGATTTTAAGAGATTGTCGTCTTCCGGCACCAACTTCGGTGCAGTTTTCAGGTTTTGTGGCTGATTTATAGACTGATCCATACCCGTTTCAAATCATTTGGATTTTAATAAATACACCCAAACTTTTTTTCTAACATAACCATTATATCTCAAGGGCCACACCAGTCATACATTCTTTAATGCAATTAGTGCATAATGTTATGGATGAGGCAGCAAAAGTGGACAGAGTAGACCTATTAATAGTCGTTATCTTGATATTCGCAGTACTAAGAGGGGCTCGCTCAGGTTTTATACAGTTAATTTTCTCAACTACCGGCTTTTTAATTGGGCTTTTTTTGGGTTCTTGGATATCAGTCAAACTACTTAAGTCTGTGAGCGTCCCAGTGACAAAACTTCTGCTTATTCTTGTAATTGAGGTGGCCCTAACTATAACTTTCTCTTGGTTGGGCGAACTAATTGGAGTTCATTTAAGTCGGAACCTCAATAAGATTCATCTCTCTCGGCCAAATCAAATATTTGGGAGTATTTTTGAGTTTATTGCGACCCTGGTGATCATATGGTTGGTGGCGTCTGGTTTAACACATGTCTCAGCCGATAACATCGGTTACTACACTCAGAGGTCTCTGATAGTTCGATCAATCGACAAAACCCTACCTCAAGCGCCAGATCTATTTGCAAGGGTAGAGAGAGCCCTTACGCCAAACGGTTATCCTAACGTGTTCGTTGGTCTTGAGCCCAATCACACGACGCTCCCTCCAACCAATCCTATTAATAACCAGGCTATTTCAGCCGATGAAGCCTCGGTTGTAAAAGTAGAGGGAAGGGGATGCGGCGGAACTGTCGAGGGTTCCGGCTTTGTTGCTGCAAAAGGTATCGTGGTCACTAATGCCCATGTCATTGCAGGCATACCAAACCCCAGTGTAATTGATGGCTCTGGTAGTTTCCCGGCAACCCCTATTTGGTTTGACCCAAATTTGGATTTAGCGGTACTTAGAGTTAATGGATTAAGTGACAAATCAATTAATTTGAGCTCTTCCACGCTAGGTTACAGAGATCCTGGCGTCATAATGGGCTTTCCGGGCAACTCAAGCGCACTTGTAACGGGGAATGCGACCATAATTGATCAAGTAGACGCAATCGGGCAAAACATATATAACCAGGGCCAAGTTAGCCGACAAATTTATGAGCTTGAAGCAAACGTTGAACCAGGCAATTCAGGTGGACCTTTAATCGACTCTAACGGCGACGTTGCGGGAATAGTTTTCGCAAAATCTCAGAACCAACCGGAAGTCGGTTACGCCTTAGTAATAAACGATATTAAATCTGAACTTACGCAAGCTGAGAATCAAAATTCTCAAGTTACGGTAGGTGAGTGTACTAGCGACTAGGCGGAATAAAACTTAGGCTCTAGGGAGTGGTTGGAGCATACCAAATTGATTACCTTCGGTATCAAAAGCGTAGGCAAAGTCTCCTATGCCCGGTATGTTTTGCTTTTTGCCTTTTATTTTGCCACCAGCCTCCACTACTTTTTTCATCATTTCGTCTAAGTCATCGACAGCAATCGTATTAATAACCGGTTGTTTGCTGTTGCCCCTGGGCATTATTGCTCCGTCGATGCCCATGTCTTTTTCATCTCCAGTTTTAGCTAGCCAGTACTCCATGCCCGACATACCGGAATTACTAATCGTCCAGCCAAAGACCTCGTAGAACTTTTTTGCTCTGCCAACATCATCGGCTGTTATTTCAAAGTGGACTACTCTTCCCATACTAAACTCCTTTTATTTAATAAAGTTGATAGTTTTAGAGTTTAACGCCATTTTAAATGTTTGCAATAGAGCTTAAGACTGAGCGGGTAAGAGGGGAGTAGTTTGGGTAACATTTGGCCTATTGATTGGTAGGCGGAAGCCAAAAGTCGAACCTTTATTAATCTCACTTGAGAAGATAAGGCTACCACCCTGATCTTCAACTACTCGTTTAACTAAATAAAGGCCTATGCCCGTACCGCTTGGGCGGTGTTTACGGGCATTGTCCGCTCTGAAAAATTTCGAGAACAACTTCTGCTGCTGTTCTTGTGGGACACCAATTCCATTATCGACTACTTTAAACGTTATGTACTGGTCATCAGCGTCTAGGTAAACATCAACGTTGCCCTCGGGAGTGTATTGCAGAGCATTGTTTATTAAATTCATTACTGCTTGGCCAGTTTTTTGAGCGTCAATATTTACAGTTGGGACAGTCTTATTTGGCTCGTGAAAGACAAGCTCGCTTTTTTGCGTATTAGCAAGATTTTGCAGATTATCTACTTCTTTAGTAACCAATTCCTTAAAATTCGCTGGTGCTATCTCGAGTACAAACTTACCGGCAGTCATCCTGCTTATATCAAGCAGGTCAGTTAGCAGGCTTCTCATGACACTGGCCCGTTCCTTCGCCATCTTCAAAGGACCGCTCAGTTTCTTGGTTATTTTCCCGTAAGCACCCTGATTAGCTAGGGTTAGGTAGCCATCGATAACAGAAAGAGGAGTTCCTAGTTGGTGAGATGCCATTGATATAAAATCGTTTTTAGCAGCATCGTCTTCCTTTAATTTTTCGTTTGCAGCACGCAACTGTTCGGTCGCTTCATCAACTTTAGCTTGCAAAGACTCACTAAATTGTTGGATCTGGGTATATGATCTGCTGTTCTGAACACCAACGGCCAGTTCGTCGGCGATAGTCTGAATTAATGCGATTTCATGTTTAGTATAACTGGCTCCACTAGTCTTATAACCCAGGATCAGATAACCTACCACTTCCTCCTGGGCTTTCAAGACTACGAAGACACTAATACTCCTTCGAAGCATAACCTTCTTTTGCTCGCTCTCGGGGAGATCATCAACAACTAGAATATTTTGTCCGAGCAAGGCCAGGTCATTTTCAAAAGCAGGTAGATCTGCTCCGAAATAATTTTGTGATTCAAAAAAGATGTGGCCATTATCTAAAATGATAATGTCCGCCACTGTGTGTATGTTTTGATTAAGCATATTAACTACTTGGCGGCCCAAGACTTCTAGACGAATTTCCGAAGCTAGGATTCTACCTACTTTGTTTAACAAGTCTTCCGGGTCTAAACGATCACGAAAAAAAATCTTTGAGGTGGCTTTCTCTATACCACGAGTTAGCGGACGGAAAGAAAAGGCAAGGATCACAGCGGGTATTATCAAATAAGCTTCCAGCGAGCCATTTAACTCGTGATTGGGTAACAGCAACTTGCCCAAACCTAGAATAATCAGAACATAGAGGCCTATGACTATCGAGACCGTTAGGGCATAACCTATTGAACGTAGTAGAGCTGATCTAATATCGAACATTTTTTGACGAAAAACCGCCAGGGCCATCGCGGAAGTGAAAATCAAACCTGCTGGAGCTGAGACAATTGAACGCAGACTATAGAAATGAAATTCTGGTAAAACTACCTGGGCAAATAGAATCACCGACAAAGCACCGCCGATACCGTAAATCATAATCCGAACCTGCAGCTTAACCTTATTTTCAGACTGTCGGCTGTGAAATAGTAAAACTACAAAGCAAGTCGTAAAGATTGCCATTATATAAAGCAAGTTGATCCAAAGTAGGGGACCGTAGTTAGTTACGAATCCACTCGGATTAAGAATTTCAACCGACTTCATGGTTATAGGGAATAGAGTTAGGATCGCCAGTATCGGTGCCGTTATATAGGTGGCTTTTGGAAACCATGGCAACCTTGGTTTCCACCCCGTAAAGGCTAGCGTAAACCTATAAAAACTTGCACACAGAATGTCACCAAAAATTAGGGCCGCTCTTATCAGCCAAATGGTTTCAGTAGCTGAATGAGAAAATTCAGCAATGTTAGATAATCCAACCGCAACGAAGACGCAAAATCCAAATAGTAGAAAAGCTTGGTTTAGATTGGAGCGTATGCCTTTGATAGCAACCAACCCGAGAATTATTATAACTCCACCTAACGACAAAAAATATAAGATGATTTCTAGTATTTCTGTCACGGTAAAACTCTGTTTTGATTGTTCAATTTAGCTCGCACTCTAAATAACGCTAAAGTTTATTCTTAAAGATCATTATATTTACACAGTCTATACTTCTCAAGCACACTTCCGCTTTCATGACTCACATTATGGGGTGACTTTATACAAATGTAGTTATGATTAGTTCGCCCTAACCTATATAATTTTTCTAAGACAGATCGTCGGTTTGTTAATATAGAAGCTGATAAACGGGTCATCTCAAAAAAGCGAAGCCTAAATGATAAAAAAAATAGCTCTGATTTCATATAAGTACCGCCTAACCGTGGTCATCATTTGGTTGTGCTTATTGGGTGGGGCTGCTGTCTGGGCGCACTTTGCAGGCAATGGATTTGCGACTAATTTTCGACTTAACGGCACGGACTCCCAGGCTGCCTCTGATCTACTCAGTAGTCGCTTCCCAAGTGAAGCTGGTAGCACGGGAGATATAGTATTTAAGGCAAGTGGTGGTATTTACGCCCCTCAGACCCGCCAGGAAATCCAAACCTTACTGAGCCGCGTTAGTAATGTCAGTCAGGTTAGCAGTATAGAGAGCCCTTATGGCCAACAGAACCTTGATCAAGTTAGCCTGAATGGAGAGATTGCATACGCTGTGGTCCAGTTTAATTCAAGTCTTACTGCTGTTACTGATCAAACCATAAATTCGATCCAAACATTATCAGACCAGGCTTCAAACCCCAACTTGGAGATAGAACTCGGTAGTGGAGTATTTTCTAATTTTCGACCCCAACTTACTAGCGAGGCTATAGGCATAACAGCTGCCATTATAATTTTACTAATAGTTTTCGGATCCATAATTGCAGCTGGGTTACCGATTTTTAATGCCCTGGTTGGTATCGGGATTGGGGTCAGTTTAGTTGAATTACTAGCTCATTTAATAGCGCTGCCTAGCTTTTCCACTCAACTAGGGGCAATGCTAGGAATTGGGGTTGGGATTGACTACACGCTGCTAATAGTAACCAGGTACCGGCAAGGACTCAGCAGGAATCTTGATCCTAAAGCTGCGGTTTTAGCAGCTATGGATACGGCAGGTAGGTCAGTTTTGTTTGCAGGGATTGCCGTAGTCATATCTTTGCTCGGAATGCTGATTAGCGGAGTAAATTTTATCCAAGGTTTAGGAATTGCTTCAGCAGTTGTCGTCTGTATAACTATGCTCGCATCTATAACCTTGCTTCCGGCAGTTCTTAGTTTCATTGGCCGAAAGATTGATCACCTTAAGCTACGCAAAATTATTGATAAACCTAGCGATAGTGAAAGGTATTGGTACAGATGGAGTATCTTTATCCAGAAACGACCGATAAGAGTTCTCGTAATAGGCTTTGCAATTTTAGTTATTCTAGCGATTCCACTGCTGTCAATACGCCTGGGCTCATCTGATTCGAGTAACCAGCCGACTTCTAGCACAAACAGGCGAGCATATGATTTAATCTCCGAGGGTTTTGGTGTTGGAACAAACGGGCCTCTGCTAATCGCAGCTGCCATTAATCAACCAAACCCTCTTTATCGTACTTATTTACATGCACTGACTGAATCTCTGCGCGCGACCCCTGGAGTCGCGTCTGTTTCGCCAGCGCAGATTAATCGGAGCGCTGATGCGGCAATAATCCAAGTGATTCCAACGACTTCACCAGAAGCAGTTCAAACCACAGACTTAATAAACCAGATAAGGGACTCTGTAATCCCAAATACTACAAACGGAACAGGTATCACTGTTCACGTTGGAGGAGTTACTGCCACTTACAGCGATCTATCTAACTTACTCCAGAAACGCCTAGCTATCTTTATAAGTGCGGTTCTTGGATTAAGCTTTATCCTGCTTCTACTAGTATTTAGGTCTGTTGTTATACCCATTAAAGCTGTGGTTATGAATATTTTCTCGATAGGTGCAGCATACGGTGTATTGGTAGCCGTATTCCAATGGGGATGGCTCAAATCAATAGTTGGCATAGGGCAGGGCGGTCCCATAGACAGTTACGTGCCCATGATTATGTTTGCTGTTTTATTCGGATTATCCATGGATTACGAAGTATTTCTAATATCCAGAATAAAAGAGGAATACGGCTTAACATCTAATAATTCACAAGCTGTCGCAAGGGGACTAACCCACACAGCTAGGGTTATTTCAGCAGCCGCTTTAATTATGGTCACTGTGTTTGCTAGCTTCGTGATTACAGATTTCAGGATCTTAAAAGAGTTCGGCCTAGGACTGGCAGTGGCAATTCTAATTGACGCTACAGTAGTGCGACTGGCTATGGTTCCAGCTGCAATGGAGATTTTAGGTAAGGCAAACTGGTGGCTCCCGCGGTGGCTGGAGTGGTTACCAAAAGTTCGGATAGGCAGAGATTAAGATCAAATACTATCAACCGTTGATAGTATCTTATTGAAGACCGCCAGACCATCGTCCACAAGCGCTGATGCGATTTGAACTGCTTTAGCTCCAGCAGACAAATAGTCGTTGACATCATTTAGTGAACTGATGCCACCACACCCAATTATTTCTTTATGACCTGGCAATATGTCCTTTAGTTGGCGCACCACCCCTAAGCTAATAGGCTTGAGGGATCGTCCGGCCAAACCAGCCTGGACTTCGTCACGACTTTTAGCTGAATTCGTCCCTGTAGTAGTTAGAGCGTTCGGGTAACTGTTAGTGGCGGTTATCGCCGAAACAATGCCTGACTCAACTATAACCTTGGCTACATCCCGCAAAATATCAGGAGGGAGGGGGGAGATCTTAACGCTTATACTAATTTTCGGACTGTTTTTACTAATATATCCCAGTACTTCCTTAACAAGGGAGAAATGATAGGAAATGATCTGCTTCTGTTTACCGTTATCCCACACATTCGGGCAACCAAAATTAAATTCTGCCATGTCAGCTTCTGCGTCTTCAGCAAGTTTTAAAAGTCTGAGGAATTCTTCTTTCGAGAATCCTACAATATTAGCTATAAGTGGTTTATTCCGCCCATGTGCTATTTTGACCATTTTCCGTAAATGTTTTTCATAGTAGGGGATCCCTCCGTTAGGAAGGCCGTAAGAGTTTAGGGAATAGAGCCGTTCTCGATGAGTCCAATAACTTTGGCCAGGGTTACTCTTCCTAGGTTTAACAGAAATTGAGCCAACAATGATCGCTCCACAATCTGATTTCGATAAAGCCTCTACATCCTCAGTCGTCTTACTACCTATATAAGCACCGTTAATCAGAGGATTTTTAAACTCAATGCCCGAAATACTGATGGCTGAATTTACCTTCATCTAACCCTAGCTTAACAAAAATCAGGTTAAATGTTTTATTGCCAAATCACCAACAACAGACAACCATTCGGTCTTCTCGTCGGCCCTTGTATATAAAGGCCTTTCGACTCTTTGCCAGTAAGAATCAGCATCCGTTTCTCGGACATGTCCCGTATCTACCAAAAATCCGTTTCTAGTTTTATATACCCCAATTGTACTAATACCATCCATTGGTTTTGACAGGTCATAATAAGAGTAGTAGGGGTTTAACCACCTATTACCTTTCATATCAAACCACATTGCCCAGCAAACAGCGTGGCCAATATCTCCTTCGGTCATCTGTGATATCGTTTTTTCTTCCAAAACTCCATCCAACCGGCCATTTTCAAATTGCTCATCGCCCAAGAATCTCACATCAGACATATATGTATAATACTATAGGAAGTTCGTCAATTTTATGTTTCGGTGACTATCCGTCCTCTAAAACCTAACGCAACATAAGTAGTTTCGCTTGGTACGCTACGTACTATGAAAAACTACAAAAGATTAAGCCTCATAGAGCGAGAAGAAGTTAGTAGGGGGTTAGCTTCCGGGCAAACACTAAGGGAGATTGCTAGTGGCTTAGATAGACACCCATCTACTGTAAGTAGAGAGATGTCTAGGTTACGTTACAACCCTAGTTCATATAGAGCCACCTTTGCTCATGACGTGGCTTTGGCTCACCGCAGCCATCGTAGTGATGCGAAGCTATTGACATTAAGAACATAACTGCAGAGGAGATAAAGTTTGTACAGAACCAGATCAACGGCAGACCAAGAAAAGCCTTGGGTTACAAAACACCATATGAAACATTTAGTCTGCTACTAGCAGAGAAAGGAGAAGCTGTACCGAAAGAACTTATGTTGCACTAAGTGTTTGAGAGTGGCCTATATCCTCACGATAGGTAATCAGAGCATGATCGACATTAGCCCTGGCTTTAAGCAGTTTCTATGATGTATTCCTGGTTCTTGCCAGTAGTTGTAAGCACTGATCTTTCAGCACTCCAGTAATGATTTCCGCTCTTGGTGTGCACAACTTATTTAGCTCATGGACGTTGATTTTGGGAACTAAAGTGCTGTCTTCTGAGGAGCCATATACAAAATGACGGAACCCTGAGCGATACAGGGCCGAAAAACACATAGGACAGGACTGAATATTGCTCACTAAGATGTAGTTTAATAGTTTCTTACTGCGAGTCTTGTGCACCAGCTCTGTTAGCGCATTCATCTCTGCGTGGGCGATTGGGTTCATGTCAGTATTAGTTGTGTTCTTCGATCGAACAACAATTTTGCCGTCTTGTCTTGCGATAACGGCCCCGAATGGAGAGTCACCTGAATTATGAGCATCCTCAGCCAAGGTCAGAGCAACAGCCATGAGCTCTTCCAGCTGTTTTTGTGTCAGATGCATAGCAATTTCTTTTTTGCTCATAATTTAAACTATACCAAATAAAAAAGCACCTTTCCTGAAGTGCGTATGTTTGGCTTGCCTTGGTTGACTAGGCAAGAACCGCTTTTGGTTAGTCTGAAAGTTAAATGCCATAATGGGTTCATGTCGGAGCATTTTTGAGCGATTATCTGGAATTCAGCAACTAGTAACCGACGTCTCGAAAGTAAACCGTAATCATCGTGTCCTCGGGACCGAACGTCGTGAAAACGTTATAGAGCACAGTTTTGCAGCGGCCATGATGTGTTGGCAACTTTGTTTAGATCTAGAACTAGATTTGGATCTCGGCAAAGTATTTAAATACGTTATGGTTCACGACTTTACAGAACGTGGTTTAGAACAGGATTTTAATGCATACTTGCATGCTGGTGATCGTGCTGCGAAGGACACATATGAAGCAGCTCAACTAGATGCGCTCGTAGTAGAGTTTGCTGATTTTAGCGACTTTACAACTACACTGACTAATTATCGAGATAGAGCTGATAGCGAAGCTTGGTTTACTGAAAGTGTTGAAAAGATGCAAGCCATAGTCTTAGATCAAATGGATGGCTGGAGGGCTCACATTGCTATCGGGGCAAGCTACGATGATTATTGCGCACATCATAAAAGAGTTTTAGACGACTGCTTTCCTCCTCTTCACGACATTCTTGCGGATGTGATCGAATACGGCCGTCAAACGTATTATGACCAACCTATATAAGTAGTTCAATTGACGTACTTCGAATTTCGTATTGCTCAATTGTCTGGTACTAGCTGAAAAGGATCGTTCTCAAATATCTGGAGAGCTAATTCGATTTTTGTCGTATGCTTAGAAAACGTTCGAGACCCATAAGAGATAAACCTACAAAAGCTACAGCGCCGAATATAACCATGTTATCAACACGGTCGTGGCTGATATTACTCGCTGAAACGGTTTTTGGCTTGATAGTAATTGAGCCTTCGGTATATGACGGACCTTTGCTATTACTACTGACGAGACTCACGTCTGACAGCAGGTCACCAGAAGGTGGGATACCGCTGCTTGAGCTTGAACCACCAGAACCGTTGTTTGTGGGCACGAAACTGAATACTGCAACCGCGGTAGGTTGGCTAGGGTCAGTTGGGTCTGTGCTGGACACACTGGCAACTGTCGGAGCTACTCCAAAGCTACCGTTCCATGTCCCGAAAACGTTAATAAATAGTACACCAAACCAGTTAGACATATCGAATTCGCTATCTACCAAGTTCAAAAGGTTTACTGCCGTAGCAGCGTTGCCACTTGTAGCATTACCGCCGTTAGTATTGTCGGAGACAGTAGCATCCCCACTGGCGGCTGTTAAATCGATATTATCGTTGATCGTATCTTGGCTATTAGAGTTAACGTCAGTGGTTGTATTGGCGCCAGGTACATCTTGGGTAATTCCACCCCCGTAGGCTGCAGCCGTGGAGCCAGCTGGTGCATCCATGAGCAACCCATACCAATTACCAAGGACATTAACAAATACTAGCAGTGTATTACTACCAATGACTTGACTACCAGTTAGATTGAACACAGTGATATTGCTGGTTGCATCGCCGGTAGTGGCCGAACCTGCACTGGTGTTGTTATCGACAGTTGCTGATCCAGTCGTAGCTGAGGTAGTTACGTTATTGTTGATAGCTTGATCTGTATTTATATCCGTTGACTGGCTGGCATTGTCGGCTGAGGCAGTGGGTATGTTGCTTGATAGTAGGGAGTTCACAAAGTTGGCAGGCAATAATATGTCTCCGTTCAAGTCACCATAAATGTTAATCACGCCAAAGAACGACTGGTTGGCGGAAATTAGCGAATCAATCATATTTATTATATTGGCCTCTGCATCTGCGTCACCGCTAGTTGCATCTCCGCCAGTGGTATTACCATTAACCCCAGCATTTCCACTAGTCGAGTTCAGGTTTATGTCGTTATTGATTGTACCTGTGTTCTGTGAATTTACCTGATCGTCATATGGGTCTGTCAAACCATTGCTGCTTGTTTGGATCTGGCTTAAATCAGATGGGTTGATCAGTAAGTTACCATCAACATCCCCATACAGGTTAGTAATAAAGGTTTGTGGGCTTTCACCGGTCAGACTAGACAATGTGTCTATCATGTTTAGAATATCAGCGATCGATGTAGCATCACCGCTAGTTGCATCTCCGCCAGTGGTATTGTCTGACACCAAAGCATTGCCAGTCTGCGCCTCTGCGTTTAAGTCATTTAATATATTAGCTGCGCTGTCAATGCTGGTGTTAGCGTCAGTTGACCCAGTATTGGTTGAAGTATTAGTAGAACCAGGCCCTGTATCAGTAGTTGAGGATCCATCGCTGCTGCTATCCCCAGTGTCACCACTAGTTGAGCCGGATCCTGGGTCTGATGACCCCGATGGGTCTGAAGACTGCGTTGGCCCGCCACTAGTTATGGCGCCTGCTGGGGGCTGTGCAACCACAACCAAAGTATCGTTGTACTGGCCACTGGCTGCATCATAAATCCACTGGTACGAATCCCAGTCTCCGGACGTTGGGTCATACGTATACACGATTGGTGTTATTGGGGTGTACTCTTGTGTGATCGGACTCCAAGTGTAGTATTGGTTTTCCCATAGGCCTGTTGTTGGGTCATATGTATATGTGCCGGCATCCGCGCCAGTAGGGCTTTGTATGCCAGTACCTGTACCGTTCGTACCCGTGGTCGAACTAGCTGCATAGACTAATCCATGATGGCTTATTCCAACCAAAAATACGAAAGCTACAGAAGTTAAGATTAGTGATAGTTTAGTAATTAATTTCATTTATTCTTATTTACCTTTACCTTAATTAGTTACCGGTACTGGGAGAGGCCTTGATTTGTGGCCTCTCCCATCCACTTAACATCGTGCAATAAAAGATCTAGCTAAGTAGATTAGTTAGAAACACTTATTGTGACGTCAGTAGAGCTACTGTTTGAAGAACTTCCGGATGTAGCATTTCCGCCAGTTGTGTTGCCAGACACGTTGGCATCACCAGAAGTTGAGTTCTGGTCAGTGTTATTGCAAATACTTACGTCGTTATCGTTTTGAACGTTAACGGAGTTAGAGTTTACATCAACGATCTTGTTTGTTGAGTCAGGGCCAGTTGTGCTAATACTATTGCCAGCACCTGAACCACCGCTGCCGTCAGATGACCACAAACCAGATGGGTCACTGTTAGACACGCTTGCAGAAACGCTTGTTGCGTTGGAGTTGCTTGAATCTCCAGACGTAGCATTTCCGCCAGTTGTGTTGCCAGACACGTTGGCACTACCCGTTGAAGAGTTTTGCTGAGCGTTGCTGCTAACACTTAGTTGGTTATTGTTTTTAACCTTAACTTCGTTTTTGTTCTTTTGGACCACGACGTTACTCGAGTCTGGCCCCGTGTTGTATATTGAAGCTGGACTAGCGCCAACAATACCAGTTAGGCCACCGGCGAAGCCTAACGTGGTTACAGTTGCTGCTGTAAGCCTCAGTAGTTGAATTTTAGTCATTTTATGACCTCCTTTGTTACTACTTATTATTTATTGGTTATTATTCCTCGGGTATTCCCCCGACTGCATGAGAGATTAGCTTCTCTCATAAAGTCGACTGACTACTTTTCAATGGCTATTTTCTACCTCCTTCCTTAATTTGAATTACTCTCTGATAGTGATACATTCTGATCGCTGGTGTTCGATGATGAGCCAACACTTGAGCTTGAATTATTGGTAACCGTTGTCTGGCCACCTGGCGTTGGAACCGTTACAGTCCCGTTGGCTGGGACATTCAGGTTTTGCCCGTTAACGGATACAGAGGTGGAACTTGAGCCATTGCTAGTAGATGATTGGACGCTCGTGCTCGTGGAGAAAGAGGTGCTGTTTGATGAATTGGGAGACTCTATCTGAGTATTCTGTTGGCCCAATATAGTTGATGACCCATTAGCGTCACTGGGGTTAGAAGACGTCGCTGCTGAGGCTTTTGTATTGCTGTCAAGCTGATTGGTCAGGGTTTTGGAGTTGGTTCTAAGAGCCATTGCTAAAACAAATAAAAAAACTAGTGTTGCCACTAGCCAAAATTTAAACGATATGTGCGAAATCAAACTAACACTCTTACCTGAGTTGGAACTAAGCTTTTCCACCTGACCGCCATCAACCATTGTTTACCCTTAAAGTTAGGTTTAGCTTAAGTTTGTTTCATTGTTTGTTGTTGACTTCTACCACCCTTTCTTCTCCGAAATTACGCTTAGTGATTTATGAAATCAGTTTCCTAAGCTTCGGAACCCCCACTAGGCTCTAGGATTGTAATTCAGTCAAATCGATTTGTAAATACAAAACTGAAGCCTTGCGGGTGGGTGAGGGTAGGTGAGCCAAACGCTTAACCTACCCATCACCTCCGTATTTTTAGTTGTTTATATTAAACGTGTAGTCGTCTGAATTACTGTTTGTAAGGCCGCCAGATGTTGCGTTACCGCCAGTGGTATTACCGGAAACATTAGACGAACCGCTTTGGCCCGACTGAGAGTTATTACTACTAACATCAATGTCGTTGGTGTTGGTAACAGTAGTGGTATTAGTGTTAGTTTCGGCTATTTTATTGGTAGAGCCTGGCCCGGTGTTACTTATCGAACCTGATTCGTTTGCAAAAATTCCGCTGACTAGCTTTGAAACTAGTTGAGTGCCTGGAGCCGAAGTGGACGACCCAGAAGGTGACAGCGCTGCAGTAACAGCCTGAGCGGCTGGTGAAGTACTTGACGTACTACCAGGGGTGCTAGGGCCAGAAACTCCCGAAGGTGTAGTGCAAACACCGCTTGTCGTAAGTGCGTCATCAACCGGTCTTATTAGGACGTTCTTGCTAGCTAAGCTGCCAACATCAGTTGCTAAATCACTTTTAATTGAAGGTAAAACCACAGATAGTGAAGCGATTACCCCAACTAAGATCCCCGAGCCTACCCACATTAAATTAAATAGTCCTCTTGGCTTATTGGTTTTGGGGTTTGTCTTTATCTTTTTTGTTTGATGGGCGTTGGACTTCTGTCGTGCCATTCTCGATACCTCCCTATTAATATTTAAAGTCTGGCCATCACCCACCGATTAATAACCAAGTAACATAATATATATACTCCATTTTGCATTATGTAAAGTTTGTTGTATGCATAAGCATATTCATTAGTCTTCAGCACAGGTGAAAAGATTTATTATATTTTTTAGTTCAAGGGCAGCAAGAATTGGTTTTTGTACAAAATAATCTTCATTAACAGATAAACCAATACAACCCCAGGCAGACTTAATTGAATAAATAAACTGTTCGGGTATAAGACAGGCTACTGGAGAAACAGTACAAAAAATAACAATGATATTTTTTTGTATCAGTAGGGTTTGGCCGCTGCTCTAGCGATCGTACTCAGAATAATAGGTTGTGTGAATAAAAAACTTGGCTTGGGCTGTAGTCGGACTTTATAGAGATCTAGGAATTTGTTTGAGTTGTTAGTAGACATTCCCCCAAAGCCCCTCTTTGCATCTCATCATATATGCATAATCTGTCTTTAACATTTGCCTCGGCCACCGCACGTTCAGGGCCTAAAATAACGCCCGAGCTTAGATCTAATAATCCTTCGGGTGTCAGGAATTGGGGGGCCACCCTTCTATAAACACGAATTATTTGAGGACTATCCAGCTGCATCTCAAACGTTTCAATGAACTGTTTTTCGGGGTTTACTGCATGGTTGTCAATCCTGAGGGTCATTGGGTCACTAAGCGAGGTCTCTTTATATCTTATTCCGGACTCTAAAAGGGTGGCCACGCCGCCAACTTCCGTTTCCCATTCTGCTTTTGCTAGGCCAAAGGCAAAAAACCCCAGGCGTCTACGACGTCCTGTGGAATTTGACTTAATAAAAGAAGCATCCCTAAATTCTCCTAAGGCCTGATAATATTCTCTTGACCATAAACCGTTTTGGATACTCATATCGATTACGATAATTGTATACTCCAATCATGAATAAACCATAAGCACTTTGGCTCACAGTCGTGAACGAGCTACGAACTTTAGAGTTTACTCAATGACATACCATCCAGTACGATTTTCGACTAATTATACTGAAATAAGTTCTTGTATTTGTTTAGCTCGTCTGTCTGCGATAGCTTGGATTGAATTTGCTTCCTGAAGTTCGCCAATACCATGCATAATAGTGCCAGTGGCTAATGTGTCTCCAGCAGCAAGTAGAGTAATACCTCCAACTAAATCGCCCTTTGTAATCTCATAGATTCCCAGTCCAGCAGTAAATATACCAGTAGTAGACATCAAGAAGGTAAGCATGGCACCAATTCGTTCTCCACGAGCATCAAGTCTATGAAACTGTTCACTTTCTCTCATTAATTCCAGTCTCTCTGTACTGGACCCATTATTCTAGACAGTATTGTCTACAATAAGTTGTAGCAATATAGCAAACTAGTAATAGGGGGTTCACTTATGCCTAAACGTCACGTCATCCGTCCGGATGTTAAAGCCCAGGTATTAAAGAGGTTAAA
>DATKHC010000011.1:0-18658 GCA_035510465.1 Saccharimonadales bacterium (SeqCode)
TCTATGATAGCTCGTTCTTTTTTACCTCGTCTGGTTACAATGAGTATCTCATTTTCGTTAACTGCGTCCAATGCATCAGCAAGATTACTTCTTAAGCTTGATGCTGAGACTGTTTTTGTGCCCATAATTTTCTCCTAGTACGGTTTAATATTACACCCTAATTGTACAAGTAGTGTTACTCTATGTCAAGGACCAGATAATTAAGCTGCTTACGCTTGACTTAGGATTGAGGTCAAGTTCCGTACCTTACATTAATCAGAGATTATGCTAGGGATTGCCTTTTTCTTCTTCTTGAATCATTTTAAGTATTTTAGGCATATTTTCATTTGACCACCTATATATGTTCAGGGATGAGTCAATATCTTTAGATCGTTTAAGGTATTTAACTATGATCTCATCCACATCAAAGGCATCCAGCTTACCTCTATCAAATTCTTTGAATGCATTACGAATACTAGCCTGAGCTTCTACTAGCTTTTTCTGCCAGTAATCTTCTACTTTTTGTCTAGCTTCTCTTGCCTGAGACCTGTTTAGCTTCTGTGAATCCTGCATTTTTATGATAACTATCTTTTAGCAGCAGTTTTTCGTTCCTGTTCAACTCGTTCACTAAGAAATACCTTCATTAGCGACTGGTACGGGACGTCGTTCTTATTAGCCAGTACTTTTAAGTCAGATAGTAACGATTCCGTTAACCTTAGCGATATAGACTGAGTAGAAGGTTTAAGATTTGTAAATACCACCTGTTCGGCTTTTGACCAATCTATGTAATCAGTCGTGTCGTGGCTGTCCCAAAATTCAGCTTCTTCCTCGTCGTTCTTAAACGTTGGGATTTTCTTTAGTGTTTTCATACTCTTTCCTTTCTCTTCTGGACATATCTCTTATGGATATTATCCTTAGCTTATTATTTCTTAGGGTAAATATTGCTAATAGTTCTCGATTATCATTAGTTTTACCTAGGGCTTTATATCTCTTTTCTGAAGTTGAATGCAGGTTAGTGTCAGACAGTAGCAACGGCTTGTTAAAAAATATCTGTTCGGCTTCCTGCATACCGACACTATGCTTCTTTCTGTTCTTGCTAAGATTACCTTCATCCCAATCAAAAAAAAGTGGCAGAGTCAGTAACCTCATATCAATAGTATACTATGATGATATACGCATAGTCAATAATGTATCCTTAGTTTCGTATCAGGTAAAAAAGCTTATGCTTTGGCTGGGAATCGAGGTTGAATTCCGTGCACTAGGATCCTTACACTAATCTTTATCTCATCTATTGGAAATTATAATTCCGGTTCGTCATCAATAGCTGGGAAAGTTTTCGTTAGACCAAACTTTTCGTTAAGTCCTGGGTCTCTTCCAAAATCCAGGTAAAGAGGTCTCAAAGACAAACCTGCGAATTGCTCTATACTCAACGGTAAGAATTTACGATTACCATCGTCGTCGACCTCACTGGCCAGCGTATTATAAACTTCTAGCTTAGTAGAATCTGTACGGTCATCGTAATCAGGGTTGTCACGCATGATTAGACCAAGATTAAACTGATCAATTAATAAAGAGGTCATGAAAGCACTCACAGCTATGCCGTGTTGTTTTGCCCAATTCATTGCATTGGTCTCTCGTTCCATAAAATACGGAAGTGTGCCAAAAAGCCTCAATTGATTTATATGCGCTTGAGAAATGTCGTAAGAAAGAACAAACTCGGGTAAATCTCTATCGGTATAAGAGTGAAGAGGTGCACCGTTGGTGTAAATTGCAATATGATCCTCTAGTAAAATTTCGCTAGTAGTTGTAAATGCTTGCCGACAAACAAGATAGTCAGCTCCACGGTTTATTAACTCTAAGTCTCTAACGAAAAAAGGTTCGTATGGTATAAAGTCATGGTTTGTGAGTAAACAGTATCCGTCTGGGATTTCTTCTTTTGTAGGAACCATCTGTTCTTCCATGGCTTGCTGCCATTCAGAAATCATAGTCCTAAAATCCTCGGAGTCACGCTCAAAAGGTGAGCGAGTATCTGTTTCTCTATCTTCACCTAGTGGCACGGACAATTCCGAAGCAGTTACTTGGGGAGTTAACCCAATCAGCTCAGCAACGTCGTCATCTGGTTTGAACTCCTCGCCACTATAGGGGTGTATCATACGAATATAATACCATAAGCACGAACGACTGTCAAATTACAGGGTCACAAGGGATTCGAACAGGGGTGAGGAAGAATGTTCTCAGGGGTGAAATATTGGCTGGGAACGCGGGACTCGAACCGGCTGCAACCCAAACGACAGCTTAGCTAATTTTGGTTTTACTTCCAGATATCGGCTCACTAAGCCATTGACGTGATTTATGTCGTCTCATGGCCTTATTAAGAGCATTTAATGTTCTTGAAAAAGTCCTAAGTCCACCCCGGTATACAATAAAGCGATCAGACCACCTTGGTTCATATTTACTCTTAAACCTATGTAAGCCGCTAAATGAATAGAAACGGTCACCATTTGAATAAACGAACTGCAGGGCATTATCAATAAAGCTTCTGTCTTGATCCTTCTTATCAAGCCCAACAAGCGGACATAGGCCTAAATTTAGCGTCTTAATCTTTTCAACTCCAAGGCCTTCGATGAATTTACAAAGGAGATAGTCGTTAGAGTTATTTAGACTGGCTTTAGTTTGGCGTAGCATGTCAAAATTCGCTTCTGTCTCGTTAAATGAATAGATCCGATTTAAGAAAGCTTGAATCGTACCAGCACTATCTCTTAGCACCAGTACGTTACACTGCTGGAGATAAGCTTCGGAGAAATATCCCATCATAAAACCTCTCTCTACTCGACCTGGTAAACTAAGCCATTCATTTGAGACTTGATGCAGCCTATTCGTTAATACTTTATCGTACGGAGGAGATAACCACTCGTGAGTGTAATTTTGAGCTTCAAATCTACTTATTATATTTCTGAAGTATTTGTTCTTTATTACGTCTTTTAAGAAATGTTCGACATCGACGATAGCTTCCTCGCCAATTTTTTGTGGTTTTAAGTCAAAGCCGTCATATAGTTCACTGAATTTTGCCTCTGTGTGGATAAAACTCGGCTGCCAGTCATTAACCCTGCAAACTTCTACGAACTGTCTTAAGAGAGATTTAAACTTTTTGGGGTTACCAACCAGGTCACCGACAACCAAGGCAACTCCACTATAAGAAATAAAGGCTAGCCCAGCCTCACGGCTCTCGTCAAATAAATAAACCTTGTCTCTTGGCCACAGTTTAAAGAAATCTTCACTACTTGCCGGGTATTGCTTAAGTAGCCTAAGCATTAATTCACGGTTTTGGCTTTGCTCACCAAAACGAGACCGAATCGGCTGGAAAAGTGAGATTAATGCATAAACTGTTGCTCCCAGGCTAATAACATTGAGGGAGTCTAGAAAAACCCTTGCACGCCTTGTATATGGCACTAATTGCTTAGATGTGGTCAAGCCAAATTGGTCTATAGTTCGCTGAATCGATGTTACGAAGCTAATCTCTTGATGAAAATCCGATTTGTCCATCAACTGGAAACCAATCACACCGTATAAAAACGCAACTAGATAAACGATTAATATAATTCGAAGAGATAACCCAAAACCTCTAATATCACTCTTTACGCTATAAACGTGTCTTGATACAATCAGTCCCGCAATAACTAATGCTGGTAGCAAAACATTACGAGCTAGCGTAAAACCCAGCAAAGAATGTCTGACGTGAACCCGAGCGAGTCCATCTAAGTTAATGCCTAAATAAAAGGAATAGATAATTATGGTAGTCATCCAAGCTGTTTGCTTACGACGAATAAGTAAACTGGCCATATAAATAAAAGTCAGACCAAACAACAGCATCAAATCAATTGAAAATTCACCTCTGCGAATCGGTACGCGAGTGACAAATTGCGATACTAAAGTACTAGTAATTAAAAATAGGCCGTTTAGGAAAACTATACTGGCTACAACCTTGGAAGTTAACTCTAAATGAGGTTTTCTTTGGTCCGAACTATTCATAAAACTCCGTTAAATCTACTTGATATTCTAAGAAGCTTTAGATTAACAAACAAGCCCAGATAGATTAATCCGCTTAAGATTTGCTTATTTCCTTTTTTAAATCGCTATTCTTGATTATTAATAGTTGTAGTTTTTTGCTTATGCTTGCGCAACACATTTGACACCGCGTACACTATGGGCTAAAGAGGGTTCATGTCTGACACCAAAACTACGTCTATTTATAGTAATACAGAAATAAGGGAAGCAGTAAAAAGCGGGCATATTATTTGCAATCCCTATAACGACGTACATGTGTCACAGGCTAGCTTAGACGTTACACTTGGCTATTACTTTTACCGTATAGAACGACTTAACGAACAAACTCTATACAACCCATTCGACTCTGAAGATGTTGAGCGCTACTTTGAAGGCCCGTTCAAGGCCATGCCGCATGATGCATGGGCAAGGTCGAATAAACAGTCAATGTTAAAGGGTATACCAGCCGATCACCCCGTCATCTCTCTTAAACCGGGTGAGAGAATACTCGCACATACCCACGAGTTTGTCGGGATTTTGCCTCCAGGATGCTGTGAGCTTAAGGCTAGGTCTAGTTATGCCAGAAACGGTGTTGCTGTTTGTTTTGACGCTGGATTTGTTGATCCAGGTTACATTAACCGGCTAACGCTTGAGATATATAATCTAAACAACCGAGAGACGATTGTTTTACCAGTAGGCGAGAGGATAGCCCAGCTAGTCTTTTATAATACGGGGCCTGTTGAAGGGGATTACGGCAGTGGTAGAGATAAAGGATTCAGTGGTAAATACCAAACTGGAACTGATCTTGATACAATCATCAAGATTTGGGCTCCTGACATGATGATACCTAGAGCGTTTCTGGACAAGAGGGCAATGCCGAAAAAAATCGAGGGAATGGTCTATGACTAGAGGCAAGTACATCGTAATAGAAGGCCCTGAGGGGGTCGGCAAGACAACGCAGGTCAACCTTCTAGCTGAACGCTTTAGAGCAGCTGATCTACCCGTAAGGGTGCTCAGAGAGCCAGACAGTAAGTCAGATCTAACAGCTAGAGCAATTAGAACGATTACTCAGGACCCCAGATACCCCGTAAACACTAAAACCGAAGTCCTACTGTATAACGCCGCTCGTTCTCAGTCCCTTGAAGTAATTGAAAATTCAACAAACCAAGGTGTTTACTGCCTGGTTGATCGCAATTACCTGACTACTCTAGCGGTTCAGTACTACGGTCACGGCATGGCCGCCAAATATGAAGAAATTATAAGCATTATTAAGTTCGCGATCGGTGATATGGAACCAGATTTAACCGTAATTTTAGATGCTCCGGTAAACGTACTAGTAAAGAGGATGGCAGAGCGAAGAGGTGGGGAAAGGTACGATAAATTAGACGCAGCTTTCTTAGAAAAAGTAAGATCGGGATATTTATGGGAGGCAAAACAGCGGAATCTACAAGTAATATTTGCTAACGAAGAGCCTGAGAAAATAGCCGATAAAGTCTGGGAACTGGTTAGACCAGTGTTAGCAGATCGTAGCAAATCAAGTGCAGCTTCTGAGGTGTCTTCAATTAAGGAGGTTCTAGAGGAAAAGTTTGAGCCGCCAGTTATTTCACTAAAGACAGAAGAAATCATAGGAGACTTGGTCGAGAAGGTTGATGATAGCTACAAAATAACGGAGGCTGGCAAGAAATACCTATCTGAAGTCGTTACAAACACCGAAGGTAATGTATATGCGTTTACAGACAAACTTAGCCCAACGACCATCGCAGCTGCTATGGCTCGGTTAAGTCGTAGAGCTGACGATATGCGCATAACAATCCTAGATGAATTCGCAGCCAAAATAGGTCAAGACGCAAAACTACTTCAAAGAGTTATAACGGCCTACGGAGACGATTCGGTCCAACAATTAAGCGGTAATCACGTGGTAGTAGAGGGAGCAAGCAATCTACTGACTAAAAAACTAGAGTGGGGAAGGTTAGCTGCTTATCTAGAGCAATCTACGCGTTATATCTACTTTGATAAAAAAGACGACAAAGGCAATTACAAGTACTTCATGCCGCCTAACCTAAAGCCAAAAGTTAAAGACTACTATAAACAAAGGTTGGATCAGATATTCGATATCTATTCAACAATGGTTAAACAACTAACAGACTACATTAGAGAAAACTCGGATACGCCCAAAGAAGAACGGGATAGTGCATGGTTGGCTGCCACAAAAGCCCAAGCTTGTGATGCCATTCGACCAGTTTTACCCGTAGCTACAAAATCAACTGTAGGAATATATGGATCTGCTCAAGCGATTGAGAGTTTAATCATGCATCTCCAGAGTGAAAGTTTAATAGAATCAAGAGAAGTTGGGCAGAAAATATTGGATGAAATTCGAAAAGTTAATCCAGTCTTTTTCGAAAGAGCCGACAAACCAGATAGAGGCGGAGCAATTGTAGCCTACCGAGCCAATACCTACGACAAAATGGGGAAACTAGCTAAAAAATACCTAGACAACGGTTACAGTGAGGACAATGAGCCGGTTTCGCTAGTTAGCCATTTCCCTAGGAATGAACTCGATTTAGTACCACATATGCTATATGAGCACAGTGATATGTCGCTTGAGGACATATCTAAAACGTTGGAGGATTGGCCGCTGGAGCGAAAAACTGAGGTATTTAACGCTTACATGGGAGACAGACTAAACCGCCGCCATAAGCCAGGCAGAGCGCTCGAACAGGCGCACTATAGCTGGGATTTGTTCTGTGATTACGGTATTTTCCGAGACCTCCAAAGACACAGAATGGTTGATAATCTGCAGTGGCAACTGCTAAGCCCTCGTTACGGTTTCGATGTACCCAATCTTGTTGATGACGCACTGCTCAGTGACAGTTTCCAGAAGTGTTTTGATATCAGTTTAGATCTCTATAGTGAGATGCAAAACGCTGGTTATCACTTGGAAGCGCAGTACGCGACTTTACTAGGTCATAAAATGCGCTGGCAAATTACTATTAATGCGCGTGAGGCATTTCATATGCTCGAATTGCGTACCAGCCCACAGGGTCATCCTGGATATAGGAAACTCTGCCAAGAGATGTATGACAAATTAGCTGAGGTACACCCTCTACTTGCTAGCTCAATGAAGTTTGTTAATCAAGGGGAAGACCCTGAGCTAACTCGCCTAGCGGCTGAAAAGTATACCCAGTTCAAGCTAAAACAAGTTGGCTAATGCTTAACATCTTATAAATAACTTGACCTAAACTGTTTAACCCCTTATAATTTCCACTCAGATAAACCAGAGACAGTAGCTGTCGACTTTAGATAAGGAGACTTAATCTGCTACCGAGGCGAAACAGTTAAGTTTTTCTAACGTAATAGTCTTTGGTAAATCCAAAGATTTTTTAATTTATAGATATGGCACTAACAAGAGCAAAAAAGACTGACGTAGTTGATGAAGTAGCAAAGGACCTACAGGCTTCTCGTTTAACTACGGTTGCTAAATACCAAGGAACTTCAGTTGCTAGTATGATGGAGCTTAGACGCTTAGCTGCAGAAAGTAACACTAAAATTAAGGTTTTTAAGAACCGATTGGTGATTAAAGCTCTAGAATCAAATGATAAGTTCTCTGGAGTAGATAAGGCCGTCTTTAAGAACATGTTGTTATACAGCTTCAATCCAGACGATGAGATTGCCAGCGCGCAGGTCCTATATAAATATGCTAAAGACCACCCGTCCATTGAAATTATTGGCGCCATCAACGATATGGGTGAGCTAATAAATAGTGAAGATACGAAGGTATTAGCCGCGCTACCAAACCTGGGTGAGCTAAGAGGCATGTTAGTTGGAACAATTCGCGCACCATTAAGTGGAACTTTATCAGTCCTTAGTGTCAATACCAGAAGTTTATTAAGTGTTTTGGACGCAAAAAGCCGTTTAAGTTAATTAAGAGAGTAAGGAGAATAGTTATGGCTGATGAAACAGAAGTTAAAGAAGTAAAAGAGAAGAAAGAAGCAGTTCCAAAAGAATTCGAGAAAGTCGTAGAGCTACTCGACGAAATGAGCGCACTAGAAACATCTAAATTAGTTAAGTTCCTAGAAGAGCACTGGAATGTAAGTGCAGCAACACCTGTTGCTGTCGCAGCAGCTCCAGCAGATGGTGACGGTGGAGCAGCAGCAGCCGAGGAAGCAAAATCAGAATTTGACGTCATCTTAAAGGATGCCGGGACACAGAAAGTAGCAGTTATTAAGGCCGTTAAGGATATCACTAATCTCGGTCTTGGTGAAGCAAAAGCACTAGTTGACTCAGCACCAAAGCCAGTACTTGAAAAAGCTAAGGCAGATGATGCACAAAACGCCAAAAAAGTCCTAGAAGAGGCTGGCGCAACCGTAGAACTTAGTTAATCGAAGATCTAAAAATTAATCTGTTTGAGAGACTTCTGCTTCTAGAGCCTGCCCGATTAAAGCAAATGTTTCCGCTAATCGTATGGCACCACCGAATATAACATCGATGTCTACCTGACGCTTATACGCATCGATAACTCCAGCGGCTTGAACTACGTAATCCATCGGATCTCGGACCGAGAAATCTATCTCTAGTAACTTGTGAAGGTCCTCTTAGGCCTGCTATATGCGTCGGATACGGCATGCCGACTTCGTCTCTTAGGGTTGTACGTATATCAAACTCGTCAAAAGGGAAGCTGTAATGAGGACGGAATCCTTGGAGGTCTATAAGTACATGGAAAAGTTTAGTTGCCATCAATCTACTGACGCCTACCTTCTCTCCAACCATCCAGAAATGCTCTTTACCCAAATATGAGTCGGGGCCTGTTATGGGCGTAGCTTCTAGATGACTCCTTAAAATCTGCTCTGGATCTTGTGGTAGATCTTGTTCTGGGGCAAATTCAGTATATAAACCAAGTCTACCTGCGTGAGAAATAAGCTTGGTAAAAGATCTTCCGTCAATTTCTCTTTTGGCGGTAAACTCAAGTCTTGTACCTTTAGGGACAGTAACCATATAACGATCTTATATACTATTACAACTTAGCAGTCAATTTTATAAGAATCTTTTTGCTATTAAATCAAGTTCAGTAACACTTTACTTTGATTCAGTTTTATTACTTCCTCGAACAGTCCATTTAACGTTTTTCCACACCTAGGGCTTGATATTTTGACACATTTCTATCTACGTGGTACGGTAAGGGTTAAGTGTACTTTTTTAAATAAACACTTTCTTTAGGGAGAACAGATGGCAGATGTTCCTGATAAACAGATAAAGAGGCTGAGAACTTTGATTACCGAAGCAGAGACCAGTTTGGCGGCAGCTAAGGAGTTGCTTGTTAGTTTAGTGGGTGACGAAGAGATGATTAAGAGTTCTTCGAAAGACGAAGTGCTTGGTAAGGTTGTTGAAGGCGTATTTGATGGTCAAAACATGATCGGTTCAGACAGTAAAACATACCCTGTTCCAGCTAACTATGCCAGTAAGTCTAAACTAGTCCAAGGAGATATCCTTAAATTGACGATTGCTGATGACGGAGCCTTTATATATAAGCAGATCGGTCCTGTAGCAAGAAAACAGATAGTTGGAGCTCTAAGATTAGATAATGGCCACTACTACGTAGATGTTGGCGATAAATCCTACCGAATACTGCTCGCCAGCGTAACTTACTTCAAAGCCAAGCCAGGTGATCAAGTAAGCGTAAATGTTCCAGAAGATGACTCGACCAACGTCGAGTGGGCTGCATTAGAAGCTGCTTTATAAATTCCGCTAATTAACGGGGGTAGGCCACAATAGTCTTGAGGGCCTTTTTGTGTTCTTAAAGTATAATATTGGGTAGATATGGGACAAGCGTTATACCGAAAATATCGGTCAAAATCGTTAGCTGAGGTATTGGGTCAAGAACACATAACAAAAACCTTGAGCCAAGCTCTTAAGAACGGGCAAATTAGCCATGCTTATCTATTTACAGGCCCCAGGGGAGTAGGGAAGACCAGTGTGGCCAGAATACTTGCTCACGCAGTCAATAACCTGCCGTACGATTCGGATTCAGAACATTTGGATATCATAGAGATAGATGCTGCTAGTAATCGTAGAATTGATGAAATCAGGGAACTAAGGCAAAGGGTCAACGTAGCACCCACAAGCGCCAAATATAAGGTCTACATAATAGATGAGGCCCATATGCTTACAAAAGAAGCCTTTAATGCGCTACTCAAGACCCTAGAGGAGCCACCAGAGCACGTCATTTTCATTCTTGCTACCACTGAGGCTCATAAAGTACCTGAGACCATCTCGTCTCGTACCCAACAGTTTAAATTCCAAACGATTCCTAACTCAGATCTTAGGGCAGGATTATCGGATATCGCTAAAAAGGAAAAAATCGAGATTGACCCTCAAGCTTTAGAATTAGTAGTCGAAGCGGGCAGGGGAAGTTTTAGAGATAGCATTAGCCTGCTTGATCAGGCTAGCTCAGACGGTAAAAAAATTACGTCTGACGTAGTGGAATCAATCCTGGGTCTTGCTCCCACCAAGGCAATAGATGAGGTAGTCGAGGCAGTATCATCAGGTTCAGCCAAGGACTTAATGGACCAAATAACTAAGATATCTGAGTCTGGCTATAATATTGTGTCCGTTAATAAACAACTTGTCGGGTATTTAAGAAAAGGCTTAATAAATAATTCTCTCCGTATGTCTCGCAGCGATATCCTCTCTCTAATGCAGGATTTAATTATGGTACCCGCTTCTGCTGACCCAGAATCCGCTTTTGAAATTGCTCTACTTGGCCCAACTATTAATAATTCATCTGGGCCGGAAGTAGTTCAAACCAAACCTGATATCGAAGCACCGGCAGAGCCCATTGAGCCAAGAACACGCCCGATCGCCAAGAAAGAGACGGCCATTGCACCTACAAAAGCAAAGTCAGACATCAGCGAAGACACTTGGCAGCAAGTTCTTGGTGAACTAAAAGAACGCCATAACACTTTGTACGGCATAGCGCGGCTAACAAAAGCTGAGTTTAGCGGAAACAGTTTGGTTTTAACAAGTCAGTTTGCGTTCCATCAAGGCAGGTTAGCCGAGGAGAAGAACAAAAAGCTAATAGCAGACATCATCAAGAGCCTAACCGATAAGGATATTCAAATAGAAACTCAGGTTAACGAGAAACTTGATAAAACTAAATCAGCTTCAGTTGAAGTGGTTGATCATGTATCAACCATAAGCAATATTTTTGGCGATGCAGAAGTGTTAGAGTAGGTTAACAATGGATCAGTCTCCTACACAAACTTCTGCTAGGGCTATCCCCCCCCAAAGCACTGATGCTGAGGCTTCGCTCCTGGGTGCAATCTTAATAGACAGTGACGCTATCGTTAAAATCGCCGATATTATTAAAGTCGAGGACTTCTATGATGAACGACACCGCTTAATATATGAAGCTGCCTATACGCTCTACGACAAACATAGCCCGATAGACGTTTTAACGCTATCCAATCAGCTTAACGATTCAAAACTGCTCGAAACGATTGGTGGGTCAGCATACTTAACTGAGCTAACTAACTTTGTTCCGACTGCTTCACACGTTAATAACTACGCAGAGATCGTAGCACAGAAGGCACTACGAAGACGTCTCATTAAAGCCTCCCAAGATATAGCAGGCTTTAGCTACGACGAATCATCAAGTATTCAAGAGCTAATTGAAGGTGCGGAAAGTCGTATCTTTGATGTGAGCCAAAAACACGTTAAACAAGATCTAGTCAGTCTTGAGTCTGTCCTATCCGATAGTTTCGACCGATTAGACGAGCTACATAAGAACAAAGGCCAATTAAGAGGTGTACCAACTGGCTACAAAGACCTGGACGACACCCTGGCGGGCCTTCAACAATCCGATTTACTTGTTCTGGCCGCCAGACCATCAATCGGTAAAACAGCTCTGGCGTTAAATATCGCGCACAACGTAGCCTTACAATCTAAACTGCCAGTTCTAATCTTCAGTCTGGAAATGAGTAAGGAACAGCTGGTTGACCGTATGTTAGCTATGACCGCAGGTGTTAATGCCTTCAATCTTCGAACTGGTAATTTGACCGATAAAGACTTTGAAAAAATCTCCCACGCAATGGGAGTTTTGAGCGAGGCTAAAATATTTATTGACGATACACCGGGCATAACCGTCAGTGAACTGAGAACTAAAGCCAGAAGGGAAGCCCACTCTAAAAAACTGGCGCTTATAATAGTCGACTATTTACAGCTAATGAGTGGTGGCTCAAAGTTTGGCGGCGAGGGTAATAGAGTACAGGAAATATCCGAAATCTCAAGAGGCTTAAAAGGCATCGCCCGGGAACTTAACCTGCCAGTTATGGCTCTGTCGCAGTTAAATAGATCGGTCGAGAATCGAAGTCCCCAGATACCTCAACTAGCTGACCTACGAGAAAGCGGTAGTATAGAACAAGACGCAGACGTGGTAGCATTTTTGTACCGTGAGGATTTTTATAATCCGGAATCAGACCGCAAAAACCTAGTTGACGTTCTGATCAAGAAACACCGCAATGGCCCCACCAGAAACTTGGAGCTTTACTTCGATACAGAGAAACAAAGATTCAAAAGCGTAGACACTAAACATACTGAAACCCCATTTGATTAGGGAAGGGTGAGCTTTGCTCATGTATACTAAATTCTGATTATGCATAAAGTAAGGTCGTGGCTGGCTAATTATTGGGAACTTAATTCACTAAGCTTAATGGGTCTGATTGGTTTATTTGCGTTCTTATGGTTCAGGCTGGCAAGTATCACTAAGGGGTTTAGTCCTTCGGAGTTAGCCGTACACACCCAACTTGAAAGCCACACCTACACAATCCTTTATTTTTGGCACCACCTACTAAATGCTCCGTACACATTCGGGCTAGGTCTAATAGAACATTTTCACCTTGACGGGCCCCTGGCAATCAGGAGTATAGGTACGTTTTTTGGGTTTTTAACCGTAATTCTTTTTTTCTATCTAACATGGCGCTGGTTTGGAAATCTGGTCGCGGTACTAGCTACCGTAATATTTGCTGATAATTTCTGGTTTCTTCTTTCTACCAGAGATGGCACAGATATTAGCCTCTATGGACTAGCAGTAATGCTGATGGTCGCTTGCGGGCTTATTATTAGGCGCAAATCACATCGTAATCTAAACATACTCGGATTGGTTGTTATTACTGCAGTACTGATTTATATACCAGGTATGATCTGGTTTTTAGCATTAGGGGCCATATTTCAGCGTAAACACATACTTGAAGAGTTAAAGAGCCTATCAGCAAAATACCAGTTGCTACTTTTTATCGTGTTCTTGGTGATTGTTGCCCCCATGCTTTACTCAATTTACTCAACTCCGTCCATTGCTAAGCAACTGATCGGACTACCAATGAATTCTATTGGATACCATCAAAAAATCAGCAACTTCATACATTATCCGCTCTCACTATTTATTAATGGGAGTTATCTACAAGGTGGATCGATCGGTCGATTGCCACTTTTAGATATTTTCTCTGACGTAATGTTAGCTCTTGGAATTTATTGGTCTTTTGTTGCTCATAGACTTGACAGGACTAAGCTAATAGCTTTTGGCATACTTCTGGGCTGGATCCTTAGTTCTCTCGGGGGAGATGTACCAACCTTCGTAACTATGCCATTTATATTCTTACTTATTGCCGCTGGTATCGCCTATCTGCTTAAACAATGGTTTTCAGTCTTCCCGAGAAATCCACTAGCTAGAAGCACCGGCACAGTCCTAGTTTGTCTAGCAGTGGCTTCTGTAGCGTTCTATCACTATGATCAGTACTTCGTTGCTTGGCCACACACAATAACTACGCTTCAAACTTACTCACGCCTCTACTGATACAATCTGCTAAAATATAAGGGTACATAACTTAAGTTTTTATAGGAGAACGGGTATCATCTATTATGAATAAAGTTGAACAAGCAAGAGCGCTTCTAAAGGCCAAGAAACTACAAAAAGAGCTAAAAAACGAAATTATAACCACCGAACAAGGTGACGGCGCAGTTAAAGTTGAGATGACAGCTGAACAGAAACTAAAGAAAGTTCACATTGACGCTAGTTCAGTTGACCTAGACGACATAGGCCAGCTTGAGCGTTGGATTGAAGAAGCTATTAAGGACGCTATCCAAAAGAGTCAGGTAATAGCTGCTGAGAAGATGAAGCCAATGATGGGACTTATATCCCAGCTAGGTTTATAAAAATAAAAAGATTAAATCGATCCTATGTCAATTTTGCCCCAACCGCTTCAGGACGTGATTGACAGCCTAAGCGATCTACCAGGTGTAGGTCCAAGAACCGCTGAGAGATATGCCTATTATCTTCTGCGATCCGATCCTTCAAATGGGCAGAGACTAGCCGATAAAGTAGCTAAACTACATGAATCAGTTGGATACTGCATAAAAACTTTCGCTCTCGTGCCAAAGGGTCAAAAATTATCTAATCTATACACCGACCCCAACCGAGACAAAACACTAGTGGCTGTTGTGGCAGAGCCTTTTGATATTCCAGCACTTGAGAATACAGGTGAGTTTAGGGGCACATATCACGTGCTTGGAGGATTAATATCTCCAATTGATGGCATAAATCCCGAACAGCTTAAGATAAGTGAACTGGTGAAGCGAATCGATGAAGACAGCGTCGAAGAGATAATTCTTGCCACAAACGCAAGCGTAGAAGGGGAGTCAACAGCTATTTATATTCAGCGTGAAATTGGCGATAGACCAGTTAAGATTACCAGGCTAGCTCGTGGTATACCGGTTGGCGTTGACTTAGAATACGCCGATCAAATTACTCTAACCCGAGCGCTAGAGGGCAGAACTCTGCTATGAAGGCTAACTACGATCAATTGGCAAAGTTAATTAACAGTACTAACGACATAGTTATAGTTCAGGCCGATAATCCAGACGGGGACAGTTTAGGTAGCGCACTTGCGCTTGAGCAGATTCTGCACGAAATGGGTAAAAACCCGTCCTTGCTATGTGGTGTTAATATACCTGGATATCTACACTATATGCAGGGTTGGGATAGAGTCGAGAGGGAGCTACCAAAGCAGTTTGATCTATCGATATTCGTTGATAGTTCGAGACTTGTACTGTTTGATTCGCTTGTTCGTTCTAAGCAAATTAACCGTCTCTCTAAAAAACCAGCCATTATCATCGACCATCATCCTGACGATGTAACAATCGATTTCGCAAGCGCCTCGGCCATAGAACCTGCAGTTGCCACGTCTGAAGTTATCTATGAGATCGCACACTCTCTTAATTGGAAGCTAAATCAGACAGCTAAAGAAATGTTAGTCTATTCGATTCTTTCTGACAGCTTAGGCTTGATGTCAGAGGGTACGTCGGTCAGAAGTATTCGGATCGTAGCCGATTTAGTAGAACAGGGAGTAAAACTAGCAAAACTTGATAGTGAACGTAGAAAATTCATGCGAAAGAGCTTAGAGCTTACTAAATACAAGGGAGATCTACTAAAGCGCGTCCAAGTTCAAGGTGACGGTAAGGTAGCTCTAGTTACTATCCCGTGGGTAGAAATAGAGAAGTATTCACCGGATTACAATCCATCTATGCTAGTAATCGACGATATGCGTTTAATTGAAGGTGTAGATGTCGCCGTAGCTTTCAAAGTCTATTCAGGTGGAAAAATAACCGCCAAGATCAGGTGTAATTACGGGAAGGGGATAGCTCACGATTTAGCTGAGCATTTTGGTGGAGGTGGGCACCCTTATGCCAGTGGATTTAAAATCGAAGACGCTCAGTCTAGATCTATATCAAATGTTCAGACTGAAACTGTAAAAGTAGCCGTCTCACTACTTAACGACCTAAATAAAAAGTGATGCTTAAGTTTTATAATTCTCTAACCAGGCAAATTGATGAGCTTAAGCCAATAAAAGACGGTGTCGTTAGTATTTATTCCTGCGGACCGACAGTTTACGACAATGCTCACATCGGAAACCTAAGGGCATTTATTATTGCTGACACTGTTGCCCGGATTGTTCGACTTGCAGGATATAAAACTAAGCACGTAATGAACATTACTGATGTTGATGACAAGACAATCGGAAGAAGCCAGCAGGAGCATGAAGACTCATCCCCAGAAGATGCCCTGAAAACTTTGTCTACTCACTATGAGAAGAGGTTTATGTCTGATATCGAAGCAGTTGGCATAGACATATCTGCTATCCAATTCATAAGAGCAACTGACTCAATTAATTCGATCACAGATCTGATTAAAGAGCTCTACAAAGCAGGATTTGCGTATATAGCAGAGGATGGAGTTTACTTTTCAATTGATAAGTACATAAAAAGCGGTAAAACATACGGACAATTGGTTGAGTTGGGCGCAGTAGCTGATACGAAAGCTAGAATTAATAACGATGAATACGACAAGGAGGATGCCAGAGATTTTGCACTTTGGAAGTTAGCTAAACCAGATGAGCCAGTTTGGCCATTTGAGCTTGACGGAAAAGACCTCGGCGGAAGACCTGGCTGGCATATAGAATGTTCAGCGATGAGCGTTGGCGAACTTGGCCAGCCATTTGATATCCATACAGGAGGGATTGATTTGATGTTTCCGCATCATGAAAACGAGATCGCTCAAAGCACTGCTGGACATGAGCAAAAAAATCTCGCTAAATTCTTTGTTCATAACGAATATCTGCTAGTGGATAAAACAAAGATGAGCAAGTCTATGGGAAATTTCTACACTTTAGAGGATATATTGGAACATAAGTTTAAGCCACTGAGCTTTAGGCTTTTCTGTCTTGGTTCTAGCTACCGCACACAAGCTGATTTTACGTGGGAGAATTTGGCTAGCTCACACAACAGACTAAAAGGATTATGTAATCTAGCAGCTCTTCAGTGGCAAGCCAAATCTGACGATAAAGACTCAGGCATATATATAGATGGCACGATTGTGAAAATAAATAACTTCTTACTTAATGATTTAAATACTGTCGAAGCACTAGCCGCCTTAAGCGAAGTTCAGAACAAACTTGAAGCTAGTTATTTGAGTGAAAAACAACTTGATCAGTTTAAAGAGCTAATCAGCCTCATTGACTCGGTTTTCGGACTTGATTTAGGCAGTACGCCCGACATAAGCGCTGACCAGAAACGTGATATTGGGAAAAGGGACAAGGCTAGGCGCTCGGATGACTTCAATGAAAGCGACAAGATTAGAGATCAATTAAAAGAGCAGGGGATTGGTCTTCGTGATACAAGCTCTAGCTCCGTTTGGTTTAGGCTGTAGGTGCGGCTTTTTCTATCATCCTATTTCTATACAAGTATTCTTTGATCAAGACTTTAAGACAGCCAGCAACAGGGATAGCTACAAATGCTCCGACTAGTCCAGCTGCTCCAACACCGATAAGGGCAGCTATAAACACTAGAAGGGGGGTAAGTTCATTATATTTTGACTGAATATATGGTTGAAATGTTATATTCTCAATCTGTTGATAAAGTAGGAATAAAATTCCGACAATTATTGCCAATGGCCACGACACAAACAAACAGGCCAGGACAACCATGCTACCCCCAATTAAGTGACCAATAAGAGGTATTAGACCAGTTAGTACAATTATCCCCGCAAGGGCCACTGAATTTACGGAAACGTTTAAGATTGAGCTCGTTACTGCTAGCACTACAAGCGCAAATGCGCCACCAATTAGAGCTAGTATGACTTGGCCGTTCACATAACCAGTCACAATTCGATACATACGCTCTAACGTATCTCGGTGCCAGTCTTCTTTGTTAGCTAAGCGTAGTCTCCAATACCTCTTAGCCCAAACTGGCCCCTCGACTAGCATAAAGAAGGTTAGGGCAAAGACGGTAACTATCGATATCAGGATCGAGCCAATTCTGCCAGCAGTGCTTATTGCGGGGCCGCCTAAGTCCTTTATGTGCGATTTCACATACTGACTGAGTTCGTTAGTTTGATTTTTCAGGTGATATCTATTAACAAATTTCCCGGCAGGACTATTGGAGTTTTGAAGTGAGTTGAGCGTAGAAGGGACATTATCTACGAAATTTACTGTCTGTTTTACGAAAGGAGGTATGACCAAATAGAAGAAGCTAGTTAGAAGAACCACTACGGCTATATACGCTAGGCCTGTTGCAGTAAAGCGGCTTTTAAGACGTAAGTTACGAGCTAGCCAACTTACGACAGGGTTGAGCGCTAGACTCAAGAATACTGAAATTATAATTAGCTCTAGTATGTGATCGACTTTAACTACAAGCTTGAACAGCACGTATGCAGATATGAAAATAAAGATAACTCTAACTAGTGTTCTGTTAGAAACTGTGATCGCTACTCTATTATCTTTTTGATTCACTGGGTTTATTATCTCTATCTTTATGCGCTTTTGCAATTCAAATGAATCAAACTAGAATATATGGTCATCTGTATGCTATAAACAGGTAGTGCAATGGGGAGTCGTCTAGTGGTAGGACACCGGGTTTTGGTCCCGGCAACAGGGGTTCGAGTCCCTTCTCCCCAGCCATGAGTCTTTGATTAAAATTTACAGGTACGAACACCTCATTTATCCCTGTTACTTTTGAAACATCCGGGGTGCCAAATACTAGATCTTGATAAGTTGGTGCATTGTTGAATATAACACCGAAATACTTAGCTTGA
>DATKHC010000012.1:0-13868 GCA_035510465.1 Saccharimonadales bacterium (SeqCode)
CGGTAACGAAGTAGTTTCATACATTAGTTATAAACCCATTCTGTAACTCGGGCAAATAACAGGGTATGATAGAATACGGAAGTTAAATTATACAACTACAACTATGACAGATAAAACCAGCAAATACATAGCCACTCAGCTTAGACAAATTAGACTCAAAAAAGACCTGACGCAAGTCGAACTTGCTAGAATAGCCGGCATTAACAGTAACTACTATGCCAAAATTGAACGTAGCGACCTTAAACCATCTGTAGAAACGCTCGAAAAGATTATCAAAGCCCTTGGCGTTAAATCCTCGGACGTTTTTCCTTTCTAACTAATGTTCCTCAAAGTCCAATAGCATTTGCTCAATTATGTCTGGGTGTAGTTCTTCAAGCTTTTCAAGGTGAATTTTCCGTTGCTCTAAAAGAAAGATTGCTTTTTCGGGTGTAGCTTGGTCGGGAAGATTAAGCCGTAGCCAGCGAAGCATTTTTTCAACGTCATCTTTAGTAATCTCGTATTCTGGTTCACTCATAATTTACTCCTATACTACACTATAAACTTTTCTAAACGTAAGAATGAAAGCATCTGCTTCGCTAACAGCTCAGAGCTCATTCGACGCATAACTTCACAGCTATCATTATGCGATAGGATATTTAGGCTACCTTCCCAAATAATACTTCTGTCTATAATGGCGAGCTTGCGGTGATGGCCATTTGTTAAGAGTACTCGAACGCCAATCTTTTGAAGCTCACTAATGGCACGCTCCGCTTGTAAGCGATATTGAAACTCATGTTCGTCTGGTGGTTTTGTGTTAATAACAACCCTAACTCCATGTTTTGTCAGTTTCATAAGCAAGGGAAGCATTACTTTCATACGTTTCGTAGTAATAAAGGGGCTTTCAATGATGACTTCTTTCTTAGCCCTTTTTAGATCGTTAAAAAAGCTCTCATAGAAGTTATTTTGATCAAATAATCTAGAGGATGAAAGATCTTTAGCGCGTTGTTTAAGGCTAAACATGCTTTTGTTCCTCTAATGGTTCAATAATTATTACTTTACCCTTATGGTAAGTAAAGCCAAGTTCTTCTAATCTTTGAGCTACAAGGATGAAATCGGTTAGAATGTGGTGCCAAATAGCGGACGTATACCCAGCCATATAGGACGCAGACGCCTAATGAACTCCTTTATACCCCTGTTATTAGGGTCTTTTTTTATAGTTTGGTCAGCCATAATTTACCTCCTAGTAAATTGCTTGTTTTTAATACTCTTTCGGCTATCGCCCGGCTAAAATTCGTGTAATTAACAGATACCAAACCACCCTTGTATGTGATGTTGGCAAAAAGTTTGGTTATGATAAGACGCTTTTGGTCTGGAGACCTCATTTGGTAGATACTAGCTGCTTTTTGGGATAGTTCTAGAATGATTAGACGTTGCTCTAAGCCTTTTGCTATAGATACATCTATCTCAGCTCGTTTTACTTCTATATCGTTCTTTTGAGCCATGAACTGAGCATGCTTTATCTCGTACTTGTCTAATGGTATTACTCCAGCTAGTTTGTCGTCATATAGCTCGTTGTCCATGCGCTCAAGTCTAACTAGTTGAGTTTCCATAGAAGCTAACATCTTTTCGCGGTTATCTATGTTTATTTGATGCTCCTCACGCATAGAAGAAGCTACCCAATCAATAACCTCCTGGGAGGGGGATACAAGCTTTTCTAGCTCTTTTATGATAGCTTCCTCAACCTTATCTTCACGCAGGAACTTTACGCTACTACAAGACTTATTTCTGCGCTGACAAGCTCCGTAATATCTGCCTTTCTGATATTGCCATGTCACCATGCCGCCACAGTCTTCACAGGTAATAACATTCTTTAGTACCGGATTATGCCTATATAGCCGAGTTGGACGACCTTTATGTAGCTTTCCCTGTACCTGGTCAAAAAGCTCTTTACTAATGAATGTTTCTTGAGCACCAGGATAGTCTTTGCCGTCAAAGTGATTTATGCCAATGTAGAATGTATTACTCAATATGCGGTGTACGTGACTTTTAGAAAAAGGCCGACCCATTTTTGTCTTTAGTCCCAATATGTCCATTTCTCTGGCAATAGAGTTTACGGAATGACCAGGGTCTAAATATTTCTTGAAGATACTGTGCATTATGCCGTGAGATGCTGGATCTGGAACATGAATACGTTTACCGTTTTGAGTAATCGTCATATAGCCTGGTGGCGGAGGTGAAGGTAACCAACCTTGAGCGAGCTTCTCAGCCCAACCTTTCATCGCTTCCTCACGCAGATTATCGGTGTATTTCTTAGCGACAGATAAGTGGATACTCCACATAAACTTTACGTCGGATTTTGCGTTCTTATGGAGTAATAAGTTTTCTTTGACTGCGTGGAGCATTCGGTTCTCGTTTCCATCTAGCCAATCGTCAATAGCTACGGCGTCACGAAAATTACGGGTCAGTCGGTCAGTTTTCTCTACAACTAAGTGGTAGATCTTATTTTCTAGCATATAAGCCATCAGCTCTTGAAAGATCTTACGACTTTGTTGCTTTGAAGCTGTCTCGGTGATCCTAAAGGTCTTAACCACCTCAAAGCCTTTACTCTCACAGTAATTAGCTAAGAGTTTTGATTGGGAATCTAGAGAATAGCCTTCGTCTTCTTGAGCCTTACTCGATACCCTGGCCAGTATTACAGAGCTTGTTTCAATCTTGCTCATGACGCCTCCTGGGAGATAACGGGATCAGCATCAATGAATTCGTCAACGCAACTGGTTTTATCTCCTAAGATTTCATAGAAGCTTATAAGTGAATCAGCTATTTCTTGAGCCTCAGCGTAGGATATTGAACGATTTTGTTCATTTTCTAGGATGAGTCGCAGTGTTTCGACTCGATCGGTTTCTGGTGCTTTATTTTTTCCCTCGTATAGCATTTGAACTACCCTTACTAGGCTAATTATACTACCCTAGCTAGGTTAGTTACAAGTGTTTTATTTGTAATGTTATCCACATCTTAAACTTAGCTAGACTGGAATGGTAGAGAGAAGCGTATAGTATACTAACTGAGATGGAATCGACTTCTGAGGATGATGTTAAGAACACGCTAGTTAATCCCTATTACGCTATTAACTTTGCCGACTCTTTGTTTAAGGTTCATGAGCCAAAGATAGCTAAGGAAGACTGGGTTATGACTAACACGATGCTCATTGAAGAGTTAGGCGCACAACTATGGCTGGAACAGTTAATATTAAACCTTGTTAAAGAGGCAGATGAAGACTCAAAATACTCTGGTATTAATCCCAGTAAGACTGTTGAGATTTCTAAAAGGCTATCTGGTGAACATGAATCAACTATAGATGTATCTGGTTGGCTTAAGGCGAATGTTAAGTTGATGAGCGAACTAGGAACTGGTGACTGGCTATGGTTACTACTGAAGGTATTACAAACTGGCGGCGCAAGTTAGTTTCTACGCTCTCATTCTAAATAAATAGAAAGGCTTCTGTTATCTCGCAAGACACATAAGCCCTTCCCAAAACTAGTATACAAAACTATTTAAAAAAGACTACCAGATTAATCTATAATTATATATTTGCGTAAATATATAGTATTGCAATATTTAACAGATTATTTAAACTAATTATAACTCCCTCTATTTATATAAATATAAAGGGGCTTAATAAACCAAACTGATGTGAATAATAAGGCACTCATTATCATTAGGTATACGAAAAATGAATACAACTAGCCATAAACCCTACAAACTAAACTCTAAACAAATACATCTACTAAAGCTTATCCATAAATTTCGATTCGTAAATACTCTACTACTTAGCAAATATAGAGATAAAACAGAAACTACTAGCACTTATCTTGTACTAAAGATTCTTCTTAGAGAAAAATATATAGATCGCTATTACAACGGTAGTTATAAGTTAGCTGGTAAACCAGCAACCTACTTTTTAACGAGGAAGGGACTAGATCTGTTGCGAGATGAGCATGAGTACATCCCAGCACTACTAACCCCCCAATATAAAAATAAGTCTGTCGGTAATGACTTCGTCGAACATAACCTAGAAGTTATGCAGGCTTTTCTAAGTCTAAGAGCCAGCTACCCTGATACATTTCATATCTTCACCAGACCTGACCTTGGAGAGTTTGATTACTTCCCAAAGCCTTCACCTGATTTCTACTTAAACAGAATAAAGCCAAGTGATAGCTTAACTAATGAATACTTACTAGATATCTTTACAGATCCCCAACTATTCGTAATTCGAAAGCGTATTAATGCCTACATAGAGCATTTCCAGTCTGGGGACTGGGAAGCTACGACAAAGACTGACTACCCAGGAGTTCTGATAGTCTGTCCAAACTCTAGATTGGAAGAGAGATTAGCTAAGCAAATAGTTAGAGCTTTGGATAGCATCGGTGAAACCGATCTTTTGTTTTATACAACTACCCTAAAAGCCTTGCTTAACAGCGATAAAAACAATAACCATATGTGGACTCAGGTATTTGAAGAAGATGAGTTAGTTTCATTGTCGGAGATCATAATAAAGTGAGTAATTTTGTTATGATTGGGCTTAGATGAAAGAATTGCTTGCACTTGGTGCAACTTTGCTAATAGTTGTCGCTTATACTCCCTACATAAAAGACGTATTGAAAGAAAAAACGCACCCACATGCGTATAGTTGGTTTGTTTCTGGTTCTTTAACACTTATTGCCTTTGGGCTACAAATCAGTAAGGGTGCGGGCTGGGGAGCTGTTCCTACGTTTGTTGGTGGTTTAGCTGGTTTGCTCATTTTTGTACTGTGTTTTATCAAAAAGCGTTCGCCGATTACTAAATCAGATACGTTCTTCTTTCTGCTTGCTCTCATTGCAGCTGGTCTTTGGTTAATTGCTAATCAGCCAGTGCTGTCCGTCATACTCTTATCAGCAGCCGATATTCTGTCATTTATCCCAACAATCCGAAAGTCATGGAGAAAGCCAAATCAAGAAACAGTATTTTTCTATTTTGTTAGTTCTCTTAGGTTTACTCTAGCAACTATTGCAGTCCAGAATTACAGTGTTGTCACCGTGTTATATCCTGCCAGTGGTGCTGTGGCAGACGTTTGTACAGGTGCTTATCTACTGATTCGTAAACGTATCGTAAAGGATTCATGACGTTACCTTTTGAGCAGTTTAACGTCATGCTCGGGACGCTGGAGTTAGTTATTCTCTATAACTTCTACCCAGTTGACTCTAGTCAAAGAGGTGCCGAGTAAATCGCTCCATAGACTTGCTTCTAGTGGCAAGTCAAACATCTCGTCTTTGATGTTGGTTTCTAGCCACTCAGCTTTCTCACGGTCACTAGCTTCTAGTTCTAACGCTTCAGTGAACATGGAATAGCTCACTGGATCATTATTTAACCAGAGACTAACTAGCCACGTTTCGCGGTTAGTCCATCCGTTGTACGTTTTTTTAATATTTTGCATCTTAATTCCTCCTTACTTTACGTAACGAGGTATAAAGAGCATCCCGCAAGCTGCGTAGGCAAAGTGGAGATTTATACTACCTTGCCGAAGCAGACCGGGATGTATACTGAAGGACTACGTAAAGGAAAGATTCATTAAGTTCGAATCCGGTCTGGGCGCCTAACCAGGAGTATTTACCCGTATTAGTTATTGAGTATCGTGTACTATATTTCTAGTCGCCAGTTTACTGTTTCTCGCGTATGAAAACCTGTCTTTTCATAAACTCTTTGAGCAGCTAGCTTAGACTGATTTGACGTTAAATCAACTCGACTAACTCCCTGTGCTTTTGCTTGTTTTATAGCATTTTTGACTAAAGCTGTACCTATGCCTTTGCCTTGCCGACTTGGAACAACTGCTACATGCTCTATTTGTGCCAAATCACGAGTCATTGTTCTAAGAAATAGAAGGGACAAAGTACCTATATATCGCTCTTCAGGAATTTCTAACCAATCGTCATAGTTCGTTGGCAACTCCCCATCTAAAGCTACTATCATCTCTGAGGTGGGAGAATCTACTAATTTTTGCAGGTTAATTACTTCAGGCGGATTCTCTTGATCAAAAACAGACAACAAGCGTTCATGCGCTTGTTGCATGGCACCAGTAACAGTAAATCTACCAGGTATTGGGGTAACGCTTAAACCACTTTCGTATCCACTCATTCTAAAAATATAGCATTTCAAACGGTTTTAAACACAAGGATTAATTACGTTAGGGGTTCGGGATGTACACTGAGAGACTACGTAAAGGAAAATATTGCATATGCATAGTACTTATGCTGTAATACATGTGTGTCAATAAAAGAGTCAGAACTAAGTCCCAAGCCTTCTCTATCTGCTGAACAACGAGCAGTCTTATCGCAAGTTACAGCTTATCTCGTTGATTCGGGTATCGCGAGACGTTACGCAGAAAGCATGAAAAGATCTGCCCAATCTCACAGAGCAGATTCTGAAGCTGAAGTACAGGCTGAGCCGGAACTTCCTAAAGAAGCCAGTCTTATGTTAGCGGCAGCACATGACGAAGCTGCTCAAGCAGAATTGCCACTTGGTCTCTACACATTAGCGCACGGTTCACAAGCAACCACTCCTGATGGTGAAGGCCCTAAAGAGCTGGGCTTATTAAGAGTTGATCCAAATACTTCATTCAATTTTGAGCATACTTCATCTGAGGATTGGGAAGATAAAGACACTGATGATTGGCACGGTTTTTCTAGTGAAGGGATAGCCGAAATTCAAGAAGACGGGACAGTTACCCCTAACCCAACTTATGCAGATTTAAAACCTGAAGTATTCGATGAGTTGCTTAGACTTGTTGATACGCAGAAGGCCGTAGGCCTTGAATTTAGACCTGACTCAGAATATTAACCAATCGATTAAGTCACCTTACCCTTATTAAATTAAGCTACAAGTGTTATAATTACTGACCATGAGTATTACATTACCTGTTACAAACTTTTTTGAGGCCTCTACTCACGGGGGTCTTGCTGACTTTACAAACTAGACAAGTAATCAATTAACAAAAGTAAGCCCCGAAAAGGGGCTTTTTTATTTAAATAAGGAGTGATTTATGGAAGATTTAGAGTTAACGGTAGAGCGCAGAAGAATTGGACTTGAGTTACACGATGTAGAGTCTGTTATTGGTATTGGGAAACAAGCGATTAGAGAAATTGTTTCCACGGAGCCTATAGACACCCCAGCCGTGGAAATTCATAGGACTCAAATTCACGAAGCTAGACTTAGACGAAATGGCTTAAGGAGTGAGTTGAATTCAGTAAAGGCAGAACTTAACCCATTAGGAGAATATCAATGGTAAAAATACGTAAGTAGATATTTATTTTAGTAATTGGTGTTGATTGGGGGAATAACTAGCCCGATAGCAACCTGTTCAGCAACCTGGCGTTGTATTAGGTCCAAATGATCAGGAGTGAAGCTTAGTAGTCTACTCATACACTTGCCTCTATTATTTATTTCTCCTACTTGGACTCTAGAATTCCAACCATAGAATTCTTGACCGAACGTGTCAATTTGGGTCAAAACAAACTCTTCAGCAACGCCATTAAGGCCATAATTTCTAGAATTCCATCTCCTACCCCCAGCCACAAGAGTGTGACCTAGTGACGCCGCCCTTTTAAAGGCAGCTTCCGTAACATAAGCTCCCTCAGCAAGACGTGGATCACGAGCAACCCGACAAACCTGATCTTCGGCTAATTTGCCCAAAGCTTCTAAGTAAACTGTAGGTATTTCTGCATCCAATAGTTCGGCTCCTTGTCGCTCAACCAGCTCTTGAACTTCTGGAGAGTCCCAACGTTCTACTGTCGGAATACGATATGTAGCATATCTCATAAAGTATACGATACCACATAACTTACCGTTTTACAAGGTTGCACTCGTATTTATTTGTAGTATCTTCGTATATGTTGTATAATATCTGTATGAATATTAGTGTCGAACACTTACCTTTAGGCAGTGATCTTACTGCAGCTTTTGAAATACGAAGAAAAGTCTTCCAAGAAGAAGATGGGATACCACGAGATGCCGATTTTGATGGTGAAGACCTGTTAGCAGAGCAATTTATAGCTCATGACGGGGGTTTAGATATTGGTACCGCCAGATATCGCACTATCAAAGGTAGAGCAAAGATAGAAAGAGTAGCAGTTTTAAGCGAATACCGAGGTCAAAGTGTCGGTAAGCAGATCATGTTAAGTATGATTGAAGATATAGGAGCACGAGGCATTACGGATATCTACATGAACTCAAAGTCATCTACCTCACCGTTCTATGAAAGACTTGGATTTGAAGTTGAGGGTGATGAATTTATGGACGTAGGCATACCTCACGTAAGAATGACGATGCATTTACCTGGACAAAACGAGTCAGAATAAACTCGGAACCAAACCGCTACTGCTTGCTCATTAAGCACAATACTTTAGAATATGAGTTATAAATAAGGCCTGTAGAGATGAGTATTGAGCAAAAAGGTGTCGAAGTCGCTGAACACGCAGGGTATTTATATGAAGACCCTGAGGGTAAAACTGAAATTGATTTATCAGACCTACCATCTTTCGATACCATAGAGGCTGAGGCGGCTTGGCAACAAAGTCAATTAGCATATCGCTTTGTTGCTCCTATAGAGGGTGGCTGGGATAAGGAAAAACTACTTGCAGCAATAAAAGACGGTCACATAGATGCGTTTAGTAAGAATAGTGTCCGATTTCCTCCTGTACCCGAGGGTACTTGGTATGACTCTTTCACTACTTATTATTTTGATGACAGAGATTTCGGAGATCGATTAGCGAACACTGTACTGCAAGGATTCAACAGAGAACCTAGAACAACATAGGCTTAACGATTTGGAGGCTGAGAATTGTCTCCAAATCGATTACAGAATCATTAAGACATTTCTTTTATAAACTCTAGGACTTGATTCTCAACGCTTTTATAAAATTCCTTGTCTTTGGGGTGTGTTAGCATACTAGAAACTTTAATGGGCTCAACCCAGCGTGCTTCAGGGTTTTCGGGATCAATAGGTTTCAGCTCTTCTTCTGGGGTTGTATAAAGATACATAGTTATAGTTTTTAACTCGTTGATATCTTCAGTCGCGTCTTCTTTTAGTTTGTGACGATCATAAGTACCCAGCTCTCTGATAAGGGTAACGTCTTTTATCCCTGTCTCTTCTTCTATTTCGCGTAGGGCGGCAGTTTTGTTATCTTCACCCTCTTCTAGTGTTCCTTTAGGTAAAGACCAAGAAGTACCGTGTTGGCTTACTACTAGAACTTTTCCTGTTGGACTGATAATTACTCCACCTGCACTTTTTGAATAATCCATAAAAACAGTGTATCAAACAAAGGAAAACAAAATAGTTATGCTTGGGTAGAAGTAGAGTTTGTACCTTATGACTGTGAATGACCAACTACAAGCATCGCACAAGCGAATGCTTTCTCGTCTCGAGTTCTAACAAAAAGAGTATTCTGCGTTTCATTTGAGGGATTGTTAACAAGGTCATAGAACCCAATTCCACTTGGGTTATCTTTTCCGTATCTCGTAAGCCAATCTGTCTCGCGGACGCCGCCCAAAGCTTCTTCGAATTCAGTAACGGCTTCATGCGAATGTTGTTCGGTATCAGGCATCATTAATAGAACATGGCTTTCTTCTTCAATTGGCACCAAGGCTAAAATTCCTTTAAGTGCTCTTGCAGAGGAATTGCCCTGGTAATCAATGACTCTAGAACCCTCAGGAATGCTATAACTTGGGTCAACAATTGCTATGTGATCCCCGTGTCCTGTCTCTTCGAGAGCCTTTAGTAAGGACCCGTTTATTCCTCGATCAATCCCTTTAAGTGGTGGCATAATGTCTCCTTATTTAGATATTTAAGCCCTAACAGATAGGAATTGCAAGCTTGAGCAGTAAGCAGATTTAGCTATAGTTGAAGATGTTTATCGCTGAGAGTTGAGATTGAGTTCTGTCTGCTTTACGCAGACTCTGGTGTTGCTAACTCTTGAGCAAGTGCATTACCTGCTTGACTGTAAATAAACGTTGCTGCGTCTACGTCACCTTCGCAAACAATCGTAAGATGTGATTGAACTTGTTCTGCCAATTCGGTTGCTTCATCTACTCCCATTCTTGTGAAGTAGCTTTTATCTGTACCTTCTATTGGGCAACTAACTTTATGATCGTAACCAGCCTCAACAGCCCGAAGGTCTGCGAGAAATCCAGCAGCTCTTACAACTTCTTTTTTTGCCTGTAAACGGGCAACCTTTTCAGTATAGGTTTCTATACTTCTAAAGTATTCTTCACTGTCTTTGTCCATATTAACTATCATACAACGTAGGTGTCGAGTTGTCAAGTTAGTGATTGGTAATTGAGGTTGAGCTAAGGTTGTAAACTGAAACTACGTAAAGGAAAGTTCTGATATTATAGATACCAGTAACAGGGAGATTAAAATGGCGACAATACTAATTACCGATAGCTTATTTATATTTGATGAACATGAAAAGAAATTAAAAGATGCTGGTTTTGAAATCGAAAGATTAGATAAACCAGACGCGACCGAAAACGAGCTTATAAAGGCGGTGAAAGGTAAGGCTGGCTACATACTTGGTGGAGTTGAATATATAACCGAGCCTGTCATTAACGCAGCGGACAAACTTCAAGCAATTATCTTTACGGGAACTGGATATCAAGGACACATACCAGCTTGGAAAGAGGCTCAAGCAAAAGGAATAAAGATCGGAACTACACCATACGCCAATGTTTATGAAGTGGCTGAATGGGCGCTTGCTGCTACTCTCGCTATGCAAAGAGACCTTTTCTCATTAGGGCCAAAAGGAGCTGACAAGTTCCATACAATCACTAGCTTGCCTGATTTGCGCATAGGGGTAATTGGACTTGGACATATTGGCAATAAATACGCTGATATGATGAGTGGTCTTGGCGCCAACGAAGTTGTCTACTGGAGTAGGCAACAGAAAAACGTAAAGTACAAATATCTTGATATGGAAGAAGTGTTTAAAACTTCGGACATTGTTTTTGTTGCCCTTGGCGACGAAGCCGGACAAAATTTCATATCCGCTAAACAACTTAGCCTTATGAAAAAGGATGCTCTACTAGTCTGTATTTCTCATGACGGCATAGTTAACGAAGAAGCACTAAGCAAGGCGCTCAAGGCAGAATCAATTCGAGCAGCATTTGACATCATTAAAAACCATGAGCTATTTAAGGGAATATCTCCACGCTATTGGTATGGTTCAAATTCAAGTGCAGCATACAACTCTATTGGGTATCTAAAGCGTTCTAGCGATATGGCTGTAAAAACTCTGCTTAATCTACTTGAAACGGGTGAAGACCAGTATAAAGTGGTTTGACCTATAAAGTTGCTCCTCCTCGACCTTCGCTACGGCTCAACAGCATAAGTAATTTAGTTAGCCAATGATTAGCTGTAAGCTATAGTCATGAAAAGTAAGGAAGTAGAGGCATTAAAAGATAAATCAATAAATAGTTTAATTTTTGCCATAGAAGTTTTTAATAGACCTTATGATACAAATCGACAAGACTTATCACTAATAAGCTTAGATCATTCATTTGAGATTTTTTTAAAAGCTGCAATATTATTTAAGGGGGGTGTGATCCGTGAGAATAGAAACAAAGATACATATGGCTTTGAGAAATGCGTAAATCTCGCAACCGATAGTAAATATAAATTTGTAGATGAAAACCAGGCTCGTACCCTGAAGATTATTAATAGCCTACGGGATGCGGCTCAGCACTACATATTAAGGCTTTCTGAAGAACAACTTTATCTACATATACAATCTGGAGTAACACTATTTTCAGACTTGCTGTTAACAGTATTTAATGAAAAATTGGGAAATAAAATACCTGAGAGGGTATTGCCCATTTCTATAAATCCACCTCGCGACTTAGCATTCCTTGTTGAAAATGATATATCGAGAATAAAACCATTACTCACCAAGGGAAAACGGAAAAAGTTTGAAGCTAAAACCATGGTTAGAGGGCTAGCGATTATGGATGGTTCAATTCAAGGTAAATCAATACTCCCTACGGACAAGGACCTTGACAATATTCTCGTTAAAATTCAAAAAGAAGAAGTGTGGGATACGATCTTCCCTGGTGTTGCTGCACTAAAACTAAACACAGAAGGAGACGGAACACCCGTACATCTGCGTTTTAGCAAAAACGATGATGCTATACCCATTAGGACAGTAAATATAGAAGGTGATGAAAATCTTCCAGTTGTCGGAATAAAAAGGGTAAATGAGCTTGATTATTATAAGTTTGGAGTCAGAAAAGTAGCCAAAAAGATCAATCTCACAGAACCAAAGACGAGAGCAATTATAGAAATGATGCGAATAAAAAATGACCTAGAGTATTTCAAAGTAATCAAGATAAATAACTCTGAATATAAATTGTATAGTCAAAAAGCAATAGATAAAATTAAAGTTGAGCTACCGAATATAAATATTGAAGAAGTCTGGCAGCAATATAAAAACAGAAATAATTAATTCTTTGCCACGCTGTGAGATAATTTTATTATGGAACAGACAGCCAAAGAGCGTTTAAAAGCCGCATTAGACACTAAGTTTGGCCCACCGACTGGAGACACCAAAAAAGACTTTGCTCGCAACTTGATGAGGCTAAGTTTCGGAGTAGCTACAGTAGAAGAGGTTGGTGAACCTTTTTATAGGACTCAGGATGGAACTCTTGGCATATACGTTCAGGGTACACCCTTTGAAGAGATTGCAAGAACTACGTCTGAATAGATTAGCTATTTTAAATCACATATATTGCTCATGTTTGCAGATATTGATCTAAGGCTAGATAATTAAACCATGATTGCAGCTGAAGCGAATGATGGGAGTGCGTCCCAGGGGACAGACGCCTTATCACAACAAGCAGAACAATCTCCACCAGTAAACTTTGAGTTATCATGGAACCCCGGAGGAGACTACGGACCACGAGGTTTTCATGCTGTATACCTTAATGGCCAAAGACTGCTGGCTATAATGGCCGGTGAAGTGGAAGACGTAAAAGCCCGTACAGATAGACCCTTAGTAGACCATTTAATGACTGACGAAGACAGAGAAGACTATGAATATCTTAGCGGTGAACCTGCAGTTGATGATCCACCAAACCAACGTATCAACTTGCCAGGAATTCTGTACGTATCCGAAAGAACTCTAGTGCAACATGCCGAAATAGCTCGCAGGACTCATAGACCGGATGATCCTATTATTCCGGAATTAATGGGCATCGGCGAATACTACGCTAGGCACTTCCATAACAAAACTCCCGGTGAAGCATTTGTGACAGGATATTTTGTCGGTGCAATGGCGGTTGCGAAAGGTATTATTGAACCCGGAGCGATAGATACTGCCCCTCCCTTCATAGAAATAGATGTGATAAATGATGGATCTGTAGCTACTCAAGAACCCACAGAAGCCCAAATTTCAGCAATAAAGCAAGCACACCGTCTACTTTCACCCGACAATACTCCAGATCTAACCGACGATGATGCCCGGTCAATATTAAGTAGGCTGCCACTTAGCTCTGAGGATAGGTTAAGAATTTTAGACAAACTGGGCGAAAAACTTGGTACTCAACCTAGCGAATCTAGTCAGTCTTAAAGCTAATTAAATATTATGTGTGGTAGATATACCGAATACGATAGTGAAGACGATCTATTAGAACGCTACGGCACGATGCGTACGCCTCCGAAACTTTCGAAGAACTATAATGTTGCTCCTGGTCAAATAATGCCAGTAATTACAGAAGACCATAAGGGAAAGCATTTGGTACTCATGAAATGGGGTCTTATCCCTGTTTGGGCAAAAGATCCAAGTATAGGTTATAAACTGATTAACGCTAGA